>CAZHVZ010000001.1:0-15632 GCA_964536245.1 uncultured Rhodocyclaceae bacterium
CAACGGCGAATACGATGGCCAGTTCCTGTTCATCAACGACAAGGCCAATCCGCGCCTCGCCGTGATCGACCTGCGCGATTTCGAAACCAAGCAGATCGTCGTCAACCCGATCTTCAAGTCGGAGCACGGTGGCGCCTTTGTCACACCGAATACCGACTACGTGATCGAAGCCGCCCAGTATGCCTCGCCGCTTGAGAACAAGAAGTTCTACCCGCTCGAAGAGTTCAACGAGAAGTATCGCGGTGGCATCACCTACTGGAAGTTCGACCGCAAGGAAGGCCGTCTCGATCCGAAGAAGTCCTTCTCCCTCGAACTGCCGCCGTACTCGCAGGACTTGTCTGACGCCGGCAAAGGCCCGTCCGACGGCTGGTCGTTCACCAATTCCTTCTGTTCAGAACGCTACGTCGGCGGCATTGAAAAAGGCCGTCCACCGTATGAAGCCGGTTGCTCCGCCAAGGACACCGACTATCTGCACGTGATCAACTGGAAGAAGGCCGCCGAACTGGTCGCCGCCGGCAAGGCCAAGACCATCAACGGTCACAAGGTTCTGCCGCTGGAAGTCACGACCAAGGAAGGCGTCCTCTTCCTGGTGCCGGAACCGAAGTCCCCGCACGGTGTTGACGTCACTCCGGACGGCAAGTTCATCATCGTATCCGGCAAGCTCGACACCCACACCTCGGTGTATAGCTTCGAGAAGATTCAGGAAGCCATCAAGGCCGGCAAGTTTGAATCCAAGGATCCGTATGGCGTGCCGGTCATCGGCATGAAGGATGCGCTGGACAAGCAGGTGCAACTCGGCCTCGGCCCCCTGCACACCCAGTACGACTCCAAGCCTTGCGTTGCCTACACTTCCCTCTATGTCGATTCGCAAGTTGCCAAGTGGAACTACTGTGAAGGCAAGGTGCTCGACAAGATCTCCGTGCACTACAACATCGGTCACCTGATGACCATGGAAGGCGACTCCATGGATCCGAAGGGACGCTACCTGGTCGCGCTGAACAAGCTCGCCATCGACCGCTTCGTGCCGGTTGGCCCGCTGCATCCGCAGAACCACCAACTGATCGACATCTCCAACGACAAGATGCAGTTGCTGTACGACATGCCTCTGCCGCTGGGTGAGCCGCACTATGCCGTGGCAATTTCTGCTGACAAGCTGAAGCCGGGCGTCCGCTACAAGGTCGGTACCGATTCCCGCACTGACAAGCCCCATCCGGGCGCCGTCCGTGCCGGTGAAGAACGCACCGAGAAGAAGGGCAACAAGATCACGGTTTATGGTACTTTGATCCGCTCCCACATCACCCCGGAAACCATCGAGGCTGATGTTGGTGATGAAGTCACCGTCCACCTGACCAATCTGGAACGTGCCCAGGACGAAACCCACGGCTTCACCGTGTCGACCTACAACGTTCATGCCTCCATCGAGCCGGGCAAGACCGTGACCGTCAAGTTCAAGGCTGACAAGGAAGGCGTCTATCCGTACTACTGCACGGAATTCTGCTCTGCCCTGCACCTGGAAATGATGGGTTACCTGCTGGTCAAGCCGAAGGGCTGGAAGCCGACCAAGACCGAAATGGCCAAGGCTGGTTACACCGAAGCTGACTACAAGGCTACGGTCAAGAAGGTGGTCGATACCCAGGCCGTCATCGACTCCGTGGTGGGTTACATCACCAGTGTGAACTTCAAGGATTTCCCGGATGTAGTCGCCATGGTCGAAGATGCAACCGACCAGCTCGGCAAGATCAAGGGTGCCAAGGAGAAGCATGAAGCCGCTGCCGCCAAGAAGGATTGGGAACAAGCCAACCTGTGGGCCGAGCAAGTGTGGCAATATCAGGTTAAGGCTGCTGACCTCGGTCTGCGCGCCAAGACCTACCTTGAGCAGAACGGTGCCAAGAAGGTTGCCAAATAAGCAGATACTTGATCTGACTTAAGGTAAATTCCGGGGAACAGAGGCAATCTGTTCCCCGTTTTCATTTCAGGAGAGAATAACCATGAAATTTGTAATGACTCTGATTGCAGCCGCCGCCGTCATGGCGTCCGGTTCCGCTTTGGCGGATGGCGCCAAGCTGTATGCTGAAAAAACCTGCACCGCCTGTCACGGCGCCAAGGGTGACAAACCGCTGATGCCGGATTACCCGAAAATCGCCGGTCAAAATGCCAAATACGTTGAAAAGCAGATGCTCGACATCAAGAGCGGCGCCCGTGCCAACGGCAACAGCGCAGCCATGAAGGGCGTCATGGAAATCGTTTCCGAAGCGGATATCAAGGAATTGGCCAAATACATCGCCACTCTGAAATAATCTGCGAAAATAGTCTCTGTAGCAGCATATTGCCGCTCAAGTGACCTACATCAAAGATTACTGATATACAACCGGAGATAATTTGGTTGCTCTCAGGAATACTGCTTAAGGACAAAATACATGAAAGCATCACTTCTTTTGATCGGCCTGCTCAGTGCAGGCGTTGCCATGGCCTCCCCGCCTGCTCCCAAGCAGGAAGGTATTGAAGGCAAGGATTACAAGTGGAATGCCCAGGCGGGCGAAAAGGTTGAAGCCCTGACCAAGAAGGGTGACAAGAAGCGCGGCGAAGAAGGCTATGAAACCTGTGGCGCCTGCCACCTTCCCTCCGGTGCCGGTCGTCCGGACGGCACCTTCCCGCAGTTGGCCGGCCAGCACACAACGGTGCTGATCAAACAGATGGCTGACATTCGTGCCGGTCTGCGTGACAACCCGACCATGTACCCCTTCGCCGCCACCCTGACCGATGCCCAGGAACTGGCTGACGTTGCCGCCTACATTGAAAGCCTGTGTATTCCTCCGGATCACGGTCATTACGACTCCAAGCCGGGCGACAACATGGACAAAAACTGGAAACCGCCCGCCGACACCGAAAAACGCCTGGCTGAAGGCAGGGCGCTGTATGAAAAGGAATGTCTGGAATGTCACGGCAAGAACGGTGAAGGCGTCAAAGACAAGTTCTACCCGGTGATCGCCGGTCAGCACTACAAGTACCTGCTGCGCCAGATGACCGAAATTCGCGACGGCCACCGCCGCAACGCCAATCCGGACATGGTCAAGATCATCAAGAAGTACACCAATGATCAGCTGATTTCCATTTCCGCCTATCAGGCCAGCCTGCAAATGCCCGGCAATATGTGCAAGCCGAAAGCCGGCAAGAAGAAGTAAATAGCGGTAACCACCCTCTGCCCGACGGGCAGAGGGCTTTGCTCCACCCTTTGTTGCCGCCACCCGGTGGCCACTGACAGAGAACAGCGTCATGCAAACCCAGAAAAAACAAAACACTCTCGTTGCCGGGCTGACTTTTCTTGCCCTGGTTTCCCTCGTTGTTGCCTACTTTGCGCCCATCTGGTGGGTTTCGTTGACCGCCCCCAATTACCCGGCGGATGCCTTTCCTGATGGCATTCGTATCCATTTCCACTTCGATGGTGTCTATAACGGTTGCAAGGCCGCCGGCAGTGGAACCCGCATGGCGAATGAGATCATCCAGAAGGATCTCGCCCATGATGACGAACGTTACAATCCCATCACCGATGCCAAGAAAAATGTCGACAAAGGCGCCGAGGGTCTGGATTGCGTTCACGAGATGAACACCATCAACCACTACGTCGGCATGTTCCCCATCGCCACTGGCGCTCCGGTCGAGAAACCTCTCGCCAAGTTCTTCTTCGGATTCTTCGCAGTCATGCTGCTGGCCTTCGCCATGCCCGCCAGAAAAGCCCGTCTGGCCACCCTGACAGCAGGATTTTCCGCCGTCGCCGTGTGGATGATCGTGGACCAGTTCGCTCTCGGCCATCTGGAAAGTCATGTTCAGGCCTATATGCAGGAAGCCGGCACCTTCTTCAAGGAACCTGACAAGATCAAGGTGTGGGGCGACAATGTGCGAAACATCTCAAAAATTGTCATAATCGGCCTGATCGTGGTGATGGGCATCGTCATCGCCGGTGTCGCCAAATTTCGCCCCTTCCAGCTTCTCCTGGCGCTGGTTCCCGCCTTTCTGCCCGTTTTCTTCGTCATTACCTATTCCGGCTGGCTGTGGTTCTTCGGCCACAACATGCATCCATGGGGCGCCTTCACGGTAAAACCCTTCATGCCGACTGTTTTTGGTGAAGGCAAGGTCGCCCAGTTCTCCACTTTCTCCTACCCGCACTGGGGCTACGGTCTGCTGGTGGTGATCTTCGCCTGCCTGATGCTGGCCCTGCTTATCCGCCGCAAACAGCTACGCGAAGGACAGGTAGATTAATTCATGCTCCGCCATCTGCGGCTTCCCCTCATTGGCGCCAGCCTATTACTCGGTATCGGAGCGACAACGGTAGCCACCTCCGCCTCGCTGGAAGGAATGGGAAAACCCAACCTTGCAGCAAGCTGGGGATCTTCTTCAGAAAAGGCGCTGCGTCCGTCAGCGCCCAACCGGACCGACATCCCCTGGTTTCAAACTCTGGTGGACCAGGCCGAACCCGGTTCGGTACTGCGCCCGCCGCCCGGTGTCTACGCCGGCCCCGTCTTGGTCGACAAACCCCTGACCATTGAAGGGGAAGGCAAAGTCACCATCGACGGAGGAGGCAAAGGGACGGTATTTGTCCTGGAGGCCAAGCACTCGGTCCTGCGCGGCCTCAACCTCAAGGGGTCCGGTGATTCTCACGACAGCGATGACACCTGCCTCAATGTCCGGGGCGACCACAATCTGATTGAAGGGCTCGACATTTCGGATTGTCTCTTCGGCGTAGACCTCAAGCAATCCAACTACAACACTGTACGAACCACCAGGATTCGCTCCAAGCCTTATGAACTCGGCGTTCGGGGCGATGGCTTGCGTCTCTGGTACAGCAATCACAATCTCATCGAGAACAACGAAATCATCGATTCCCGGGACATGGTGGCCTGGTACTCCAACCACAACATCTGGCGGGGTAATGTCGGCAAGCGTAGCCGATACTCAATCCATTTCATGTTTGCCAAGGACAATCTGGTCGAAGGCAACTCTTTTTATGACAATGCCGTGGGTGTGTACCTGATGTACACCGAACGGGTCCACCTTCGCAACAACCTGATTTCCCACGCCACAGGCGCAACCGGCATGGCCCTCGGATTCAAGGAATCCAGCGATTCCAACGTGGAAAACAACAGCGTGATTTACTGCGCCGTAGGGGTCGGTTCCGACCTCTCGCCCTTCGAGCCGGACACCACCATCCGCTTCAAGGGAAACCGCTTTGCCTTTAACGGCATTGCCATTCGATTTACCAGCGAACTGGGCGGCAATATCCTCACCGACAATGTATTCGAGGGCAATCTGACCGATGTGGTGCAGATGGGGCGTGGTGTTGCCGACAGAAACACCTGGTCGGGCAATTATTTCTCCGATTACACCGGTTTCGACCGGAACGCTGACGGCATCGGCGACAGCCCTCACGAGTTGTACTCCTACGCAGACCAGATATGGATCGAGTTACCCGCTGCCCAGTTCTTCAAGACGGCTCCGGTACTTGAGCTTCTGGATTTTCTTGAGCGTCTGGCCCCTTTTTCTTCCCCGGAACTCCAGTTGCGGGACCCATCGCCCCGTTTTGTGAAACCTGACACGAGGATCAAGTCATGAGCGACAACGGAGACGAAAAAAAAGCCGCCTCCAGCGCACCGCCGGTGATGTCCAAGGCCAAGCGGCAAACCACTCGTCGCCGCTTTCTGCGTACGGTATTGCTGACCGGGGGTGTCATGGGGGCCGCCCTGTCAGGTTTTCTGCCGCTGGTCTACTCTCAGAAAAAACGTCTGCGTCCGCCTGGCGCCCTCGACGAAAAGGACTTCCTGGCCAGTTGCATCAAGTGTGGACAGTGCGTCCAGGTCTGTCCGGTCCAGGCCATCAAACTGGCCGACCTGATCGATGGCGTCGGCGTCGGCACCCCCTACATTGATGCCCGCCAGCAGGCTTGTGATTTTTCCTGCGATGCCGTGCAATGTATTTTGGCCTGTCCGACGGGCTCGCTGACTTACCACAAGCCGGACTTTCTGGCGGTCCGCTCCGGCGCCGCCCTGGCCGCCAAACCTATCCTGCTGGCCAAGGAAAAGGATGCCGAGCCGACCCTCAATCTCAAGGAGCGTATTGGCGTTGCGCGCCTGACTCGTCCGGAGGCCTGCCTGGCCATTCAGGGCAAAGGCTTCAAGGGGCAAAGCCGGGGCGCCAATTTCAAGGGGCAGATGCGGTACATGGAG
The DNA here is from genome assembly GCA_964536245.1 of uncultured Rhodocyclaceae bacterium. Classification (GTDB taxonomy): domain Bacteria; phylum Pseudomonadota; class Gammaproteobacteria; order Burkholderiales; family Rhodocyclaceae; genus CAZHVZ01. The sequence continues at coordinate 6,219 of CAZHVZ010000001.1, forward strand.
GTGGACCGCTGGAAGCCGATCAAGATCAGCGACCACCCCTACGACGTAGCGGAATGCGACCTCTGTGTGCGTGAATGTCCGGTCAAGGGAGCCATTTCCATCGAGACGGTTTTTGCCCCGGACGGCTCCAAACGAAAATCCCCGGTAGTCCATGAACCCTGCGTCGGTTGCGGTGTTTGTGAAATGATCTGCCCGGTCGAACCCAGTTGCATCACTGTCGAAGCACGCGAGGTCTGGAAGACATGAGCAAGGACGTATTGAAAAGGCGTTTTACCGACCAGATCAAGGTCATGTTCGGTAAGGAACCGGCAAAGCCCGTGCAGATTGCCGAACGTGCGGTACAAGTCCATCAACTCAAGCGGATGACCAACAAAGGGGACTTGCAAGCGGCCAAGGCGCACTTGCGCGCTCATGAGCAAACCTCCAACAAATGGAGAAACCGCCGCTGGGCAACCCTGATTTTTGCCAATTTGCTGTTCGTCGTTTCCTTCTGGTTTGACATCCAGATTCTCGAAGGCGCCCTCACCGCTTCCCGCTTTGTCGGCTTTCACCTGATCGACCTCAACTCCGCCTTGCAGGTGATGCTTGCGCACAAGCACATCATCAACAACCTGATTATCGGCACCGGTACCGTACTGGTACTCTGGGTGCTGCTGGGAGGCCGCAGCTTCTGCTCCTGGGTGTGCCCCTATCACCTAGTGGCCGAGTGGGCCGAAAAAATCCATCTCTACCTGGCCGAAAAGAAACTGGTCAGCGACCAGACCATGGATAGGCGCCTGCGTACGGTTTTCTGGCTGATTTTTGCCCTCCTTGCGCTACTCACCGGTTACACCGTCTATGAGGCCATCTCGCCCACCGGCATCCTGTCTCGCGCATTGATCTACGGTCCCGGCCTGGCCTTGCTCTGGGTTTTTGCCTTGCTCGTTTTCGAAGTATTTTTTTCGCGCCGGGCCTGGTGCCGTTACGCCTGCCCGATCGGTCTCACCTACGGAGTGGTCGGCATCGTTTCTCCGCTAAGGATCAAATACAAACTTGAAGGGTGTTTCCATGAAGGGGATTGCCGCAAGGTCTGCCTGGTTCCCCATGTGCTGGACACGGTCATCAAGGGCCGTGCGGTAGATACCGAAGTTCCCATCGGACCGGACTGCACTCGTTGTGGTTTGTGCGTTGACACCTGCCCGACCGGCTCCCTTACCTTCGAGGTCAAAGGTCTTTCCAAGCTGGTCTGAAGCTGCAAGTTTTTGATGCAGGTTCAGAGCCGACGAGGCACTGGCCCCTTATAATCACGCCCCATGATCCGCTTTGAAAACGTCGCCAAAACCTTTCGCCGCGCCCGCGTTCTGGACGGCATCACCCTCAATATCGGCTTAGGCGAACGCCTTGCCCTGATCGGCTCCAATGGTGCCGGCAAAACCACGCTCATCCGCTGCCTGCTCGGCGAGTACACCCATGAAGGCATGGTCAGTATCGGTGGCCTTGATCCCCGCAGCCACCGGACCGAGGTGCTCGGCAACATCGGCTTCGTGCCGCAATTGCCACCGCCGTTGAAAATGCCGGTGGGCCAGTTGATCGATTTTTCCGCATCCCTGTGCGCCACCGATCCGCAGCGCATTCACGCTCTGGCCAAGCGCCTGGGGCTGGATGTGGAAACCGTTCTCGGACGGCAGTTCGTTCGCCTCTCCGGCGGCATGAAGCAGAAACTCCTGATCGCCATTGCCCTGGGTCGGGACGCCAAGGTGCTGGTCATGGATGAACCAGCGGCCAATCTCGACCCGGAAGCGCGCAAAATATTTTTCGAATTGCTGGCCGAGCGCCAGCAGGACGCAACCATGATTATTTCCAGCCACCGTCTGAACGAGGTATCGACACTGGTTAACCGGGTGGTGGAAATGGACCTCGGCAAGGTGGTTCTTGACGACAAGGTGGCCGATGACGTGTCCCTGTCCGGTCTGCTCGCCTGCCGGATTGTTGCCAAACGCTCCGAACCGGCCCTGGCCAAGGCGCTTGGCGCCTGGAACTTCGCCGACAAGGGTAACGGCTTGATCTGGGAAGGTACGGTTTCCGGTCCCGATCGACTGCGCTTCCACGGTATGGTTGCCCGCTATGTGGCGGTTATCAGCGATCTTTCCCTGACCGAAATCGACCACTGACACCCATGCAGCGGCGCCACTTCCTCACCCGTCTCGCAGCCAGCGGTTTTCTCCTGACGCCCCTCGCGGCGTTTCTTGCCGCCTGCGGAAAATCTGGCTGGCCCGACGGCATGGTGGAAATCAAATGGGATCGCGACGCCTGCCCCCGGTGCAGCATGATTATTTCCGACCGCCGTTTTGCGGTGGAAATGCGGGGGGGGCCGAATGACACCACATTCAAATTCGACGATATCGGCTGCCTCAGTTTCTGGATGCGTGACAAGGCCAAGGATCATCCCTGGATGGCCGAAGCGGCAACCAGGATATGGGTCGCGGATTTCACCAGCAAAGCCGACAACATGATCTGGCTGGATGCCCGCAAGGCGCACTTCGTCAGCGGCAAGAAATCACCCATGGGCTACGGCTATGCCGCTTTTTCCCTGCCCCAGCCCGGCAGCCAGGATTTTTCCGACATGCGCGAACATGTCGTTCTCAGAGGCAAGTAATGAAACAACTGTGGCTGACTGCCAAACTTGATATCGTCGAGTCCTTGCGCGCCCGCTGGTTCCAGATCTACACCCTGGTTTTCGGCGGCATCGTTGCCCTGCTCTTTCTCTTCGGCCTGACCGAATCACGGGTCCTGGGCTTCATCGGTCTCTCTCGCCTGCTGGTCACCTATATCCAGCTCACCATGGCCATCCTGCCCATCTTCGTTCTCATCACCACGGTGCGCTCGGTAGCCGGTGATCGCGAAGCCGGAGTATTCGAGTATCTGCTGTCCTTACCGGTGTCTCTTTCCTCCTGGTTCTGGGGCAAGATTGTAGGCCGCTATATCGTCGTATTCGCGCCGGTTTTCCTCGCCATGCTGGCAGCTGTCGGCTGGGCCACCATCACCGATATCGAAGTCCCCTGGAGCATGTTCGGTTACTACACCGCCCTGCTGGCAGTCATGGCCTTGTGTTTCCTGGGCATCGGCATGCTCATTTCGGCGGTTGCCCGCAGTACTGACATGGCCCAGGGGGCTGCCTTCCTGGTCTGGCTGACCTTTCTGCTCTTTCTCGACCTGATCCTGCTCGGCGTCATGATTCAGGGCAAGGTCGCTCCGGAAGTAGCCATCACCATGGCGCTGGCCAACCCTCTCCAGGTCTTCCGCACCGCTGCCTTGGCGCTGTTCGACCCGCAGCTGATTGTTCTCGGCCCTTCCGCCTTCGTCATTCTGGATTTGTTCGGTGTCACCGGCTACAAGATATTCGCTCTCGCTTATCCGGCAACGCTTGGCGTAGTCAGCGCCAGCCTTGGCTATTTCATTTTCCGCAAAGGCGACCTGCCTTGATTCGCCACTGGGCGGCCTTCCTTCTTCTGGCCACCTGCCTTGCCTCGGTAATGGCCCAGGAAAACACCTCGGCAGCCCCGCTGATGGCAGCCACCCTGTGGGATATGGATGACAAGCTGGTGGCCCTGGAGCGTTTCAAGGGCAAGCCCCTCATCGTCAATTTCTGGGCTCGCTGGTGCGGTCCCTGTCGCGCCGAAATACCGGAACTGACCAAATTGCGTGCCAGCCACAAAGGCAAACTCGAAGTCATCGGCATCGGCATCGAAGATAAACCGGATGCCGTGCGCGAATTTGCCAAGGCCTACGACATGGATTATCCGGTACTCCTGGCCAAGGACAAGGGGATTCCCCTGATGCAGGCGGTAGGTAATCCGAAAGGCGGCCTGCCCTTCACCATCGCCATCGACCGCAACGGCCAGATCGTTTCCAGAAAGCTGGGCCTGATGAAAAAGGCAGATCTCGATGCCGCCGCCGAGTTGCTCCTGCGTCATTGAAATACGTCGGCCCTCCCCTGTCAGCCCTGCTCCTGGGGGCAGCCTGCGCCGCATCCTTCGCCGCAGAGACCAGTGTTACGCTCTGGGCCGCCGGCGACATTGCTCAGTGCGGCAACGATGGGGCCGGCCAGACGGGCGATTTTTTAGCCCGGCGGAAAGGTCCGATTCTGGCTCTCGGCGACCTGGCTTACCCCAAAGGCAGTCAGGCCGATTTTGAAAAATGTTTCGCACCGCGCTGGGGCAAACTCAATAGCCGGCTGATTCCGGTGCCCGGCAATCATGAATACGCCACTCCCGGTGCCACAGGCTACTACGACTACTTTGGCTCAGTCGCCGGTAACCCCGGCGAGGGCTGGCACAGCAGAAACCTTGGCGCCTGGCACCTGGTCGGATTAAACAGCACTCTGCAAGGCACTCTCGCCGAAGCACAACTGAAATGGCTGGAAAATGATCTGGCCAGCCATGGCAAATCCTGCATCCTGGCCTTCTTTCACCACCCCCGCTACTCCTCCGGCCACCATGGCGACCAGACCGCCGTTGATGCGCTCTGGCGTATCCTCAGCCGCTTTCGTACCACTTTAGTTCTGGCCGGGCATGACCATCATTACGAGCGTTTTGCCGCCCGCAATGCCGATGGCCAAGCCGACCCACAGGGCATACGCAGCTTTGTAGTCGGCACCGGGGGAGCGCACCTCTATGGGCTGGGTTCACCGCAAGCCACCTCGGAATATCGCGACAACCAGCATTGGGGCGTTCTGCGCCTGGATCTCGATGCCGGGCGCTATCGCTGGCAATTTCACCCGGTCAACGAAAATGCCCCCACCGATCAGGGTGAGGGCAACTGTATTCGACGCAACGGCTAATCGGATCAGAAGGCTTCTTCGGCCATCTCCATAACACTTCCGGCGCCGTTCATTACCGATTCGGCAAGACCAGCTGCCTGGGGCAGCACATGGTCGGCATAGAACCGGGCGGTACTCAGCTTGGCAGCCCAGAACGGGTCACCATCGCCATCCGCCAGACGCTGCCGGGCAATCACCGCTGCACGCCCCATCTGCCATCCACCGGCAACGATACCGACGAGATGAAGGAAGGGTACGGCACCAGCGGATACGGCCTTGATGTCACCGGCAAAGTTGGCAACAATCCAGTCCACTGCCTGATCAAGAGCATCCAGAGCAGCCTTTTGCCGGCTGCCGAGTGTCGCCAGATCGCCGGTGAGGGCTGCCTGTGCTGTCCGCATGTCAGCAATCACCGCCTTCATGGTGGCACCCTTTTCGCGGCCGATCTTGCGGCCGACCAGATCGTTCGCCTGAATGGCCGTCGTGCCTTCGTAGATGGTGGTGATGCGGGCATCACGCAGGTGCTGGGCGGCACCGGTCTCCTCGATGTAACCCATGCCGCCATGCACCTGAACCCCGAGGGAGGCAATATCGATGGCGCTTTCCGTGCTCCAGCCCTTGACCACGGGAATCATCAGGTCAGCGAAGGCGCGGCCTTTTTCCCGTGCCACCTCATCCGGATGATTGTGGGCATCATCCTGGGCGGCAGCCGTCACATAGGCCAGGGCGCGCATGGCTTCGATGCGGGAACGCATGGACATGAGCATGCGGACATCCGGGTGCTTGATGATCGGCACCTTCGGCCCACCCCGCACGCCGACTTCGGTTCCCTGAACGCGGTCCCGGGCATAAGCCACGGCACGCTGGTAAGCACGCTCGGCATCGCCCAGGCCTTCCAGGCCGACATTGAAGCGGGCCGCATTCATCATGATGAACATGTACTCCAGCCCCCGGTTCTCCTCGCCGACCAGAGTGCCGATGGCACCGCCGTTATCGCCGAAGGCCAGAACCGCCGTCGGACTGCCGTGGATACCCAGTTTGTGCTCGATGGACACACAATAGGCATCATTACGCTCCCCGGGAGTTCTGTCGGCCTTGAGCAGGAACTTGGGAACCACGAAGAGGGATATGCCCTTGACTCCCTCGGGAGCATTTGGTGTCCGGGCCAGCACGAGGTGGACGATATTGTCCGTCATGTCATGCTCGCCGTAGGTGATGAAAATTTTCTGGCCGAAAATCTTGAAGGTTCCGTCGCCCACCGGCTCGGCACGGGTGCGCACGGCGGCCAGGTCGGAACCGGCAGAAGGCTCGGTCAGATTCATGGTGCCGGTCCACTCGCCGGAAACCAGCTTGTGCAGATAGGCTTCTTTCTGTTCATTGCTACCGGCAATGGTCAAGGCTTCAATGGCGCCCTGGGTCAGCATAGGGCACAGGGAGAAGGCGTGATTGGCGCCCTTCCACATTTCGCTGACGGCAGTCGACAACAGCTTGGGCAGCCCCTGGCCGCCGAAATCCGGATCACAACCCAGGCCATTCCAGCCATTTTCCACGAACTGGCCATAGGCTTCCTTGAAACCCGGCGTCGTGGTGACCGCTTTATCCTTCCACTTGGCGCCATTGGTATCCCCAACCCGATTCAGCGGGGACAGGACTTCACCGGCAAAACGGGCGGCTTCATCGAGGATCGCATCCACCACATCCGGCGTCGCCTCCTCGTATCCCGGCAGGGCAACAATCTGCTCCAGCCCAGCCAATTCGCGCATGACGAAGCGCATATCATTCAAAGGTGCACTGTATTCACTCACTGTTCTCTCCTTGCATATTTTCTTTGTCCATCTTGATGATGGTTTCCCTGAGGTCGATCAGAAACAATATTTCCTCGACCACGGGCAAGGTAAATCCGGCACGTTTTCCGCCCCGGTTGTCGCGTAACAATTGTTGTAGATAGGCTGAACACTCCTCCGATGACCAAAGTTCGACAATTTGACCGCAAATACGCGGCATATCTTCCACCGTCACGGCTTTCGGGCCGACGGCCAAGTTTGGCGACAGGTGAGCCGCATCCGGCGGCACCAATTCAAGATCAAGCTTTTCGCCTGCGGCCCCCTCTTCCTTCTCCCAGCTCTGAATTTCCACATTGAAATTCTGGTTGAGGTTTTGCGCCAGCTGATCGAATTCAGCCCGCATGCCGGCCATGCGATACACGTCGAGCAAACGGACCCAGGGTTGCAGGGCTTCCTGCGGATTATGATCAACAAATTCCTGGAGGGCCTGGGCAGCCCCCTTGACTCGACCGAAGGACAACATGATGTCGGCCAGCTCCATGACCGGATTGGCTTCAAAATGTTCGCTTACCGTGGTCGTCGCAATGGAAAACTGGGAATCGCCGGCCGGTGCCGGCTTGGCCGTTGCCATTTCGGGCAGGATGGAAGGAACATCGGCATCAAGCGGAACATCCACTTGCATGGGCATGCCCATGGCAGCCGGCTCGACATGCAGGTCCACACCGCCGAATTCGTCGAATTCATCACTGCGTTTCGGATCGACAATGACATGGGGCGAGGATTCGCCAAAGCGCGAGAAATCATCCAGTTGCCGCTGGCGATAGTGACGCCACCCCAGCCAGCCGCCGATCCCCAATACGGCACCCAGCAGGGCACCGTAGAAGCTCCATTCGGAAAGGAAGGCGGACTCATCAGCCGGCGGCGGCGCAGGAGGAATCTGGCAGCGAGAGCGCTGAGGGTGGCGGTGGCGGGCTCGGGGATTTGCACGAAAGCGATCTGGTTCAGACCGCCGAACTGATAGTCGAGAGTATACCCGGCAGGCAGTGTGGTGGCGTCGCGGCCCGGGGGGGGGGGGGGGGGGGGGCCCCGCCGGCCCCACCGGCGATTCGGCAACCGGCGGCGGAGAAGGAACTGCCGGCGCCGCAGCAGAGGAAGGCTGCTCAATGCGCCGGGTGAAGTCACTGGTACGCTGCTGCAACTCGCCCAGCGTTGCTTCCATATTGCGCAGTTTTTCGGCAGTCGCCAACTGTGAGCTGGCCTGTTCGCCCAGAGCCAGAAGCATGCGGAATTCAAGGCGCAAAATTTCTCGCCGGCTCTCATCCTGCCCCGTCGAAACGCCGGGGGTTTCCTGCAATTCAGTTGCCAGCCTCAAGGACGGTTCGCCGCTCCCGCCGCCCGCCGACAACAGCAGGCGGTCCTGCCGTACGGCACTGCGCCGCTCCGGCTTGCGCAAATGTGCATGGGGCTTAACCAGCCTCGAAGGAAGCCGATTCTTTCTCGGCGGCCGTGATTCGGAAATAGTCGGCTGATCAACGACCGGCAAGGCCATCGGTCGGGGTGCTGGCTGCCCGCCACCCGGTGGCGGAGAAATAAACACGGTGTAATCCCGCCGTACTTCGTAGCCACAACCGACAGAAATCCCCAGCTGCAAAACGGGGTCCCGCAAAGGCTGAACAGTGCGGACCTCAAGAACAGGAGGCTGCCCCTTGCGCAAATTCAGCGTCGCCGACCTGAGCCAGGGAATATCGCCCCCCGCCTCCGGCTGGGACACCCGGAAACATGCAGCCTCAATGTTTTCCTTGGCAGCAAGCAGGACTGGAATCTCCATGAAAAACTTTTCGCCCAGATAATTTTCACCCCTTATTTCGCCAAGCCCGAGCGCCATCGCATCAAATGCTGAAGACATTGCCAGGGCAAGGATAAGGGGTGAGATACGGCGGTTCATGAAGAGGGGCTATCACGCATTGAAATCTCGCGAATTGTAGCCGTTATTTGCTGGACAGATAACGGGAATCATCGAAGGTGGAGACCCATTCCGGTCGATAAATCACAAACAGGGTAATCAGCATTCCGGAAAGCCAGGCCTCGGAAAACCCGAGCAGGACAAATACCGGCAAATACTCATCCAGCAAATACTCGAGCGGATAGGCTCCGCTCAAGGCAAACAAGGCCGTTGCAACGATCCCCATACTGCCGACCGTCAGGGCAGCCCCAAAAAACCCATTGACAAAGACATAGACAAATAAATGTCGCGGCAATAATTTGTCGACCCCACGGTAAATGCCGTAACTTGACCAGGAACCGACTCCCGCCATGAGCAGGGAATTGAGGGCAAAGGAAAACCAATCGGCGTGGCCGTTCAACGTAATGCCGGCCAGTACCGCAGTCAGCCCGACAAATGCCAAATGCGGCCCGAAACTGAGGGTAAAAACGGTGGCTCCCAGAAGATGCAATGCCAGCCCCGGTTTGACTCCCGCCTTCAAGCTCCAGATCAGGGTCAGCAGAACGATCATGCCAAGCCAGACGTTGAAGCGATCCGTGTCTTTCAGAATATTCCAGGGAGCCTGCCGGAGGGAGCGGACAAAAAGCACCGACCAGACGGCCCAGGCCGCCCAGTACCACGCTTCAGCCAGCAAGTTATCCGGCAGGTTCACATGAAATACTTAGCCGATGGCCGCAACCAGTTCCGGCACACTCTCGAACAGATCCGCCACCAGGCCATAATCGGCAACTTGGAAAATCGGAGCATCCGGATCCTTGTTGATGGCGACAATCACCTTGGAGTCCTTCATCCCGGCCAGGTGCTGGATGGCGCCGGAAATACCGGCGGCA
>CAZHVZ010000001.1:15698-18727 GCA_964536245.1 uncultured Rhodocyclaceae bacterium
TCCCAGTTCGGGACGCTCGGACTTGGTCAGTTCCCGACCGATCAGCTTGGCCTGCCCGCTGTCAGCGGCAGCCGCCACCGCTTCCACCACCGCACTGCCGCCGGTCGCGGCAGCCGCATCAAACCCGGTAGTCCGCACGGTGATCACCTTGACCGGATCGGCACTCTTCACCGTGGCCAGCGCATTGCCCGCATAGATCGAACGCACGAAGGTGTCGGCAGATTCCACGGCAGTGATTTCCGAAATCTGCGCCACGTCAAGCAGCGCCGCCACACGCGGCAGCACATTTTTACCAAAGGTGGTGGCAGGTGCCAGGATATGGGTGTAACCGGCAGCGTTGGCAACAATCAGAGCCGCCACGTTTTCAGCCGTCTGTTCGGCATAGCAGGCTGCATCGGCAACCCTGACCTTGCTGACCCCCTGCATTTGGGCAGCCTGCTCGGCAACGGCGGAACAATTGGCGCCGGCTACCAGAACCTGCACCTCACCGCCAATTTTGGCCGCAGCGGTCAGGGTATTGAGAGTGGCAGCCTTGAGATGCTGGTTGTCGTGTTCGGCAATAACGAGGATGGACATGATCAGATCACCTTGGCTTCGTTCTTGAGTTTATTGACCAGTTCGGCCACATCGGCCACCTTGACCCCGGCGCTGCGCTTGGGCGGTTCGGAAACCTTCAGGGTCGTCAGACGGGGCGTTACATCCACCCCAAGATCCGCCGGCTTGAAGGTATCCAGCGGCTTCTTCTTGGCCTTCATGATGTTCGGCAGCGTTGCATAGCGCGGCTCGTTCAGGCGCAGGTCGGTGGACACCACCGCCGGCAAGGAAATTTCAAGGGTTTCCAGACCACCGTCCACTTCCCGGGTCACCTGGGCAGTGCTGCCGGCCACCACCACTTTGGAGGCAAAAGTGGCTTGCGGCCAGCCGGCCAGTGCAGCCAGCATCTGACCGGTCTGGTTGGAGTCGTCATCAATGGCCTGCTTGCCGCAAATGACCAGACCGGGCGCTTCCTTGTCGCACAGGGCCTTGAGCAACTTGGCGACGGCCAGCGGCTGGAGATCGGCGTCGGTGTCGACCAGAATACCCCGGTCGGCCCCAATGGCCATGGCCGTACGCAGGGTTTCCTGACAGGCCGCAGCGCCGCAGGAAACGGCGATAACCTCGGTGGCAATGCCGGCTTCCTTCAAACGTACCGCTTCTTCCACCGCAATTTCGTCAAAGGGATTCATGCTCATCTTGACATTGGCCAGATCAACCCCCGACCCGTCCGCCTTGACCCGTACCTTGACGTTGTAATCAATGACCCGTTTTACGGGAACTAACACTTTCACACTGTTCTCCTTTGCATCCGGCGTTTCTCGCCTGTTTGACAGAAGCTCGTGCAATCCGCACAATGACCATACTGTTTCGTATGGAGTGCATACGGTAGCGTATGGAAACTTCCCCTGTCAAGCCCCCTCGTAAAGCGATGCCCTCTACCGGACGGGTGCCGCGCGTTCAACTCGACCGTCACGACTGGATCGAGGCGGCCATTGACGTGCTCGCGAAAACCGGTGTCGGTGGCCTGCGGGTAGAAGTATTAGCCAAAACCTGCGGGGTTACCAAGGGGAGTTTTTACTGGCACTTCAAGGACCGTCAGGATCTTTTGCAGGCCGTCCTTGAGCACTGGCGGGAAGGCCGCCTGCGGGACATCGAGAAAACTACTTCCTTTGCCCGGGGAACGGAACGGGATCAACTGCACTATGTGATCGAGGTCTACGGCGCCAGCCGTAACCGTAAAGGCATGTCCATCGAACTGGCAGTGCGGGATTGGGCCCGCCACGATGATCTGGCCGCTTCGGTGGTGGAGTCGGTGGATATCTACCGGCTGGATTGCACGCGCAAGCTGTTTGTCAGTGCCGGCATGTCCGAGGCTGAGGCCAAGAGCCGCAGCCTGCTGCTCTACGCCTGCGTTTTCGGCCTGTCCTTGATGCATTACCAGGGGTTTGACGACAACCTGCCCGACCTCAAGCAGCGCATCGCCGAGCGGATCGTTTCCGGCGACTGACTCCTGCCCGGCAAGGGCCGGAACGACCTGACCCGGCCTATTTCCGGCAAGCCGCCAGCGCGCCGCTGCGCGTTCCTTCCGCTTGTAACGCCTGCAAATCGACGGCCAGTTGCTCCACCGCCATTGTCAACGCCGCTACCCCGCCACGGGAATCCCCGGACATGGCGGGCTTTTCGATACGCATCTCCCGTTCAAGCACCTTATTGCGTTGGCCATCAAAAACCGTGACCCTGGCCTTGAGAAGCCCCCGGCTGGTTTGTGCCGTATCGAATACCTGGCTGAATTCGTCAACATCCACCCGCAACAGGCAGCGGGCGCCGGCCTGACCAAAGGGGAGCAGGCCCAGGCGCTGCATCAGGCGCTGCTGAATAAGGGAAGCAGGAGGGCCGGCCCAGCGGGCCTGGGAATAGTCGCGCAAGCGATTCGGCTCGGCATAGGCCAGGCGATATTCAATGCCCAGGGAATCGATCCAGAAGGGGGCGTGCACATCCACCGTCATTGGCACAGCGCTTTCACTGCCCGCCAGACGCGCAGCCGGCCCGCCGAAATCGTGAATGGCCATCGGCGAATCCCCGCCGCGTTTGCCGGCGGAAACGCAGGCGCCCAGTAACAGGCAAAGAATCAGGATGGTTTTGTTCATGCCGCCCCCTATTTGCCCGTCGGGGCCGAAAAGCCGGCTTCCCCCGGCCCCGGCTGCGTTGCCGGCACACCAAAAACCAGACTCTGGGGAGAGTCTTCGATCATTTTCAACACCCGGTTCAGTTGCCGCGAGGTAGCGGAAATATCCGTCGCCAGTTCGTTGATCCGGGGCATCAGGGCTGAAGCGCCCCCCGCCGAGGAATCGCCAATTGCCGTATCCAGCTTGTCGGCAGCGTTCTGAAGCTTGCCCACCAGAGTGCGGGTTTCGGCAAGCAGCGGACCGGCCTCCGCAGCACTCCGGGACAGCTGTTTGATATGGTCGTCATTGAGCAGCTTGCGTACCTGG
>CAZHVZ010000001.1:18737-23755 GCA_964536245.1 uncultured Rhodocyclaceae bacterium
ACCTGGGCCAGAGTGCCGTTCAGGTTCTCCACCGTTGGTTTCATCTGACCGGAGGTGCTGTCCAGATTGGCCAGCAGCGAAGCGAACTTTTCCCGATTTTTTTCGTTCAGCAGGGCATTGAGGCTGCCCATTACTTCCTTGGCCTGCTTGATGATCATTGGTCCTGCCTCGCCGAGTTCTTCAAAAAGGGATTGGGCCATGGCAATGCGAGGCGGCTCCCCTCCTTCATTCTCCGGCAGCAAGGTGGAATCGGAACCGCCCTGTTCGAGAAGAACGTGCGCCAGACCGGTCACTCCCTGGTAGGACAACTTGGCAATGGTGCTCCGGGTCACCGGCACCGACGCCTTGATCTGAATGGTAATCAGGATATTGCGCACATCCTTGTCATCGAGCTGGATCGTCGTCACCTTGCCGACGCTGATGCCACGATAACGCACCGCTGCCTGGGGATTCAGCCCGCCAACATTCTGCTTGGTCACCACGATGTAATCCCGGGTCGGGTCTTTTTTCCCGCCGAACCAGTAGAGCGCAGCCAGGGTCGCCAATCCGAAAACAATGGCGAAAAGGCCGGCCAGGAAGGCGTGGGATTTGTTTTCCATCAGTTCTGTGCCTTTTGTAGTGCTGCAAGCCCCCGCTCGCAGCAAAAAAAGTTCCGGACAAAGGAATGCTCCACCTTCATCACTTCAGGAAGAGAGCCATAGGCAACGATACACTGATCGGCCAGCACCGCCACCTTGGTCGCCAAACCGGCCAGCGTATCAAGATCGTGAGTCACCATCAGCACCGAAAAGCCGAGCTCTCCCTGCAACTGTTTGATCAGCTTGACGAATCGCTCGCTGCGGTCCGGATCCAGACCGGCAGTCGGCTCATCGAGCAGCAACAACTCCGGCTCCAGCGCCAGGGCACGGGCCAGCGCCACCCGCTTGACCATGCCGCCGGACAACTCGGCAGGCATTAATCCGCCGTGGCGAGGCTCCAGTTCCACCATGCTCATTTTGAGGTGAACCAGATGCCTGATCCATGCCTCATCCATGATCTTCAGCTCGCGCAGCGGAAAGGCAACATTGTCATAGACCGAAAGGGCCGAAAACAAGGCGCCGTGCTGAAAAAGCATGCCCAACCGGCGACGGATGGCCTGTTGCTCAACCGGATCCGGCGCCCGCAGATCAACCCCGAAGAGTTTGATGTGCCCGGCAGCCGGCTCGAGCAAGCCGAGCATTTCCCGCAACAGGGTTGTCTTGCCGCTACCCGATCCGCCCACCAGGCCGACCACATCGCCACGCTCGACACGGAGGTTGAGATCCCGATGGATGACCACCTCCTTGTAACGCGTCCAGATGCCGGTCATTTCAATGGCCGGATTCGCCGTTCCGATCATAAATGCGGCATCCCGATCGTGCGGGTGAACACAGCAAAAACCGCATCAACAATAATCACTGTTGTAATCGCCGTGACGACCGCCGTGGTGGTATGGGAGGACAGGCTCTCCGTGTTCGGGCGCACATGCAAACCGAAATGGCAGGCAATGAGGGCGATCATGAAACCAAAAGCAAGGCCCTTGCTCAAGCCGATCAGCAGATTGGCCACCGGCACGGCCCTGGGCAGATTGTCAATGAAATAACCCACCGACAAATCAAGCTGCCAGAAGGCGGCCAACATGCCGCCGAGCAGCGCGACGGCTGAAGTCCAGATGACCAATAGCGGCATGGCCACGGTCAAGGCCGCCACCTTGGGCAAGACAATGCGCACGGTTTGGGAAACCCCCATGGTGGCCAGGGCATCGATTTCCTCGGTCACCCGCATCACCCCGATCTGGGCGGTAATGGCCGAACCCGATCGTCCGGCAACGAGAATCGCCACCAGCATCGGCCCCAGTTCCCGGATGATGGAAATCCCCAGAATATTGACAATGAACAGGTCGGCGCCGAAGGTTTTCAATTGCAGGGCTGACAGGTAACTGATGGTAATACCGATCAAAAACCCGACCAGGGCGGAAACCGGCAAGGCCTGGGCGCCAGCCTTGTAAAGATTGGCGGAAAATTCCTTCCAGGGAATATCCTTTGGCTGCCTGGTCAAATAGGCAACATCAAGCAGAAGCTGGCCCAGCAGCGTAATCAGGCCCGCCAGATTGTGCCAGACCGTCAGAACGACATGATCAACCGCTTCGACAGGGGATTGGTCTTTCCCAGGCAGGGGTGGCGGCTCGTCGGAAACGGCGACCACCCGGTCGATGATATGACGAAACTCGGGAGAGATATGGACATCGGCCGGCCAGCGCTTGCCCCAGTAACGCCAGAGCAAGGCTGCGGCAGCGCTGTCGATGTGGGTCACGGCAGAAAAATCCCAGGTTTGGGCATTGTTCTGAGCCTCCCGCAGAACGCCCTCGATTTCTCTCAGCCCCGGCACCAGCGCTGCCAGAGTCCACCTGCCACGCAAGTGGACAACGCGGTTTTCCAGCGCTATGCCGGGCTTATTCGTCACTACTGCATTTTCCTCGACGGTCTGGATTTGATCACTACCTCGCGACCGATCTGCCGCCAGACCGTCACTTCTTCATTGAGGGCGGCGGCCGTCCAGGGATTTTCTGCCAGCCAGGCGGCCGGCAATTCGATCAGATAGCCGGTAGGCGTTGTCCGCACCGACCAGGTCGGCAACATCCGGTCGTCCCGCGTACGGTGCAGAATCACCGCCAGACGCAAGCAGAATACCTGACGCCAGGCGCTGTCGTTGGGCGGCAAGGCGCTGATTTTCTGCAGCTTTCCCCGGTGCCCGAGCACCAGCATGGCCAAGCGCCCCTGGTCCTTTTTCGAAAAGCCCGGCATGTCGGCATAGGTCAGAATGTAAGCCCCATGCTTGTGGTAGGCGTTATGGGCCACCGAAATGCCAATTTCATGCAACCTCGCAGCCCAACCGAGAAAAGCCACGTCGCTCTCGTCCAAAACACCGGAAGCCAATTGGCTGAGGGCCGACAGGGCACTCGCCTGAACCCGCTCGACCTGGTCCACTTCCACCTGATAACGCCGGATGAACTGGGCCACGGTGGAATCCCGCATGTCGTGGTGGTGGAAACGACCCAACAAGTCATACAAGACCCCCAGGCGAAGGGCGCCATCGGCATAGGTCATGCGCTCGATGCCCAGTTCCTCGAAAATTGCCGACATGATGGCAATCCCCCCTGGCAATACCGGCAGGCGATCGGTCTTCACCCCCTGCAAGTCGAGGGCCTCGGCCGACCCGGCCTTGATCAGCAGGGCACAGAGGCGGTCCAGCCCTTCCCGGGTAATGCCGATTTCGCCGTTCGGGTTGAGCTGATTCAGTTCCAGCACGTCAGCAATGGCCCGCGCCGAACCGGAGGAACCGACCGCTTCCTTCCAGCCAAAGCGCTGATAGTCGTGGGCGATCAGCTCGATCTCCTTGGCGGCGGCCACCTGGGCTTCGCGCAAGCGTTTCTTGTCGATCTTGCGGTCCGGAAAGAAGCGCTGGGTATAGCTGACGCAGCCCATGTACAACGATTCCATGAGCTGGGGGGCGATTCTCCGGCCGACGATGAACTCGGTCGAGCCGCCGCCGATATCCACCACCAACCGCTTGTGGGCAGCACTGGGCAAGGAGTGGGAGGCACCGATATAGATCAGCCGGGCTTCTTCGCGCCCGGCAATGATTTCGATCGGGAAGCCCAGAGCCTCTTCGGCCAGGGGCAAAAATTCCGGGGCATTCTTAGCCACCCGCAAGGCATTGGTGGCCACCGCACGCACCGCCCCCGAGTCCAGGCCCCGCAACCGCTCGCCAAAGCGGCGCAAGGCGTCCAGCGCCCGCTCCTGGGCGGGAAGGTCAAGGCGCTTGTCGCTGGTAATCCCGGAGGCCAGGCGCACCGGATCCTTCAGGGAATCCAGGGGATAAATCTGATCGTCCACAACCCTTCCGACCTGGAGTCGAAAACTGTTGGAACCAAGGTCGACGGCGGCGACTGTTTCGTAAATCATCGGGGGATTTCTTGGATAAATACCTGTTCGATTCTATCATCTGGTGCAGAAACACCCGGGCTGTCATGGAGCCGAAACATTCCCGCAACAAAATAGTGGTTTTGGCGAATATACTTGACATAAATTCCAGAGAGACAAGCCATCATGTCCCGAATCCCATCCCGCGCCCGCTTTCCTGCCGAACACTTTCTCAACCGCGAACTCGGCCTGCTCGCCTTCAACCGGCGCGTTCTCGCCCAGGCTCAGGATGAACGGGTTCCCCTCCTTGAACGCCTGCGTTTTCTCTGCATCGTCTCGAGCAATCTCGACGAATTTTTTGAAATCCGCATGGCCGGCCTCAAGGAACAGATCAAGGCACACTCCACCGTCATCACCACCGACGGTAAAACAGCCCAGGAGGCCTTCCGGTTAGTCAGTGCCGAAGCCCATGCCATCGTCTGCGAACAATACGAGCACTTCAACGATGTCGTACTGCCCGCCCTGGCCGAACAGGGCATCAGCTTTCTCCGCCGTTCGAGCTGGAACGAAGCGCAACGGAGCTGGATTCGCGACTACTTCCTGCGGGAAATGGTGCCGGTCCTCACCCCCATTGGTCTTGACCCGTCCCACCCCTTTCCCCGGGTGCTCAACAAGAGCTTGAACTTTGCCGTGGAACTGGAGGGCAAGGATGCCTTTGGACGCAGCTCCAATGCGGCCATTGTTCAGGCACCCCGGGTACTGCCCCGGGTCATCCGCCTGCCGGAAGAACTGGCTGGCTGCGAATACGGCTTTGTATTCCTGTCATCCATCCTGCACGAATTCGTCAGCGAGCTGTTCACCGGCATGACCGTCCTCGGCTGCTACCAGTTCCGGGTCACCCGCAATTCCGATCTCTTCGTGGACGAGGAAGAAGTCACCAATCTGCGAACCAAACTACAGGGAGAACTCCCTCATCGCCACTTTGGCGATGGTGTGCGCCTTGAAGTCGCCGACAACTGTTCGCCGTCGATGACCGACTTCCTGCTTGCCCAATTCATGCTTTCCGAAAAGGACCTG
>CAZHVZ010000001.1:23916-24241 GCA_964536245.1 uncultured Rhodocyclaceae bacterium
GTCCTTTGCTCCGGTCATCGAACTGCTCAATCAGGCAGCCATCGACCCCCAGGTGGTGGCCATCAAGATGACCGTCTATCGGACCGGCACCGATTCGGTACTGATGCAGTCCCTTATCCGGGCTGCCCAGAACGGCAAGGAAGTCACCGTCGTCGTGGAGCTGATGGCACGTTTCGACGAAGAAGCGAACATTGGTTGGGCCACCAAGCTTGAAGAAGTGGGGGCACATGTCGTCTATGGCGTCGTCGGCTACAAGACCCACTCCAAGGCCCTCCTCATCGTCCGTCGCGAAGAGGGGGATAAAGGGTCCTATCTGCGCCGCTAC
>CAZHVZ010000001.1:24251-50044 GCA_964536245.1 uncultured Rhodocyclaceae bacterium
CTCTACTCGGATTTCGGACTCCTCACCTGTAACGAGGATATCGGCAACGACGTCAGCGAAGTTTTCAAGCAGCTCACCGGTCTGGGCAAGGCACGCACCCTGAAATATCTGTGGCAGGCGCCCTTCACCCTGCAACCGAATATGCTTGAAGCCATCCGCTACGAGGCAGAGCAGGCTAAAGCGGGAAATAAAGCACTCATCGTGGCGAAGATGAATTCCCTCCTTGAGGCGGAAACCATTGCCGCGCTGTATGAAGCCTCGCAAGCCGGGGTCCAGGTCGATCTCATCGTACGCGGCGTCTGCGCTCTGCGCCCCGGCGTTCCCGGCCTGTCGGAGAACATCCGGGTGCGCTCCATTATTGGCCGTTTTCTGGAGCACCATCGGGTTTTCTATTTCTACGCCGGAGGCGAAGAACGGGTTTATCTCTCCAGTGCCGACTGGATGGAACGCAATTTCTTCCGCCGCATTGAACTGGCCTTTCCTCTGCTTGATCCCAAGCTGAAAAAACGGGTCATTACCGAAGGGCTCAAATTTTACCTGGCCGACAACCAGCAGGGCTGGGACATGAACAGCCAGGGCACCTACCAGCGGCGCCGGTCTCCCCGGGCCAAACCCCACAGCGCACAGGAAGAGTTGATGCTGACACTGGGGGAACAGCGCTAGGACAAAAGGAACACTTGTCGGAAGAGTCCGCCATGGCCTTCAGATTCTGTGGCTCACCGCCGGCTAAACTGCGGAACCGGCATGCTCCGGGGAAAGAAACGGTGCCAGCTGCTGCAAAATACGGCGAACGCTTTCTTCCAGGGACAGGCTGCCGGTATCCAGCGTCAGGGAGGCCGCCAGGGGTACCTCGTAGGGCGCGGACACGCCGGTAAAGTCGGCAATTGCCCCATCCCGTGCCTTTCGGTACAAACCCTTGGGGTCTCGTTGTTCGCAAACATCGAGACTGGCGCAAAGATGGGTTTCGAGGAAACGCTCGGCCCCGACAATCTCCCTGGCCATCTGCCGATCAAGGCGATAGGGCGAGATAAAGGCAGCAATGACAATCACGCCGGCATCGTTGAACAGGCGAGCCACTTCGGCAATACGGCGAATATTCTCGGAGCGATCCTGTGGTGAGAAACCGAGATCGCGGTTCAGGCCATGCCGCATATTGTCGCCGTCAAGGACATGGGCCAGATGTCGAGCGGCGAGCAGCTGCCGCTCCAGCTCAAAGGCAATGGAGGACTTGCCGGAACCAGACAATCCGGTCAACCAGACAGTAACCGGCATCTGTCCAAGCAGCCCGGCTTTGTCCAGGAGCGAAACCTGGCTGCCGTGCCAGGCCACGTCCTGACTGCTCGGCAATCGCCGATCGGAGGGCAAGTTCCGGAGAGTTTTTCCGGCCATCAGAGATTCCCGCAGCCGTTGCCGGCTATAGAAAAAAAACGTTCATCGGTCTTCATAAGGGATCGCATAACGCTCCCGCACGAAGCGGAACCTGGCATCAACCTCGGCACGGGTGATGCCGAAATCCTCAAGGGCATAGCGGTGGCCGCCGTGCAGCTTTTCGCTGGCGCTCTCTTCCAACCAATCCGCCTGTGCCCGCTCGGCCTCCGGGGTCAATTCAAGATTGGCAAAGCGGTAGAGGCGGCGCATCGTACTCCGCCAGTCACCATTCATGTCTTCGTAATAAATGTCATGCTGCTGGTCGGCCGGGATTTTCTCGCGCATCTGCATGCAACGCCTCGCCATCTGTTCGCAGAAATCAACCCAGACCTCGCGAATCGCTGCACGGCAAGGCCGGTCGGTGTGCTGCACGGCGTAATACCAGACCAGAGACAGCATGGACCCAACGGTTTTCAGGGGATCGCGATGGGTAAATACCAGCTGGGCATCCGGAAAAACTTTCAGCAGGACATCGAGATCCAGCATGTGCTGGGGATTCTTGAGGATCCAGCGCTTGCCCTCCGGCTCACCTCGTGACCAGGATATCAGGCGCATCAGATCGGCCATGTAGCGATAGCTGTCAGTCTTGTCTGCAGCGAGGAACCAACGGTAATAGCCGGGAATGGTGAACAGCCCGAGCAGGGAAAAGCTGCAAAAGCTGTGATTGAGGAGAAGCATTTCTTCCTCCGGCCAATCCGCTTGCATGGGGTGTGCGGTAAAGGCCTTGGGATAAATCTGCTTTCCCTGCTCCAGCATGCTCCTGGCTTCCTCGTAGCGGGCCGTTCGGCCCAGTTCCGGCTGTCCTGGGCGAGGTGCCGGATTGATGCCTTCCCAGGTGCTCAAATACTGCCAGCGGCTGTCGGTGGCCAGCATGCGCTGCAAGCGTGTGGTACCGGAACGGTGAGGGCCGACGATGACAAGGGGGGCCGCAATCCGGCGCTGGCGTATCTCCGGATGAGAGGCAAAACAGGCATCTGCCCATAACCGGTTCTTGAGGGAGCGGACAATGCGGGATTGCGCACTGAAGCGGCCAAAAACATTAAGTTCTGCCTCCGCCTCGATCGATTGGAGCAATTCCCCTAAGGCAGGGCGAAAACGATCGTCGGCAAAATGCTCCAACCCGCTTTCCTGCCGGGCCTGAGCCATCAATCCCTCTTCGGACAGGTCAATCCTGATTGACGCATTATTACGCTTGAACGCCTCAACGGGTGGCGAGTGGTAATGCGTGCTGGGCAGCGAATCCATGAAAAATACATCCTTCCGGACAGTGCTCGGGTACCGTGTTTTCCATCTCGGCACAATCAGCGGAGCGAGATCCGCTCCGCTGTTGTCCGCTTACATCTTGTAGAGCGCCTGCAAGTAGAAGGAACGGCGGGCCAGGGGCAAGTCTCCGGGAATCTGGCTGGTTGGAAACGCGCCGAAAGGGGCAGCCACCAGACTCGGCTCCCGGGCGTTCGCATCAAACAGGTTGCGAACCGATGCCGCAAAATTCCACTGGTTCTGGCTGCGGGTCGTACGCAAGGTCAAATCCACCGTCGTGTAGTCGGGAATATTGGGACGAGTATCCCCGAAGGCCCGCTTGCGATCTGCCACATGATTGACCTGGGTGCTGGCCATCCAGTCACCGCTGAAGCGCCAGTCGGCGCGCCCATAGAAATGGTTGCGGGGCGCGTAGCCCGGATCGGTGTTGGTACTCTTGTCCACACTGTGCTGGTAAGCGTAGTTTCCGGTCAGCCGCAAGGTACGGGTGGCATCCCAGGTTGCTTCAAGCTCCGCCCCCCGTCCGGTCTGGTTGCCGGCATTCTGGAAAGTGGTAGGCACCCCGCCGGCAACATCCGGCACTGCCCGGATGATATCCTTCATGCCGTAGGTAAACAGGGACAGATTGACCTGAAGATCCTTGCGGGCCTGCCAAGTAAAGGCAGCTTCGGTGGTGGCGATGGTTTCCGGACGCAAGTTGGGGTTGCCATTGGAAACCGGATTGATGCCATATTGTTCGCTGAAGGAGGGAGCGCGGAAAGCCCGGCCATGCATCAGCTTCACGGTCAGGTCAAGAGCCGCATCCCAGACCACGGCAAAGCGCGGATTGGTGGTGGCACCAAAGTCGGAATAGCTGTCCCGGCGCACACCGGCGGTGAGCGTCCAGTCCCGGGCAAAATGCCATTCATCCTGAACAAACAGATAATTGACCTTGCGATGCTGGGGCAGGATATGCGGCTGGAGGGTGTTGTAATCAATCACCACCGGCGAGGAGAACACGGCCCTGCCAAAAGCATCAGTGGGTACCGGCGTGCCTGCTGCATTGGTAATAAAATTTTTCCGGGTGGCCGTTTCGTAAAGATCGATGTCGTCATGCCCCATGCCGAAACGCAGGCTATGGTTTTCGAAACCGTTATATGTGGCAAACGCTGACAGCCTGACCTGCCGCTCGGAACGGGAAGGTCCGCCGATCATGCCGCTGGTAAAGGTGCGCCCGGCAATGGTAGCGCCAGGGGGCAGCAGTTGCAGGCCGTTCGGGGTGCTATCGGAAAGCTGGAAAAAACTCCCGGTAAAGCCCAAGCCCCAGTTCTCGGTAAATTTTGCATCGTTCCAGGAAAGATCGCCGTTGAAGCGCTCACTCTTCATCTTGCTCACCGGATCAAGCGCCGACGATACTCCGGCAGCGGTTTCCAGATTGTCACGCAATTTGTAGCCGGCCCGGAAACGCCATTTCTCATAGCCCAGATCAAGGCCTGCATCGACTGAATCCACCCCGGTATTGACTGACCCCGGCGCCAGGCTGGCCCGGGTGCCAAAGCGGCTATCGAGCCTGGACTGACCGTCCTGTTCGATTTTTTCCTTGAACCCGTCGGTAGTGCCGATCCGCAGATAGGCCGCCACGTCCACGCCTCCAAGCTTGCCCCCATGCTGCACCCAGGCACTGCCGCTATCAAAGGAACCAAGCCGGGTACCGAAATGAGTTCCTTGTATATCCGCCGCTGACTTGGTCACAATGTTGATGACGCCAGAGTAAGCGTCAGCACCGTAGAGCGCCGAACCGGGACCACGAATGACTTCAATCCGGGCGATGTTCTCCACCGGCAGGCCGCCCCACATATTGCCCCGGTCACCGGAATAACTTGAGGTCATCGGCACGCCATTCTGGAGCATGAGAACTTCCGGGTTGTAGGCATTGCCGACGCCGATCCCCCGGAAAAAATAGAGCGGGGCGTAAGCAATGGCACTACGACTGACGTGAACACCGGCCACCGTTTCCAGCACCTCATCAAGATCGGTGGCCCCCATGGCGGCGATATCTTCGGCAGTGATGACGCTGGCTACCGCCGGAGCACGCCGCAAAGGCTGGGCAGTGCCTGTCGCCAGACTGACGGTTGCCTTGTCGCCATAGGCCAAGGCCAGTTCCTCTTCTTCCAGTCCCTGCGAAAAGGACGTACCAGCCTGGAGCAACATGGCCGAAGCCAGCGCCAATTTACGGCAGCGATTCATCTTTCATCCCCCCTAACTATTTACTGCTAGTGTAGTGCAAAAATTACAGATTCAGCCCCGCCAGGGGCGATTATTCGTGCCGGAGTAGGCAATTTCGAGACAGGATGTCGGGAACAGGGTGCCTTCCGGTTTCTCGGCAGCTTCCACCCAGCAGGGGGGCATTCCCCCGAGAAACAGGGGAATGCGAAAAAGCTGAAATTCCCTGGGCGTCAGGCCGAGATCAGCCCCCAGTGCCGCAGTCAGTCCGGCATAGTTCATCCGCAGATTGGGCTTGTTCAACTCTTCGACAAGAATGTTTTCGATCTCGAAGGCCAAGCTGACATGAAACCCCTCTCCCAGCCCCTGCTCCTTGGCGACCCCGAGCAACCAGGGCAGGCGCTCGTCGTGGGCATTGATCGGTCGACCATAGCCGTAGATATAGCGGGACTCCAGCTCGCGATTGATCCACGACCGCAAATCCTGCCCTTCGGCAAGCGCCAGACCGGAGCGCAGGAAAAAATCAATCGCCCGCAAGCCTGGGCCGCCACCGTAGATCCGCGCCTCGGAAACGGCCAGGGCAGCGGAAATCCCAAGGGTCGGGGAACTGCGGACGTTGCCGGCCAACCCGGCAACGCGATTGTTCCAGATGCGCGTATCCGGGTAACTGGTGATCACCCAGATGCCATGCAGCAATTTGATTTGCTGCGGCGTGAAACGGCGACCGGTAATCCCGAAGAGATAGAGTTCGATCCAATCGGCATCGTGCAGAGCATGGTGCAAATCGTGGCCGCGAAAGACGGCGCGGGTACCGGGCCAGCAGGCGCCGACCTTGGTGCGCAAGATATTGGCATGGTAAGTGAGCAATTCTGGCCCCTTCATGGCGCCGCCTCCGTGGCGGGGTCATCTTCCAGCTCTACGGCATAGAAGGGAAATTGCCGGAATCCCTGCCTGCCCTGCTCCAGCGCATGGGCAGCGGCACCGGGCAGGCGCAGCAACAGATAGAGCATTTCCCCTTCGGACGGCGAGAAGTCCAGGTCAACCAGAGCCGCAGCGGCTACGCCGGCGGTATCGAGGGGCAGGCCAAAAACACTTTCCAGTTCCTGCCGATGACCATGCAGCCAGATGAGATTCGGCGTAGCACCGAGGCGGGCAAGGGTTTCCAGTAACTGACAAATGCTGGTCGGAGTGGACACCCCGTGCGGGTCAAAACCCGGCGGATGCTCCCGGGGAGGCCAAACATCCTCATCCTCCGGCAGGGCGGCGCCAACGCCGGCCTGCCAGGCAGCAAGATCGGTACCGCAGTGCTGCCACAGGGTCATGGCATCGAACACATCCCGCGCTCCGCGATAGCGACCGGCTCCCACCGACAAGGCGGCCATCAGGATGGCCGCAGCGGAAGATCCGCCCACCCCGCCGCACATGGCGGCTTGGACGGAAGGATCGCGTGGACCGGGGTTGGCGAGGGCAACCGCCAAGGCTTCCAGCATGTCCAAGGCGCGGCTATCCGGCAGGTGATCGCGAAAGAGCAGAACCAGCATCTCGACCCAGCGCGCCTTGCCCAGCATTTCGCCGAAAACATCGTAACCCCGGCAGTAGGCGGCACGCGTCGCGAACGGATTATCCGCTTCCGGCTCCTCTCGCCAGATGCGGGTATGAATGCGCTGCTCACTCACTTCATGGTTCCCAGTGCTTTCATGCGCAGACTGATGGGCGGTATCTCATCGGCATCAATCCGGACATCGAGCAGGGTCGGCCCCTGGCGTCGCAGAATGGCATCAAGATCAAGCTGTTGCAGATCGTCGGGAGATTCGATGACGTGGCCGGGAACGCTCATCGCCTCCGCCAGCTTGCGGTAGTCGACAAATGGCATCTCGGTCCCGATGGATTCTGCCCCGGCCAGCCGCTGTCCATGCCGGACCATGCCCAGGGAACTGTCGTTGAGCACGACAAAAACGACACAAAGCTTCTCCATGATGGCCACGGTTATTTCCTGGCCGCTCATCAGGTAAGCTCCATCGCCGGTAATGCAAACGACCGGGTTGACCGGATTGCCCCGGGCGACCCCGACGGCGGCACCAATCGCCCACCCCATGGGGCAAAATTCCATGATGACGCGCAGCCAGCTGGCGTTACCCGAACGGCGGTCCGTTTCTTCACCGATCGCCCGCAGCGGCTGCGACGCCTGGCGCCGGTTGCGCAGCTGAAGGTAATGGGCCGCCCATACCATGCTATTGCCGATATCCGCCAAAAAGCGGGTATTCGGCGGACAGCGCTCAGACAGCTCCTTCATCAAACGCTGAGGCTTGATCGGTGTCGCATCGGAATCCATGTTTTCTGCGGCATGAAAGCTCACTCCCGCGACAAAGGCCGGTTCCGCATCCCTGGCTTCCGCCGGCTGAATCGCCGGCAGCAACTCCAGAAGACGCTGGCAAACCGAAAGAATCCTCCCCCGCACATGCAACCGCGCCATGGGAGAGCGCATCAGGTTTTCCTCGGAGCTATCGACATGCACCAGACGATTCCCGAACAAGGCATCACACCGCCCGCCGCCAATCAGTTCGCTGAAACCTGTCCCGAACGCGACAACAATATCCGGTTCGCTCCCCAACAATTCCTCGGCACTGCTGTGCCCGCCAAAACCAAAAACCCCGCAATAGGAGCCATGCCGGGAATTAATCAAACCCTTGGCGTCGGGAGTGGTGATAAACAGGGCAGCGGTCGCCTCAACCAGCGCCATGATCGCCTCGACCGCTTCGCCACAGGCGGTACCGATCAGGAAAACCACACGGCGGGCCTTAGCCAGGGCTTCGGCAAGTTCCTGCACGGCGCCTTCGTCAATCAGTGAGCGCCTTTGCCCGAGCAAGGGCGCCAGATCATAAACCGGAGTGCGGTGCTTGACGGGTGCCCGCAATACATCAAGCGGAATGGACAAATGAGCCGGTCCAGCCGGCATTTGATGCGCGGACATCAGGGCATTGGCCAGCTTGCGTTCCACCTGATCCACATGGGAAACCAAGGAGTTATAGCGGGTGCAATGACGGAACATGGCGACCGTGTTTACGCCGATCCCGGAGGATTCCTGCAAAGCCCCCTTGCCGAACGATGGCAGGGCTGGCAAACCGCTGATCGAGAGAAGGGGGATATTGTTGTCATGAGCGCAGGCAATGCCGGTAATCAGGTTGGTGGCACCGGGACCGGAAGTGGCAATGCAGACCCCGATTTTTCCGGTTTCGCGGGCATAGCCGTCGGCCATGAAGGCAGCCCCCGCCTCGTGCCGGGCGACGACCGCCCGTGGTCCGCCACGTCGCTGACTACGGGCCAGGGCATTGTAGAGGGGTTCGACTGCACCACCTGGCACGCCAAAAACGTAGTCCACTCCCAGCTGTTCGAGATAGGTGACAATCAGATCACCCACGTCCATCCGCGCCTCCCGGTCAGCCGCCGAGGGTACCGGGCCGTTTGCGTTCTGAACCGATTCCATGCTTCTACTCATTGCCCCCCCTGTACAAGAACCTCTCCCGCCCCAATCCAGCCATGCTGCCCCATGTTCATTGGCCAAGGTCGGCGGAAGCAAGCAGCCCTCGGCGCGGCTATTACTTTGGTCATAGTAACCAAAACTTCCGGAATTTCCTATGTCCCGAAGGTTTTAGATTGGCAAAGGATGTCAGTCACTCGATTACCTGAAAAGAGGCAAGGGAACAACCGCTTGCCGTCCGGCACACACAAAATATTTCTCTCACGGAATGGGGAGTCGTTACTATATTGGCTGACCGTGCAGTCAACTCTCGTCCCATCGCACAAGAGGCTCCCGATGTTCGATAGTTTCTCGCTCCGCCTGCGTTCCATCGCGTTCGTCGTCGCCTTGCTTTCTCTCGGACTGAGCGCCTATTACTGGTGGGACTTGTCCAAGGACTATGCGCGCTTGCGGACCGATACCCTGAAGCAAGGGAGTCAGCGGGCGATGCAGCTAGCCAATGCCAAAGCCAGTGAAATCGACACCTTGCTGCATGGTGTTGACAATGTCCTTATCCAGTTCCGTGAGCGCTACACGGCGGAAAATACCGGAGCTGCCGAAGCCATTGCCAATACGGCTTTCAAGACCTTTCCCAAGGATGCCCTGCTTCACTTTTCGATTATTAACGCCAGGGGAATCATGGAGTATTCCACCCGTGGTGTACGCGAACAGGTTTATGTCGGTGATCGGGACTATTTCCAGAACCACCAGAATAGCCAGGAAGACAAACCGTATATCAACAAGCCGATTTTCGGACGCCACGCCGGTGAATGGATCGTCCTGCTGACTCGCCCCATTTACAAGCAAAAGCGTTTTGCCGGTGTGGCGGCGGTTTCCCTCTCCCCGGAATTCATTTCAAACAATCTGGCCAAGCTCCACCTGGAACCGACTGACGTTGTCTCGCTGTTTTTTCAGGACGCCACCTATCTCTCCCGCAGCCATCGCCTGATGGATGTTCTGGGAAAAACCGTGCCGCAAAACCTGCCGATGTTCCTCGATACTGCTGCCAAGCAAGGCGTTTTTAGCTCGGTCTCGGTCGCCGACGGAGTACCGCGCATCTACGCCTGGTTCAAGCTCGACGATTACCCCCTGGTGATCGCTGTGGGGCTTGACGAGTCAGCAATTCTGGCTTCGGTCGAAGCCGCAATCGAAACCAGCCGTCGGAACAACACGTTTGGCATTGCCATCATTGTTCTGCTTTGCACTCTCATTTCCTACTTCATCCAGCGCACGGCGATCAACAGCAAGGCTCTGCTTGCAAAAGACCGGCAGTTGCAGGAAGCGCTTTCCGTGAACGACGAAATCATGGAAGCGTCGACCACCGGCATCGCCGCCTACCGCCAGGATGGCCAATGTGTCATGGCCAACCCCGCCTTTGCCGATACGGTAGGCGGCACCAGGCAACAGCTGCTCAGCCAGAATTTCAGAAAAGTCCCTTCCTGGCAGCTATCCGGCTTGTTGGACGCGGCAGACAAGGCTCTTGCCAGCAACGAAAAGGTTGACCATCAAATCCAGGCAACAACAACTTTTGGCCGCTCGGTTTGGCTGCAATGCCAACTGTCGCTCTGCATCATTCAGGGAGAAAAGCATTTGTTGCTGATGATTCAGGACATTACCGACGAGCAGAAAGCCCGGGAAGAATTACGGCTGGCCGCCAGCGTTTTTCACAGTTCCGCCGAGGGGGTGGTGATTACCGACACGAATGGCACCATTTTGTCGGCCAATCCGGCCTTTACCGAAATTACCGGCTACCCGGTCGAGGAAGCGATCGGACAAAACCCCAGCATTCTTCGCTCCGACCACAATAGCCCGGAGTTCTACCAGGAAATGTGGGCTTCGCTGAAACAAAAAGGGCAATGGCGGGGAGAAATCTGGAATCGCCGCAAGGATGGAGAGGCCTATCTGGAATGGCTCGCCATCAACCGCATCGACGACAGTGCCGGCCACCCTGTCCGTTACGTGGCGATATTCCACGACATCACCGAAATGCGGCGCAAGGACGAGCATATCCGGCAACTGGCCTTCTACGATCCGCTGACCGAGTTACCCAACCGCCGCCTGCTGATCGATCGCTTGCAAATGGCGTTGACCACCACTGCCCGCAGCGGAGAAAAGGGGGCAACCATTTTTATCGACCTGGACAATTTCAAGGAACTGAACGATTCCCTTGGTCACGACTATGGCGATCTCTTGCTGCAAAAAGTCGCCGCCCGTCTGGGAGACTGTGTCAGGGGAGGCGACACCGTGGCACGCCTTGGCGGTGATGAATTTGTCGTCATGCTGAACAATCTGGGCACTTCGACCGAAGAAGCCGCCACCAAGGCTGATGCCATCAGTGCCAAGATACTGGCCTCCCTCAACGCTCCCTATCAACTCAACAGTCATTACCACCACAGCACCCCCAGCATCGGCGTAACCTTGTTTGGAGAAAAGGGAGACTCCCTGGAAGAAGTTCTCAAACGCGCAGATCTGGCGATGTACCAGGCTAAAACAGCCGGCCGCAACACCATCCGCTTCTTTGATCCGCAAATGCGAGCCGCTGCCGTGGCCCGCTCTGCGCTGGAAACAAGCCTTTATGACGGAATGTGGAAAGGCCAGTTGATGTTGTACTACCAGCCCCAGGTCGATACCGAGGGCCGCTGCATCGGCGCCGAAGCGCTGGCGCGCTGGCGACACCCGATACGGGGCATGGTCGCCCCCGCTGAATTCATCCCCATTGCCGAGAGCACCGGCCTGATCCTCCCACTTGGTCATATTCTCCTGGAAAATGCCTGCTACCAGCTGGCGGCGTGGGCAACCCAGCCGGCAAGCGCACACCTCACCCTGGCGGTCAACATCAGCGCCCGTCAGCTTCTGCACCCCGATTTTGAAGGTCTGCTCACTGCCATGCTCCAGCACACCGGAGCGAGTCCCCGGCAACTGAAACTGGAATTGACCGAGAGCCTGCTGCTCGACAATGTTGAAGCCGTCATCGCCAAAATGACTGCCCTGAAAAACCTCGGCGTCAGTTTTTCCATTGACGATTTCGGCACCGGATATTCTTCCCTGTCTTACCTCAAGCTGCTTCCGCTGGACCAGCTGAAAATCGACCAGTCCTTTGTCCGCGACATGCTGACCGACCCCAACGATGCGGCAATCATCCGCACCATTATCGCTCTCGCCCAAAGCCTCGGTTTGTCGGTGATTGCCGAGGGTGTGGAAACAGAGGAACAGCGCCTATCCCTGGCCGACCTTGGCTGTTTCCGGTATCAGGGTTATCTCTTCGGAAAACCTCTGCCAATAGAAGATTTTGACCGGATGCCCGGCCTCGCTTCCCGATCATTGCCGAACCAACCGGAAGCCTTCCCGGCCTCCTGAAAATCGAACCGGACGGCAAGTATTGAGCCAGCGGCTCAGCGGCCCGACGACCGGTGGAAGCGCGAACAAAGGCAGTCGCACTGTTGCCTTGACCCCACATGCCTGATAATCGCCAACAATCCGCACCCATCCCGGTTTTGCCAATACATGTTCCGTAAATTCCGCATTCTCATTCTCTTGCTGATCCTGGCCACCGTCGGGCTTGGAGCGTGGCGAGCCAATGTCCGGCTGACGGCCTGGGAGCACACGGTCCATGTCGGCCTCTATCCGATCGCGGCGGATGATTCACCGAAAACCGCTGCCTTTATCCGGGAGCTGGAAAGCGATGATTTTCTCGAACTGACCCGGTGGATGCAGGCCCAGAGCACGGTCTACGGGCGCAGTGTCCTGCAACCGGTGTCCTTCAAGAAGGCACCGGCGGTGAACTCGGCGCCGCCGCCCCTGCCCGGGCAAGCCAGCGCTCTGGAGGCCATTCTCTGGAGCCTCAAACTGCGCTGGTGGGCTTCCCGAAATGACCAGATCAGTGGGCCAAAGCCGAATGTGCGCTTGTTCGTACTCTTCCACGACCCCGAGCTGAGTCCGGCCCTGCCCCATTCCATCGGTCTGAACAAGGGGCAGATCGGCATTATTCATGCCTTTGCCAGCCGCCAGCAGCGCAGACAGAACGCCGTAGTCATCGCGCACGAGTTGCTGCACACCTTTGGCGCCACGGACAAATATGATCCCGCCACCTTGCAGCCGATCCACCCCCATGGCTATGCCGAACCGGAACGCCAGCCCCTGCTGCCGCAAAGCCGGGCGGAAATCATGGGCGGACGCATTCCGATTGACCGACAACGGGCGGAAATCCCGGCCAGCCTGAGTGAAACCGTGATCGGGCCGGAAACCGCCGCCGAAATCGGTTTGTTGCGCCCCGTCAAATAAGCGTGCGCCGGGGCCAGCCGATCCGGCCCGGCGCACGCCGACCACCCCATCCACCTCGTGAATCAGCGCCAGGGTACGCTGGAGCTGTTGCAGGTTGCTGATTTCGACGGTAAAGCTCATATGCGCCTTGCCCCCCTTGGACTGGGTATTGACTCCGATGACATTGAGTTTTTCCCGGGCAAAAATATCCGAAATATCCCGCAGCAAGCCTTGCCGGTCGTGGGCGTCGACCACAATGTCAATGGGGAAAACGCCGGTGGTCTGCCCTCCCCAGTCGGTTTCGATGACCCGTTCGGGGTGCATGGCCGAGAGGTTGGCAAAATTGGGACAGTCGAAGCGGTGGATGGACACCCCTTTGCCCCGCGTGATGAAACCGCTGATCGGTTCCGGCGGTGCCGGCTTGCAGCAGCGGGCGAGTTGGGTCAGCAGCTTGTCCACGCCGACAATGAGGATCCCCTGGTTGCCTTCCACCGGCCTGCGGGGGTGGGTTGCCACTTCGTCCGGCAAGGCGCTGTCCAGCAGCAGATCGCCGCCCCGCGCCACCAACTGGAACTGGCGCAGGTTCATTTCACTGCGGGCAGCGGCTATGGAGAGATCATCGGCCCGGGAAAAGCCCAGCTTGTGGGCCAGTTCCTCGATATTGGTGCTGGTCTGGCCGAGACGCTGCAGCTCCTTGTTGATGATGGCCCGCCCCTCGGCCAGTGTTTCTTCCAGGGCGAGGTTGGAGAACCATTGCCGCACCTTGACCCGGGCGCTCTTGGTGTGGATATAGCCCTGCGCCGGATTGAGCCAGTCGCGGGAGGGACCGCCATGCTTGGCGGTAACGATCTCCACCCGCTGCCCGGTATCCAGGGCCGTGTTGAGGGGCACCAGGGCGCCATTCACCTTGGCGCCGCGACAGCGATGGCCGAGGTCGGTATGCACCCGGTAGGCGAAATCCACCGGCGTTGAGCCGGAGGGGAGGTCCACCACCCGCCCCTGGGGCGTAATGACATAAATCGTTTCGTCCAGCGCCGCCTGCTTGTAGTGATTGATCCAGTCGGAACTATCGGCGACTTCATCCTTCCAGGTCAGCAGCTGGCGCAGCCAGGCGATCTTTTCGTCGTAACTGTCCTCGCTGGAATGATTGCTGCCTTCCTTGTAGCGCCAGTGGGCGGCAATGCCGAGTTCGGCATGTTTGTGCATCTCCCAGGTGCGAATCTGCACCTCCAGGCTGCGCCCGTCCGGGCAACGCACCGCCGTATGCAGGGAGCGGTAGAAGTTGCCCTTGGGATTCGAGATGTAATCGTCGAATTCCTTGGAAATCGGCGACCACAGGTTGTGCACAATGCCGAGGGCGGTATAGCAGTCCTTGATGTCGTCCACGATGATGCGCAGGGCACGGACGTCATACACTTCGGAGAACTCCACCCCCTTTTTGCGCATCTTGTTCCAGATGCTGTAGATATGCTTGGGGCGGCCATAGATTTCCGCCTGGGTCACCCCCACCCCGGCCAGCTCGGTGCGTACACGGGCAATGGCGTCGGTGATGAACTGCTCGCGCTCGGTCCGCTTCTCGTCGAGCATCTTGGCGATCTGCTTGTAGGTATCCGGGTGCAGAAAGCGGAAGGACATGTCCTCCAGCTCCCATTTCAGTTCCCAGACCCCCAGCCGGTTGGCCAGAGGCGAATAGAGTTCAAGGGTTTCCCGCGCCACCTGGACGCGCAGATCGTCCGCATGTGAAGCATAAAAGCGCAGGGTCTGGGTACGGCTGGCCAGCCGCAGAAGGACGACGCGGATATCCTCGACCATGGCCAGCAGCATTTTGCGCAGCACCTCGATCTGCGCCTTCATTTCATGGGTATTGACCTCGCCGGCTTCGATATTGGCCGCCACGAAGTCCCGGGTAATCGGGCGCAGGCGGTTGAGCCGGGAAATACCGCCGACCAGATGTGCCGCCGACTTGCCGAAGCGTTCCTCGATCCGGGCAATACCGTGCTCATCATGGGAAGGCACGGCGAAAAGCAGGGCGGCAATACGCGAATCCACGTCCAGCTTGAGGCCGGAAATGATCAGAGCCATCCCCAGGGCATGGGACCAGATACGCTCGCCGCTCCCCAGGGTGGCATCGCCATAGGCTTGCCAGGCATACTCCACCGCCTCAGGCAGCAAGGCCGCATCTTCCGGAGTCAAGCCTTCGGCCAGGGTGTCAAGGAACTGTTCGATATCGCTATGGGCAGCGACGGAATGGACAATGGAAACCATTCCGTAATTATACCGTCTGAGCTTGCCCCGGCTGCTCAGGCATAATGCTCACCCATGGCAAAATCCCCCCCCGCCTTTCTGACTAACCCCTACCTCCTGCTTACCCTGACCGTTTTATTCTGGTCCGGCAACATGGTGCTCGGGCGCGGCATGCGGGGTGACATTCCTCCCCTCACCCTGGCTTTCTGGCGCTGGGCCATTGCCCTCCTCCTCATCCTGCCCCTGGCCCTGCCCCATTGGCGCAGCCAGTGGCGGCTCCTGCGCCAGGGCTGGAAAACCATTCTGCTGCTCGGCCTGCTGGGAGTCGGCGGCTACAACACCCTGGCCTATATCGCCCTGCGCCACACGGCGGCGACCAACGCGGTACTGCTCAACTCCTTCATCCCGGTGGCCACCATCGCCATTTCCTGGGCCTTTCTCGGCAAGCGGCTGACCCCGGTAGCCGCCAGCGGCGTCATCATTTCCCTCACCGGCGTCATCGCCATCGTCGCCCGGGGCGACCTTGGCGTATTGGCCTCCCTCAGCCTCAATGTCGGCGACGTCTGGATGCTCGGCGCCGTACTGGTCTGGGCCATTTACACCGTTGGCCTGGCCTGGCGCCCGACCGGCGTACACCCCATGCTCATGCTCGCCGCCCTGACCACAGTCGGCCTGCTCGCCCTGGCTCCGGCCTACGCCTGGGAACTGACCCAGGGCCGCAGCATGAACGTATACCCCGGCTCCCTGGCGGCGCTGGCCTATGTCGGCATTTTCCCCAGCTTTCTCGGTTACATCTTCTACAACCGGGGAGTGGCCGAAGTCGGCGCCAATCAGGCCAGCCTGTTCATCCACCTCATGCCGGTGTTCGGCACCCTGCTCTCGGCCATTTTTCTCGGGGAAATTCCCCAGTGGTACCACTATGCCGGCATCGCCCTGATTTTCACCGGCATCGGCCTGACCATGCGTAAATAATGGGCTGGCTGAACAAACTGGGCTGGTTCAAGCCCCCGGCGCCCCCGGCAATTCCCGACGCCCTATGGCGGCAAACCCTGGAAGGGCTGCCCTTTCTCGCCGCCCTCAATGCCGACGAGCAAAGCCGTCTGCGCGCCCTGGTCGGGCGTTTTCTGGCCGAAAAGGAATTCACCGCCGCCGGCGGTCTGGAATTGACCGATCCCCTGTGCCTTTCCATTGCCGCCCAGGGCTGCCTGCCCATCCTCGAACTGGGGCTCTCTGCCTACCAGGGCTGGGTCGGCATCATCGTCTACCCGGACGAATTCGTTGTGCCGCGCAGCTTTGAGGATGAAAACGGCGTCATCCACCAATACGACGACGTGATCTCCGGCGAAGCCTGGCCGGGCGGCCCCCTGATCATTTCCTGGAAAGACGCCCAGATGGCCGGCCAGCCGGAAAGTGCCGGCTACAACGTGGTCATTCACGAATTCGCCCACAAGCTCGACATGCTCAACGGCGAAGCCGACGGCCTGCCCGCCCTGCATTCCGGCCTTGATCCAAAGGAATGGGAAAACACCCTGCTCGCCGCCTACGACGATTTCTGCCACCGGGTGGACAGCGGCGAAGACACTGCCATCGACCCCTACGCCAGCGAACACCCGGCGGAATTCTTTGCCGTGCTGACGGAAACCTTCTTTGAACTGCCGGGGCTGCTGGCCGGGGAATATCCGGCCCTGTACGAGCTGCTCAAGCGCTACTACCGGCAAGACCCGCTTCAACGCCAGGCACTCCGGGCTGCCGAATAAGCCCGACCGGCCGAACATGGGCCGCCCCACACCCGGCAAGAAACAAAAAGGATTAACTGCCCGATGTGGCGCGGCGTTTTGCTGCGGGCTTGCGAATTGCATTCGTAACGGAACCCGGCCGCTCCGCAAGACGGCCAGTAACGTACTTATGCAGAACGCTGGCAATTAACGTTTGGTACGGAACCCCTTCCTCCAGGGCCTTAACCTGAATATCGTTCAGGTCGCCAGAAGACAGGCGGATATTGACTCTGCGATCCTTGATTGCGGTAGCGCGCGCGGCGGCCTTGAACTTGGCAAGTTCGGCTTTCGTTGCGACGGACTTCAATTGGTCTTTCTCGAAGGCGCCCAGCACTTCGAGTTCATATTCGTCAATTTTCGGCATCGGGTTCACCTTGATTCAGATAGTCCCGAGCAGCCTTGCGGCTCGGGATCACGGTCTTGAGGAAAAAGTAATCCTCCTCCTCAATGAACGACACCAAGTAGGCGTAGCTGTCGCACGAGACGACAAGAACGCGCAGCCTTGGATATTTCGACTGGTTCGGGTGAGCCAGGATGCCCAGCAACCCGCCGGACTCGATGGCGACCACGATGCTCTCAAACGAAATTCCCCGCTCAGACGAAAGCGTTTCATTCTTCTCAGCATTCCAGCGAAATGGTTTCATGGAGTCGTCTTACGCGGATGTGTGCCTATTGTCACCACGGACTCAAGACACCCAACGTGGAGGTCACCAGTGCTGCGCGGCTTTATCGCGCAGCGTCCGGTGGACCGAAAGCTTATGCGGCATGTTCAAGCGGAACCTCCCAGCCGGGGAATACGAGTACGGCTGGATGGCACTTGAGCGCACGGGCAAGAACCTTGGCGCGCTCGACACCCAAGTTCACGCGACTATTCTCAATGGCAGAGATGGTGCCTTGCGGAATGCCCGTGAGTTCGGACAGTTGGCTTTGGCTCAGTTCCTGGAGTTCCCGCAGGATACGGACGGACTCTCCCACCGAGACCTCGACTCGCTTTTTTGCCGGACGAAACTCTTTCATTTCATGGCCTCCTGTAATCGTGGGCAGTAAGGGGCCGTCTGGAGGCGGAACGCCGGAAGACGGTCCCGCTTGACCGCAAGGTTAGCGAACATTTCAGCAGCCCTCCGGAACGTTGAGGTGCGCGATGGCTAGGCGCTCAGGGGTTTCAAACCTTACGAGACTTGCTCTTGCCCATGGTGCATCGCATTCCACCCCGACGGTATAAGACTCAATAAGGAAATCTCCTGTGGTTCGAGTTGCGTTAACTTTACGCTGAAGTAGTTGGTTTGCTTCTTCTTCACTTACAGCTATTCGGAGAGCCGCCTCGCCGTTTTGCAGAGAGATGGTTCTCACGCGATAGCTACTGAAATGCTGAGCATCCTTCAGTACAAAGTGTGGGAGCTTGGCAATTGATTCGGCATTTGGCACAAGTAGATATTCAGGGGTTTTGTATGCCTTGTTTTTGGCACCGGCTGGCCAACGGCCTACAAACGTGCCTGTTACCCATACTTGGCCGCTGAACTTTGCTGAAAGGTCGTCTTTCCGCTGAAGTTGTACAAGCTTAAGTTCAGTGCCCTTGGGGCGGATGAGATGCATGCGCTCTTCGGCGATGGCAAATGTGCTCATCGCTAGGAGCGAGAAAATGATGAGCAACTTTTTCATGTTGGCTAACGTCTGAATTTACCGGCCTGCGCGGCTTTTCGCGCAGGTCCGGTGGAATGATGGGTTAGCCATTCTTTAACTCAACTAATTCGACAATGAATTCAGCATAGTCGCTGTAGTTTTCCAAGACCTCGTCAAGCTGCTCTTGACTAAGTTCTCGCACGACCTTCTTCGGATTTTCCACGTATGGGGTTATGGAAGTCAGGCGATATTTCTTCTTGTGGTAATACTCGTCTGACTCCTGTGGAGTAATGATTTCTTCTTTAACGATTGTTCCCGTTGAGGCTTGGTTGCGAGCAATCCAATACAACTCCTCAAGCAACTCAACTCCTACATCAACGATAGTTCGGGCACCCTCTTCTGAAATGGCCTCCCCATGAATGGCTCGGTTACATAATGCAATGACCTCTCTTAGCGCTTTCCCTACGTCATGGCTAACGATCTCTTGATTCGTGAGCTTGTTTACAAGTGTGCCGAGAGCAAAGCCGCTTACCTTAATGGAGTTGAAGCGAGCGAGTTGCCCAAGAAGTTTTTCGAGCTCAATCCGAATCTTTGCTAGGGCGATTACCGGGTCTGACTCTGCGAGTGCTTTGATTGCATCGCTAGTTGCGTATATCTCGGAAGGTTCTTCCCTATCCTCCTGCGTTTCATTCAGGGTCTTTTCAGTCTCCGACTTAATCTTTCGAATTTCGTCAATGTCGATCTCAGCTTCGAAGTCACCAAATTTGATCTTTTTAATGGCAGCGATAAACGGACTGAGGAGCATCACCACCAACAACAAGATCGAGGTGGTATCGACGGTTAGATTCACGATCTTGAAGCTGTGATCGATAAGCAATACGAAGGCGATCCCAAACGCAATCCACCACAAGTTTTTCAGCACAAAAATCTTCATGGGCGTTGAAGTCCTTCGAAATGGCTAACGTTCGAATTGTGCGGCACCCCCGAAGGGGGCGAAGCCGCTCACGTAGTGAGCGGTGTCCGCTCGAATGAGTCGTTCTCTGGCAAAGGACGCGGCACTCTCTGATAACGCCAATTTATGCCAAAAACCGAAAATTACCGCCGGTTTTGTCTGTCTTTCTACGGAGCGCGGCTTGCGTGTCCGCATGAACACCACGGTGTTATGCGTGCGCGCAAATTGCGCTCCGCACACTAGCAGATTTTTCGGGCTGTATATATCCACAGGTGTTCGCCTAGAATGCTCGGTTTCCCTGAACGTAGCGGCCTTTGACCAGGGAACGTGAAGTGGACGGCAAATTCGCCGGATATGCTGCCCGGTTGCCGCCCATTCTGGACGACGCGGCACCTTGAAAACCTGGCCAGAACGGACTTTTGACCGTTGGGTTTGCATATCGCCGGGTGTTATGCGGCGGTGAAACACGGCGGCAGGCCAGCGTGGACGGCGTTGGCGCCATATATTCTGGCGGGGCGACATCTATTCTGGACAACATGGCAGGTTTAAGTGCTTGCATTTGAAGAAAAAAGGGCGAAGGTCGTGCTTATCATGGGTGCGAATGGTTCTCCAAAGACGGCATGGTTCATGATCTTCCAATGTATGAGGACAGCGCCAGCGCACGGCCTACAGACCAGTCCTTCAGCATAGCAACTCGGCATATCCATGTCGACTGCAAACACCTATCGGCTTCAGGCCTTGTCCCATCGCTCCCCCAAGCGCTCGACAAACCCGGCAATCGCCGCCAGCACCTTCTCCGGTTGATCCCGGTGCGGCGAGTGGCCGCACTGTTCCAGCTTGAGCAGTTCCGTTCCCGGCACTTTTTCGGCAATCACGTCGATCTGGCGCAGGGTGGCGTACTCGTCGTCAACGCCCTGCAAGGCCAGTACCGGGCAGCGGATTTTTGGAAGGTAGTGCTCGATGTTCCAGCCGCTGAATTCCGGCGACAGCCAGGTGTCGTTCCAGTCCCGGAACACACGCTCGGCGTCTTGATGGTAGCGGGCCAGCTTGTTCGGCCAGTCGGTGCTTTGCCAGGCTTCCCTGGCGTCGCGGATTCCGGCCAGGGTTTCCGGCTCGACGAATTCATGGGGGGCCATGGCTACCACGCCAAGGGGAGCATCGGGAAAGGCTCCGGCGTAGATCAGGGCAATGCTGGCTCCATCGCTGTGACCGACGAGCACCGGGCGCGTGATGCCGAGGGCGGCCACCAGCGCAGGCAGCGCTTTCTCGCCTTCGTCATGCATGTAGCGTTGATGGCGAGGCTGTCGGCAGGCCTCGGAGCCGCCATAGCCGGCCCGCGACCAGACGATGACCCGGCAGCCGCTGCGGGCCGCCAGTTGTTCGGGGAAATGCCGCCACAGGGCAATGGAGCCCAGCCCCTCGTGGAGCAGGAGTATGCTTGGCCCGGTTTCCCTGGTTGCCGAAAAATCCCGGTATTCGAGCCGCAGGCCATTGATGGTCAGGTATTTCATTCCAGCAGAAACTCCCGCACCACGCTGATCTGCTCGTCCAGCATGAAGGTTGGGGCATGGCCGACACCGGGCAGTTCAACCAGTTTTGCCTGCGGCCCGCGCCGCCCCATTTCCTGCCAGGTTTCCCGGGTCAGCAGATCGGATTCGGCTCCGCGTATGACCAGGGTCGGGCAGGTAATTTGCTGGTACAGGGGCCACAGATCGATATTCTGGTCGGCAAAGGCGGCCTTGAAGGGAGCGGCGATTCCCGGGTCGTAGAGAAATCCCCAGCGCCCATCGGCCCGCATGCCGATGCAGTGCTCGGTCAAGTGGCGCCATTGGCCAGCCGAAAGCTTGCCGAAGGTGGCGCTGATGGCCATCACATAGGCCTGGGCTTCATCGAAACTGGCCCAGGTGGGGTCCATTCCCACATAGGAGCCGATGCGTTGCAGGGATTCAACGGTAATCACCGGCCCGACGTCGTTGAGGACCAGGCGGGTGATGGGCGTATTTTGCTGGGCCGCCAATGCCATGCCGATCAACCCTCCCATGGAGGTTCCGACCCAGTGCACTTCGGTCACATCGAGGCGGGCGATGAGGGTAAGCATGTCCGCCAGATATTGGGGGATGCCGTAGGCAGAGGGATTGCGCAAATGATCGCTGCGCCCCCGCCCCACCACATCCGGGCAAATGACGCGGTATTCGCCGGCCAGGGCGCGGGCCAGATCATCAAAATCGCGGCAGTTGCGAGTCAGGCCATGGACGCAAACAAGAACCTTGGGATTGTCGCGCTCCCCCCACTCGGTGTAAGCCATTTTATGCAGGCCGCCGGGGCTGATGCACTGCACGGTTCCGGATTGAAAGTTCATTTTTTTCTCCTTGGGCAAGACTTTATCATCGACCGTGCCAGTAGCGTTGATGCGCCTCCCGCCAGGCGCTCAGGCTGACGCCGCCGCTCGCCAGCCGGACCGTGATGGCGCCCTGCTGATCGGTGCGCCATGGGCGAATCTGCCGCTGGCCATAGCGTTCCATGACATCGCCCTTGGGGTGACCGAAACGGTTGCGATAGCCCACCGGAACCACCGCTTCCCGGGCCTGCACGGCATCGAGAAAAGCCGGTGTCGAGGAGGTCCGGCTGCCATGGTGCGGCACCAGCAGCACATCTGCCTTCAAGCCGGCGCGTTCGAGCAAGGCGGCTTCATCCCTGGCCTCGATGTCGGCGGTAAGCAACATGCGCCGTCCGGCTGCCTCGACCCGCAGCACACAGGAAAGGTTGTTGGCCTTGGCCGGGTTGCGATAATCCTCCTCGGCGGGATGCAGGACAGTGAAGGCGACACCATCCCAGTTCCACTGCTGCCCGGCCAGGCAGCGCAATCCGGCCAGCTCGCCCAGCGAGCTGCGAATCCTGGCAATCGGCAGGGCCGCCTTGAGAGAAGCGGTCCCCCCGGAATGATCGCTGTCACGGTGGGTGATCATCATCTCGTCCAGGCGGTCCAGCCCGATTGCCCGCAGGTAAGGCACCACCACGCGCTG
Organism: uncultured Rhodocyclaceae bacterium; assembly: GCA_964536245.1. GTDB lineage: Bacteria > Pseudomonadota > Gammaproteobacteria > Burkholderiales > Rhodocyclaceae > CAZHVZ01. The sequence continues at coordinate 46,533 of CAZHVZ010000001.1, forward strand.
CCCGGCGTTGGCCTCGGCGCTGTAGAGCGGGCCGGGATCGTAGACCAGGGTATGGCGGTGGGTCTGGACCACTGCCGACAGCCCCTGCCCCACATCAAGCACGGTAATCCAGGCTTCGTTTTCGGCTGGCCGGGCGGCAGGCCAGAAAAGAAGCGGCAGAAGCAACAGGCTGCCCAGCCATCGCCCCGGCACCCCTCGCGGCAGCAGGCAGCACAGCACACCGATGGCGCCCAGAGCGGCACTCCACAGGGGTGGGGCAGCCGCCTGCCAGACCGGCCAGATAGCGCACCAATTGAGAAAAACCATCAGCATGTCCATCGCCCAGTGGGCCAATGCCGGAATCGGCCACCAGGGCAACACGGCTCCGAGCAGGGCAAGCGGTGTCACGATAAAGCTGATCACCGGGATCGCCAGGGCATTGGCCAGGGGTGAAACCAGTGAAAACTGCTGGAATACCAGCAACAACACTGGCAAGGAGGCCAGGGTCGCGGCCCATTGCACCGCCCCCCAGGCGGCCACACTCCCCCGCCAGCCGGGGGTCTTGCCGACCAGGCCGGAGCCGATATAGAGCAGGGCTCCGACCGCCCCGAAGGAAAGCCAGAAGCCCGCCGCCAGAACTGCCCAGGGGTCGATCAGCAAAACCACCGCCAAAGCCAGGCACAGGGTACGGCTGGGCGCCGGGGAACGGCCACTGCTCATGGCCAGTGCGGCAACCCCCAGCATGTACAGGGTACGCTGGGCCGGCACGGCAAAGCCCGCCAGCAGGGTATAGGCAAAGGCGGCGAGAAAACCGGCCAGCACCGCCGCCCTTTGCGCCGGCCAGCGCAGCACCAGCCATGGCAGCCGCCGCCAGGCAAAGCTCACCAGCCCGCCGAACAGGGCGGCCACCATGGTGACGTGCAAGCCGGAGATCGACATCAAGTGGGTGGTTCCGGTGCGATTGAAGATATTCCACAAGTCGCCCTGGATGGCCCTCTGGTCACCGATCACCAGGGCAATCAGGACACCGGCCCAGGGGTAGCGCTCGACCGGCAACAAATGGGCCATGGAAGCCCGCACGGCATGACGCAAACGCTCGACGCCGTAGTCCGCTTGCCAGACCATCGCCGCCAGCGGCGGCCTTTCCGCCGCACGGACATAGCCGCTGGCCCGCAGGTTGCGTTCGAGCAGCCAGGCTTCATAGTCAAAAGCCAGGGGATTGGCGTTGCCATGGGGACGCTTGAGACGAACCGTGAGCTGGCGGCGCTCGCCGGGCAGGATTTCCGACAAAGGGACCGGGTCCGTATCGCGCAGCCCCCGGTACCAGGACAGCATGACCCGCTGCGGTACGACGGCGTGGGGAGTGAGCACCTGTTCGACATCGAATTCAAAGCGGCTGCCCTGGGCAAAGACCTGGGGCAAGGCCGCCACCACTCCGATCACTTCAATATCGCGCCCCTCCCATTCACCGGGCAAGGCATCGGTGAGACGCCACTCGGCACGCCCGCCGGCCCAGGCAAAACCAAGCAGAAAGAAGGCAAGCACCATGGCCGATGAAGACCGGCTCCGGTCATGACGGCAGCCAATCCACAACAGGGGAAGGGCAAGCAGGCCCGCCCCCGCCCAACCGGCAAGGTCAGACTGGGTCTGGAGGCATAGAATACCGCCGGCAAAGGCAAGCACCACGGAGCGCATGGCGCAATCATAGGACAACCGGCAATCTCCGGCATATCAAAGATTTCCGACAATATCCGGCAAAGTGCTAAGATGGATTTATCAAACAGCGGAGATGGCCCCCATGCCAGGGTCCGGCTTACCGAGCAAGGTACGCTATTACCGTAGCCTCTTTGATGCGGCGGGGGATGCCATTATCGTGTGCACCACTTCCGGTGCCGCCATTGAATGCAATCAGGCCGCGCTTGACCTGTTGCGTTGTACGCGCAAGCAACTCCTCGGCACCACCCCGGTCGACTGGTCTCCCGAATTTCAGCCTTGCGGCGGTCGAAGCGCCGAAATGAGTTTCCAGATCATCGAGAATGTCCTCGGCGGTGAATTCGCCCGCTTCGATTGGCAGCATATCCGTGCCGACGGTACACCGGTCACCGTGGAGGTAACGGTACGTGCCACGGCACTGGATGCACAGCAGGTCTTTGTTGTGGTCAGCCGCGACATTTCGGACCTCAAGGTTCTGGAGCGGGAGCGTCGCCTGTCCGAAGAAAAATTTTCCAAGGCGTTCAAGGGAGGGCCGGACCCGATCATTCTGTCAGAAATTGAAACCGGCTACGTGCGCGAGATCAATCCGGCCTTCACCGATACCTTCGGCTATACGGAAGCCGAAGCCATCGGACGGACAACCCTGGAAATCGGCTTGTGGGCCGATGAAAAGCAACGTTTGCAAACGGTTGCCCTGATGCGGGAAAAAGGCTACCTGCGCAATCACGAAGTGGATTTCCGGACCAAGGATGGACGACTGCTCACCGTCCTCGGCAGTTCGACCCATATCGACATCGACAACAAGCCTTTCTGGCTGGTGCAGTTCCGCGACATTACCGAACTCAAGCGCCTGCGAACGGAACTGGAAAAGCAGGCGCACACCGACTTTTTGACCGGCCTCGCCACCCGTGGCTTTTTTCTCGACCTGGCCAACAGCGAACTGGCCCGCGCCCGGCGCTATGCCAAACCCCTCTCCCTGCTCATGCTGGATGTCGATCATTTCAAGCTGTTCAACGACACGCACGGCCATCTGGCCGGCGATGAAGCCCTGCGCTGCCTGTCCAGGATTTGTCAGGATGTCCTGCGCGAAGTGGATATCGTCGGCCGTTTTGGCGGTGAGGAATTTGCCATTTTTCTGCCGGAAACCTCGGTTGATCAGGCTTGGGAAGTAGCCGAACGCCTGCGCGGCCAAGTCGCCCAAACACCGGTGATCTGGCTTGAAAACAAAAAGCTGGCGATGACCATCTCTGTCGGAGTTACCGAGTTACAGCCAGCCGATACCGACCTTGACCACCTCTTTGCCAGGGCTGACCAGGCGCTGTACGAAGCCAAGAACAAGGGGCGCAATCAGGTTCGGGTTGAACCGGCCTTGGCCGAGGTTCTGACTACCGTTCAATAATAGGGGGCCGGACCCGGCAGCAGGCCAGGGCCAAGGCCGAGCCCCACCAGGCAAGTATGCGAAAACTACTGCGCAAACACCTTCCCAATCATGATGCGGTCCGCAACAACCGCTGGCTGAAACCTTTTGAAGACTCCCTGCTGCACCCCCGTCTCTGGCACCTCAACCGCCACTCGGCAGCCGGAGCGGTCGCTGCCGGCATGTTCTGCGGCCTGATCCCCGGCCCTTTCCAGATGCTGGGGGCCGCCCTGTGCGCCCTCGTTTTCCGGGTAAATTTACCCTTGGCCATGTTCACCACCCTGTACACCAACCCCTTCACCATTGTTCCTCTCTACATCGTGGCCTACGAAATCGGTCGCCTGGTCACCGGCGATAGCGCGGGATTCAGCCAACCGCCGGATTTCGACTGGGCCGACATTCT
>CAZHVZ010000001.1:50054-50665 GCA_964536245.1 uncultured Rhodocyclaceae bacterium
GCCTGGACCCAGGCCATGCTGTCCTGGATGGCCGGCGTTGGCCGTCCGCTGGGGATCGGACTGGTAGTTCTGGCCATCGGGCTGGCCCTGATTGGCTACTTCGTGGTAAAAGCCGCATGGCGCTTCTATCTTCTTCGCGCCTGGCAGCATAGAAAACAGCGAAAACCATGAGCCAAGCCATCCAGACCACTTATATTCTCCGCCTTCTCAACTGGGCGCTTGGGGGGCTGGTGGCCGTCCATATTCTGGGCACCATCGGTTATCACTTTTTAACCGAAGGCCGCTATTCCTGGTTCGACTGTTTCTACATGACCTTCATCACCGTCGCCACCATCGGCTTTGGTGAAATCATCGACATGTCGAACAATCAGCCGGCACGTATTTTTACTGTCGTCATCGGCATCCTCGGCGCGGGCAACCTGTCGATGCTGTTTTCCATTGTTACCGTCGCCCTCCTCGAAACCGATTTGAACGGCACCTTGCAGAGAAAACGCATGGAAAAAATGATCAAAAAACTCAAAGGCCATTACATTCTGTGCGGTTTTGGCCGGGTCGGGCGCAATGTGGCCCACGAGCTGGAATCCACCAACCGCCATTTCGTGGCCATTGAT
>CAZHVZ010000001.1:50675-68489 GCA_964536245.1 uncultured Rhodocyclaceae bacterium
AAAGGAAAAAACCCCCGGCCTGCTCTACCTGCACGGCGACGCCAGCGATGACGACGTCTTGATCCGGGCCGACCTGGAAGATGCCAAAGGGGTCTTTGCCCTGACCGGAGACGACTCGCGGAACCTGATGATCATTCTCACCGCCAAGCAGCTCAAACCGGACGTTCGGGTCGTTTCCCGCTGTTCGGAGGTGCGCAATATCGAGAAAATGAAAAAGGCCGGCGCCGACGCCATTGTCTCCCCCGATTTTACCGGCGGCATGCGCATCGCCTCTGCGATGATCCGCCCGCATGTGGTTTCCTTCCTCGACGAAATGCTGAAGTCGGAAAAACGCCTGCGCATCGAGGAAATTCCCGTACCCGCCGGATTCATCCCCAAGCCCCTGGGCAAGCTCAAGCTGCGCAGCCCGGACTACATTCTGATCGCCGTGCGGGAACGAAACAGTACCTGGCAGTTCAACCCGTCCATGGAGTTTCTGGTGAAACCCGGTTTTACCCTGATTGCCATGGCCAGCCCCGTAGGACGTCTTGAAATTGAAGCCCTGCTCATCGAAATGCTGAACTGACTCAGGTCTTGAAGTGCTCGATATCCGCCGTCAGCAGGTCAGCCAGACGGTGCAGGCTTTCGGCGGTTACCGCATTGGATTCTGCGGCCGCGTGATTTTCCTCGGTCATGTTGGCAATCAGTTCAACATTTTTGGCGATCAAGGCGCTGGCGTTGACCTGCTCCTTTAGTGCAGCAGAAATATCCACCACCGCCTGGGTCACCTGTTGTGCCTGGGTTTGTACCTGCAGAATGGTCTGGCCGGCTCGCTGGGCGTTATCGACCCCTTGCGCCACCCGTGCCACGCCCTCCTTCATGCTGCTCACCGCAACACCGGTTTCATTGTGAATCACCGAAATCATGCCGGTAATTTCCTGGGTCGATTTCTGGGTACGTTCGGCCAGCTTGCGCACTTCATCCGCCACCACGGCAAAACCGCGCCCGGACTCTCCTGCCCGCGCCGCTTCAATGGCCGCATTGAGAGCGAGAAGATTGGTCTGATCGGCAATTTCCTTGATGGTTTCGACGATGGCCGAGATGCGGTCCGACTGTTCCCCAAGCGCCTCCACCGCTGCGGCCGATTGATTGACCGTCTCGGCAATCTGTCGAATCTCGTTTACGACGTCGAGAACAATGCGCCCGCCTTCCGCCGCAATGACATCCGACTTTCCGGCATTATCCTGGGCGTCATCGGCACGCCGGGCAATATGGTCCACACTGGAGGTCAGTTGTTCAATCGAGGCCGCCATGGTCGATGAGGATTCACTCTGTACCGCCGCCCCGGAAGAAATTTGCTCACTGGATTCGGCCAGGGTTCTCGCCGAGTCCGACAACTGGTGTGCTTCGTGTTTCACGCCACGGAGAAAGGCTTGCAAGGTTGCCGCCATTTCATCAAAACGCTCTGCCGCCCGGTGCAGTTCATCCTTGCCCTGAAGGTCGAAGCGTACCGTCAAGTCTCCTTCTGCCAAGCGTTTGGCGCCTCTGGAAAAAACCTCAACACTATTGATCACCGAGAGATAAATACCAATGAAAAAATAGGCGACAACCAGCAAAATCCCCCCGGTCAATACACTATTCAGCAGGAGCTTCTGTTCCGCCACGCGCAGCCTGATCTTGAGCTGCTCGTCAAAACGTGGAATCAGGGTGTCAAACATCACCTGGTAGCCGCTGTCGATGAGCTTGGTGAGTTGGCCGAAGTAGTCCTGGGGTACCGTCTGGAAACGCTCGCCGAGAATATCCTCCCGGACCAGGGCCAGGGATTTGTCCGCCTCTCCGGAAAAATCACGGGTTGCCGCAGACAGCGCCGTTTGCAGGGTGGGAACGTTGTGAATCACCTTGTTCAGGCTGATATTCTGGGCACGCAGGGTTCCCGCCAGGTCGGCCAGCAATGACGCCACCTGCACCTTTTGCGTTGAACTGATTTCCTTTTTGGTGAGGATTCCGGAGCCTGTGGCCCGGATCTGGCCCAAGCGCTCGAGAACCACCGGCATTTTGACCACCACCGCATCCATCATGTAATAGGTGTCGATGGCCGGATCCAGGGTCATTTTGGTATGGTCGGCAAGAACCACCAGCAGGAGGAGCATTTTGTCGATCACTTCGGTGTGTTGCCTGAAGCTCTCTCCGGCTTGCCATTTCAAGCCCTCCGCCTGGATACGCTCCCAGCCCTGGCGGGCTTCACGCCATTCGGGGGTCTCCTTGAGCTCCTGGGGGAGCAGCTTATCCACCCCTTGCAGGGCTTCGAACACTTCGCGCTCCTTGCCGGCCCGTTTTTCTCCCATCGCCTGATTGCCATTGAGGAAACCGGCAGACAAGCCGCGATGTTGCTGCATCCCCTGAATCAGCCGCCCGACCGGGCTGACCAGACGCAACCCGGTCAATTCCTGTTGCGCCACATCGATGGTGGAGTTCAGTTCCTTGAGGAGAGAAAACAGCAGCAGGGCAACGGCAATTGCCACGCCGAATCCCAGAAGAAAAAACTTCCTGGGGTAGCGCATCTGATCCATGACCAGCACAGCAGGCGCAAAAATTCCACGCATATCACTCTTTCACTCAGGCAGACAATCGGCTGGAGCGCACACGCAAGCCCCCGAAAGCCGCAAGTATACCCCTCACACCATGATCTATAATGATACGCATCAAGAGCGCCCTGCACCGGCCCTCAAAAGCCGGTGCAAAAACGCCGACAGCACGGAAAACAGCGCTCTATCTCAAGTCTTGAATCGGGCCATTTCCCTGCTCAGGCCTTCCGCCAGCTGACTGAGTTTTTCGGCGGTCGCGGCATTGCCCGAGGCCGCCGCATTGTTCTCTTCGGCCATCTGGGCAATGCGCTCCACGTTCTGGGCAATCAGGGTGCTGGCTGTTGCCTGCTCGCCCAGGGAAACGGAGATATCCTCGACCGCCCCCACAACCTGCCGTGACTGATTTTGCACTTCGAGAATCGAGGTGCCGGCCAGCTGTGCCTGCTCCACACCGCTGGCCACCCGGTCCACCCCCTGTTTCATGGTGCTGACGGCAGTGGCTGTTCCGTTCTGGATGGACCCGATCATTTCCGAGATTTCCTGAGTGGATTTGCCGGTGCGTTCGGCCAGCTTCCGTACCTCGTCCGCCACCCCGGCAAAGCCCCGCCCGGACTCGCCGGCCCGCGCTGCTTCAATCGCCGCATTGAGCGCCAGCAGATTGGTCTGGTCGGCAATTTCCTTGATCGTCCCGACAATGGCTGAAATCTTGTCGGACTGCTGCCCCAGAGCCTCCACCGCTTCCGCCGATTGATTCACCGTTTCGGCTATGCGCTGGATTTCAACAACCACCCCTTGCACGATTCTGCCCCCGTTTGCCGCCACATCGTCCGACTGACGGGAATACCGCTGGGCCTCCTGGGCATTGCGGGCGATGTTGTCGACCCCCACCGTCATCTGCTCGATGGTCGCCGCCATATTCGACGCCGAATCGCTCTGGGCTCCGGCACTCATGGAAATCTGGTGACTGGAAGCCGACAACTGCTCGGCAGCTCCTCGCAACTGCCGGACATCGCTTTGAATACGCCCGAGCAGCTGGCGCAGGGCGGTAGCCATATTGTTGAAATCTTCGCCCGCCGCATGCAGTTCGTCGGACCCCCCGGTCTCGAAGCGCACCGTGAGATCCCCGTCGGCCATGCGCCTTGCCCCGTCGGAGAAGACCGCCACACTGCTCACCACCGAGTAGTACATGCCGGCGGCCAAATAAGCAACCAGCAACAAAACGACAACCGCCAGACTGATGTTCAGCGTCAGCGTTTTCTTGGCAGCGGCAATGCGCTGACTCAACAATTCCTCGAACTGCGGAATCAGCGCTTCGAACATGGTCTTGTATCCCTTGTCGATCAGGGCGGTTGTCTGGTTGAAATACTCCTGGGAGGGCGTCTGGAAGCGTTCCGCCAGGATGTCCTCACGAACCAGAGTAAAAACTTTTTCAACATCTGCCGAGAATTCCTTGCTGGCCGCCGACAAGCTTGCCTGCATGGCTGGCGCATTGGCGATCACCTTGTCGATATTGATATTCTGGGCGCGCAGGGCCGTCGCCATTTCTTGCAGGGTCGACGCCATTTCGATTTTCATCTGTTGCGTGATTTCCTTCTTGGTCAGCACCGCTGTGCCGCGCGCCCGGGTTTGGCCGAGCCGTTCCATCATGGCCGGCATTTTGACCACCACCGTATCCATCATGTAATAGCCGTCCATGGCTGGATCAAGCGTAAGCTCCGTCGTATCGGCCACCTCGACCATGAACAAAAGCACCTTGTCGATGAGCGCCGTGTGACGCTTGATGTTGTCAGCAGCAGCCCACGTCAGCCCCTGTGCCCGAATCGACTCCCACTCTTCACGGATTTTCGCCCATGAAGCACCGGTCCTGAGTTTCTCCGGCAAAGTTGCTTCGCTTGCGGCAAGGGCATCGCTGGCTTCCTTTTCCTTGGTCACCCGCTTGTCCTTCATGCTTTCATTGCCGCCCAGCACCCCTGCTGAGAGGCCACGATGCTGCTGGATGAACTGAACCATGCGATTAATCGGCTTCAGCATCTGAACGCCCTGCAACTCATGCTGAGCTGCCGAAATATCGCGCTGCAATGTGGACAACACTGTCACCAGCAAAACGGCAATCACCACTCCGACCGCCAGACCGAGCAGAGAAAACTTGCTGGTATAGCGCAACCGGTTCATCAGCCCAATGGCCGGGGAAAACACTGCCTGCATTTTTTTATTCTCCAGATTTTCAGGCGCCGTCTTATGGGCGAAATGCGCCGTCACTCAAATGAATCACCCGACCTGCCCGCTCCGCCAGTTGTTGATCGTGGGTCACCACCACCAGACTGCCCTGCCGTTTCTGCACACCTTCCAGCAGCAGGTCAAAAACAATTCCCGCCGTTTGACGGTCAAGATTGCCGGTTGGTTCATCGGCCAGCAAACAGGCAGGCCGCGTCACCAGGGCGCGAGCGATGGCAGCACGCTGGCGCTCCCCCCCGGAAAGCTCACCGGGACGATGCCGTACGCGGTGCGCCAAGCCCACCGCCGCGAGAACTTCAGCGGCTGCGGCAAGTGCTTCCGGACGCGGCGTGCGCCGGATGAGCAGCGGCATGGCGACATTTTCCAGAGCCGAAAATTCCGGCAGCAAGTGATGGAACTGGTAGACGAAACCAAGATGCCGGTTGCGCCAGTCCCCCCGTTCCGCCTCCCCGAGGCCGGAAAAGGAGCGCCCCATCAGCTGCACTTGCCCGGCACTCGGCGCATCCAGCCCGCCAAGAAGATGGAGCAGCGTGCTTTTGCCGGACCCGGAAGCGCCGACAATGGACACCGTTTCTCCGGCGGCCACACTGAAATCGATTTCCTTGAGCACCTCAACGTCAAGATCCCCGCTCTTGAAGGTCTTGCCCAGCCCCTGCGCCGCCAGAATCGTCTCACTCATAGCGCAGCGCCTCCGCCGGATTGACCCGGGAGGCCCGCCAACTTGGATAGAGCGTGGCGAGCAGGGCGAGGACAAAGGAAATGGCGGTCACCCCCCAGACATCGCCCCATTGCAGATCGGAAGGAAGTTCGGAGATGTAGTACACCTCCTTGGCAAGGAAATGAGTCCCCAGGATGCGTTCGATAAAGGGCACCACCACGTCTATATTCAGGGCCAGGGCAATGCCACCGAGAACCCCCATGCCGAGCCCGACAAAACCGACCACCGCCCCCTGCACCACAAAAACCGCCATGATCGACCCTGGCCGCGCACCGAGGGTGCGCAAAATGGCAATATCCGCCTGCTTGTCGGTGACCGCCATGACCAGGGTGGACACGAGGTTGAAAGCTGCCACCGCAACAATCAGGGAAAGAATGATGAACATCATGTTTTTCTCGATCTGCACCGCCCGGAAGAAATTGGCGTGGCTCTTTGTCCAGTCATAGAGATAGGCATCCGCCGAAACCAGCCGGGATATTTCCCGGGCCACCCGGGGCGCCTGAAAGAGATCGTCCAGCTTGAGACGCACACCGGTCACCATCTCGCCCATGCGGTAGAGTTTCCGGGCATCCTCCAGATGGATGAGCGCAAGACCATTGTCGTACTCGTACATGCCCACTTCAAAGATGCCAACCACGTTAAAGGACTTCAGGCGCGGCACGACACCGGCAGGCGTGACCGTACCCTGGGGCGCAATCAGGGTCACCTTGTCGCCGACGAAGACCCGCAGAGCCTTGGCCAGCTCGGCCCCGAGAATGACATTGAACTCTCCCGCCCGGAGATCATCCAGGCTGCCGCTTTTCATGGTCTTGCGAAAATCCGCCACACTTTCTTCCAGGTCGGGAAGGATGCCGCGAACCATCGATCCCCGGACCCCGTTATCGACGGTAAACATGGCCTGGGACTGGACATAGGGAGCACTGGCGCGGACCGACGGATGCCGGCTGGCCTGGGCGGCAATTTCTGGCCAATCGGGCAGTTCGCCGTTCACTCCGGTGATCTGGATGTGGGAAGCGACGCCGAGAATGCGCGTGCGCAATTCCTTCTGAAAGCCGTTCATCACCGACAGCACCACGATCAGCGCCGCCACCCCGAGGGCGATCCCCAGCATGGAGATCAGCGAAATGAAGGAAATGAAATGGTTACGGCGCTTGGCGCGGGTGTAACGCAGACCGATAAACAGTTCGTAGGGCAAAGCCATGCGGCACAGCCAGTTAGGGAAAGGCGCTATGGTACACTTTCGCCCCCTTCCCCGGAATTGTCCCTAAGTCCACCGCCGTGCGCCTGACCCTTGTTGTCCCCGAATTGATCTGGCCTGAACCCGACGACAAGAACGCGCTCGACGGCCTGGCCTGCCCGGCCCTGAACTGCCTGTTGGCCCGTGGCAGGCTGCAAAGGAAGGCCGTGCAGAGTGTGGAAAACACCCTGGCCGAAGTTTTTGGCCTCAATCCAGAACAGCCTTTCCCCTTCGGTCCCCTGCGCCTGGCGGGGGAAACCGTCAGCGCCACGGCACCCAGCCCCCGACAGGGACACTGGCTCTGCGCCGATCCGGTCCATCTGCGCTTTCACCACGAACGGGTCGTCCTCGCTGATGCCGGCGCCTTTACCATCAGCGACGACGAAGCCCACGCTCTGGCGGCGGACCTCAATGGCGAATTTGCCGACCTCGGTCATTTTCACGCGGCCACGGCCCGTCGCTGGTACCTGCGCCTGCACGCCCCGCTCTCCTGCGCCACCCAGCCCCTGTCCGCCGTTGCCGGGCGGCGCCTGGACGGCGAACTGCCGGAGGACCCGCAGGCCTCTCGCTTGCGGCACTGGCAGAACGAGATCCAGATGTTCCTGCATGGTCACCCGGTCAACGCACAGCGCTCCACCGCCGGCCTGCCCGCCATCAATGGCTTGTGGCTGTGGGGAAGCGGCAGCTTTCCCGAAACACCGAACAGCGGCCTGACCGGGGTCTGGTCGGAAGACCCGCTCACCCTCGGCCTCTCCCGCCTCAGCGGCATTCCCACCCATGACCTGGGCAGTCTGGGCGACGTGCTGGCCTGCCAAACCGGACATGCCCTGGTTGTTCTCGATCAGCTGCTCGGCCCGGTGCTTTACGAAAACAGCCGTGACTGGGCCGAAGCCATGGCGACACTGGAAAGCCGGTGGTTTGCCCCCCTCCGTCAGGCCCTGGGTAAAAAAGTCAGCCGGGCCACCTTGCTAGCCCCCACCATTTACGGGCTGCTCCACCTTGAACTGACCGCTGCCGACGGCTGGAAATTCTGGCGCCGTCCGCAGCCCCTGGCCGCTACCGCCCAGGCTCTGGCCGCATGACACGGCAGCCATGACCCGGATCACCACCCGCAGCATTCCGCCCCGCACCGCCTGGCAACTCGAACAGCAGGGGCTGCACCCGCTGCTGGCCCGGCTCTATGCCGCCCGGGGCGTGGCTGATCGCAGCGAACTGGATTACGACCTGAAATCCCTTCTGCCGCCGGCCAGCCTGACCAACACCGGCCAGGCCGCTGAAATCCTGGCCGATGCCATTGAAGCCGAGGCCCGCCTGCTCATCATCGGCGACTATGACTGTGACGGGGCCACCGCCACGGCAGTCGGCGTGCGGGCCCTGCGCGCCTTTGGCGCCACGGTGGATTTCCTGGTGCCGGACCGCTTCACCCTGGGCTACGGCCTGTCGCCGGAAATCGTCGACCTCGCCGCCCGCCTGGAGCCGGACCTGATCATCACCGTGGACAACGGCATTGCCAGCCTGGAGGGGGTCGCTCGTGCGCACGAATACGGCATTGCCACCCTGATTACCGACCACCACCTGCCGGGAGAAACGCTGCCGGATGCAGCGTGCATCGTCAACCCGAATCAGCCGGGGTGCGTCTTTCCCTCCAAGAACCTGGCCGGGGTCGGCGTCATGTTCTACGTCATGCTCGCCCTGCGTGCCGAACTGCGCCAGCGGGGTTATTTCGCCGGGCGCACCGAACCCAATCTCGGGGATCTCCTCGATCTGGTCGCGCTGGGTACCGTCGCCGCCGTGGTCAAACTCGACCGCAACAACCGTATCCTGGTCAGCCAAGGCTTGAAGCGCATGCGGCAGGGCAGGCTGCAAGCCGGCCTCGCCGCCCTGTTTCAGGCGGCAGGTCGGGAAGCCAGCCGCGCCACTGCCTTCGATCTCGGCTTTCTTCTTGGCCCCCGCCTCAATGCGGCAGGCCGGCTCGCCGACATGCAACTGGGCATCGAATGCCTGATTACCGACGACCCGAACCGCGCTCTGGGCATCGCCCAGCAACTCGACGCCCTCAACCGGGAGCGGCGGGAGATCGAGGCCGGCATGCAGGAACAGGCGTTGCTCCTGCTCGAATCCCTGGACACCGCCGCCGAAGCGCCGGGCATCGCGCTTTACGACGCGGCCTGGCACGAAGGCGTGGTCGGCATCCTGGCCTCGCGCATCAAGGACAAGCTGCACCGCCCGGTGTTCGCCTTTGCCCCCAGCGAGGGCGGCACCATCAAGGGTTCCGGCCGTTCCATTCCCGGCCTGCACCTGCGCGACGCCCTCGATCTCGTGGCCAAGCGCGCCCCCGGCCTGCTCCTGCGCTTTGGCGGGCACGCCATGGCGGCCGGGGTAACCCTGAAGAGCGAAGGCTTTGCCCGCTTCCGCGAGCTGTTCGCCGCCGTGGCGGGTGAGTTGCTGGCGCCCGCCGATCTCACCCGCAGCCTGGAAACCGACGGCAGCCTGGAGATGGGCTACCTTTCCCTGGAAACCGCCCGCCTGCTGGAAAACGAGGTGTGGGGCCAGGGTTTCCCGGCGCCGCTGTTTGCCGACGAATTCGAGGTGGAGCAGCAGAAGATCCTGAAGGAAAAGCATCTCAAGCTGCGCCTGAAGAAAGGGAACAGCCGGATCGACGCCATCCAGTTCAACTTCGCCGTCCAGCCCGGAAGCCGCACCCGCGCCGCCTACCGCCTGGCCATCAACGAATACATGGGCGTGCAAAGCCCGCAATTGATGATCGAGTACCTGGAATAGCCCGGCGGCCCCGGCCGCTCAGTTCCGCAAGCGGCGATCGGTGTGGCATTCCTTGATGCGCTCGCAATTCAAGCAGCCGGGTGGCAGCAGCAAGGGGGTGCCGAGCAAGCGGCCCAGTTCGGCAAAGAGGAAGCGCTTCCACGGCCGGCCCGCCGCATTGGCCTTGGCCAGGGCCGGGAAATACTCTCGCATCAAGCGGAACAGGACCGCCCGGCTGCCGAGGCCCAAATCCTGCCACAAGTGACGATGGCCGAAGCAGGCGGCGGCCATGGCGCCGGACAGCCAGCGGACTTGGCGAATATCCGCCTCCGGGTTGCGCTGGTGAAGCAGCATGACCGCCATTTGCCGGAACAGGGGGGGCGCCATGGCGGCAAGCTGGCGGTGGGTTTGGGGAGAAACATTTTCCAGCGCCGCCACTTCGGGGAAGCAGCCCTCGATCATCTCGCCGAACTCCCCGTGCGCCATCCCCAGCGTCCACCCGAACAGGGGCAGTTCTCCCTCCTGAACGTGCCGGAGCACGGCAGCGAGCACCGCGCCAATGTCCTGACCGGCATCCCCCCGCCCCGGCCAATTGCCGCCGGACAGACCGGCCCGGGGCATCCTCGACAAGGCTTCATTTGGCCACATGCGGCAATTCCTAATCGACGATTTTCCTGACTTCAATGCCGCTCAGCCATTTCACATGGCGCGGCCCGGTGCGAATGTCCTTGGCCGAAATCAGGGCAATGCTTCCTTCCTCCTCGCCCAGGGGCTGGCCGTTTTTCTCGAAGAAAACGAGAACACCCTCGCCCAGCGGCGAGTTGAACAGCTCGCTCCAGGTAAACACCACCTTGTAGCCATCGGTGGCGCTGGCAATGATCACCATTTTCTTGACGTCGTTATGCTGCGGGGCAACGATCCCGGCATTTTCCAGGACATCCCGCAGACGCACTCCCTTGAGGCTCTCCACCGTGCTGGTGGTGGCCCCGGTCTGGCACACGACGGGCATTTCGCCAACGGTTTCGGAGGGGAACTTCTTCAATTCGGCCACCGAGAGTTTCAGCGGGTTGGCAACGGCGCCGCTGATCGTCACCGATGACGTCACATACCGGGCGGCGTCGTCCTTCTTGCCCGCCGCAATGGCCAGGCTGGAAAGGCCAAGGAACATGGCGACAAGAAAAATCCGACAGGACTGAGGCATTTTTACTTCCTTTCTGAAGTGGCAGTTTGATCGCAGAGCAGGCAACGATATACCTTAAACTATATAGCGCATCCCAATCAGCGCAATTGGCCAGGCGAACTACACCCCCGCAAAATCGGCCACAAATGGCAAATAAATTGATCAATGGCGGCTCATAAGAGCCAGCGACTAATCCCAACGAAGGGTGTCGCTCCCTACAAATTCGTTATATAGTTTACTGAATAACGAGCAGCCGCCACGCTGCCTAGGGGGATTTTTTAACTTTCGAGAGAGAGAACATGAAGCATCGCATCATCACTGTCCTGATCGCTCAGTTGATCGCCAGCTCAGCCTTTGCCGAGTCGTCGGCCTTTACTTTGGGCGAGGTCCGCGTCACCGCCACCACCGCCGGCAGCGAGACCCTGGGTAGCAAGCGCCTCGAAGCCGACGAAATTCGCCAGCATGACCGCAACACCGTGGGCGATGCCCTCGACCTGCTGCCCGGCGTTTACCTCAGCAAGCAAGGCAAGCGCAATGAACAGATGATCTGGGTGCGTGGCTTCAACCTGCGCCAGGTTCCGGTATACGAGGACGGCATCCCGATTTACGTCCCCTACGACGGCTACGTGGATTTTGGCCGGTTCACCACCTTCGACCTGGCCAACATCGAAGTTTCCAAGGGCTTCAGCTCGGCGCTGTACGGCGCCAACACCCTGGGCGGGGCGATCAACCTGGTCAGCCGGCGCCCCAGCAAGGCCTTCGAGGGCGAGGTGGGGGGCGGCCTGGACTTCACCAACCGGGGGGAAATGGGCACCCAGCGCTTGTACACCAACCTCGGCACCAACCAGGGCATGTGGTACCTCCAGGCCGGCGCCTCCTACACCAACCAGAACTTCTACCGCCTGCCGGATTCCTTCTCCCCCACCACGGTGGCCGAGGACGGCGGCAAGCGGGAAAACAGCGCCACCCACGACGGCAAGATCAGCCTCAAGCTCGGCTTGACGCCCAACGCCACCGACGAATACGTGGTCAGCTACATCAACCAGCACGGGGTGAAGAACGATCCGCCCTACGCTGGCACAGTGTTCTCCAACGAAACCCCGAGCTACTGGCGCTGGCCCTATTGGGACAAGGAAAGCTTCCGTTTTCTGTCGTCCACCCGCTTCGGCGAACACACCCTGAAGGTCCGGGCCTACCACGACACCCTGAAGAATTCGATGTGGAGCTACGACGATGCGACCTACAGCACCATGAAGAAGCCCTCCTCATTCAAGAGCTGGTATGACGACTACACCAACGGCTTCAGCGTCGAAGGGGATTTCCGCCTGACCGCCGAGAACCTGCTGCGCACGTCCTACAACTACAAGGAAGACGCGCATCGCGAGCACAACGAGGGCGAACCGATCCGCAATTTCAAGGACCACACCCAGACCCTGGCCCTGGAAGACACCCACAGCTTCAACCAGCAGCTTTCCCTGGTCACCGGACTCTCCTTCGAGCGCCGGGAAACACTGGCCGCCGAGGATTACAACAGCGCCACCAAGCAAGTTTTTGACTTCAATCGCGGCAACAATTCCGCCACCAACGGCCAGGTCGGCCTGTTCTACAAGCTGGATGGCAGCAATGCCGTACATTTCACCGCCGCCCACAAGACCCGCTTCCCGACCATCAAGGACCGCTATTCCTACAAGATGGGCAAGGCGCTGCCCAACGCCGACCTCAAAATGGAAGAGGCCATGCATTATGAGGTCGGCTACGACGGCAAGCTGGCCGAACGCTGGACGGTGAGCGCCGCCCTTTTCCACAGCGACATCACCAACCTGATCCAGAACAACACCCTGACCGTCAAGTGCGGCACCGCCTTCTGCCTGCAGACCCAGAACATTGGCAAGGCGACCGCCGACGGCGTCGAGCTAGGGTCCCGCGGCAGCATCGGTAACTGGGATCTGAGCGCCAACTACACCTACCTCGACCGCCAAAACAAGGCCAATACCGATAAATTGACCGACACCCCGCGCCACAAGCTGTTCGCCGACGCGGTGTGGAATATCGGCCACGGCTGGACGGCGACCGGCAGCGTGGAAAGCTATTCGCGGCGCTATACCTCCGCCGACGGCAACCAGGTCACCCCCGGCCTCACCCTGGCCAACCTCAAGGCCGGCTACCGCCTGGCCGGCGGCACCCTGATCGAGGCTGGCGTGCGCAATCTGTTCGACAAGGTGTACTCCTTCTCCGAGGGCTACCCGGAGCCGGGCCGCACCTATTTCGTGCAGTTCAACACGCCGATGGGCAATTAAGGCCGCCGCGATGAGCCGCTGCAAAGTCCCCCAATCCCCGCTTCGGCGGCGCCTGCTGTCGCTGGTGGCGAGCGGATTGTTGCTCGCCGAGAGCGAGCCGCTTCTCGCCGCCCTCTCCGAGGTCGTGGTACTGACCAGCTACCCGGACGAGGTGATTTCCCGCTACGAAGCGGCCTTCGAAAAAGCCTACCCGCAATACCGCCTGCGCATCGTCTGGCGGATGCCGCACGATGCCCTGCCCACCTTGCGGCAACCGGGCCAGGGCGGTATCGACGTCTATTGGTCGGCCTCGCCACGCAACTTTGCCCTGCTCAAGAGCGAGGGCGCCTGGCGGCGGCTGGCGCCGATGGCGGGCGACTTGCCGGCCCGTATCGGCAATGCCGAGCTGGCCGACCCCGAAGGGTATTACCGGGCTACCGAAATGGCCGGCTACGGCTTCGCCATCAACCCCGGCGCCCTGGCCGCCCTCGGCCTTGGCGAACCGCGCCACTGGGCGGACCTGACCGACCCGCGCCTGGCCGGGCGCATCGCCCTGCCGGTGCCGTCGAAAGTCGCTTTCGCCCAAGTGCTCACCGACATCGTTCTCCAGGCCCATGGCTGGGACAGAGGTTGGGCGCTGTGGAGCGAAATCGCCGGGCTGTCCAGTCTCATTGAGCGGGGCGGCACCTTGGTCGGCGACGAAGTGGCTTCCGGCCGCGCCGCCATCGGCCTCAGCCTCGATTTCTTCGTCGCCTCCGCCATCGCCAACGGCATGGCCGTCAAGTTCGCCTACCCCAGTCACGGCGGCATCAACCCCGGCCAGGTTGCGGTCACCGCCAGCGCCCGCAACCCCGATGGCGGGCAAGCCTTCGCCGCCTTCCTGCTCTCCGAGGCCGGCCAGAAAATCCTCACCCATCCGGACATCCGCAAGTTGCCCGTGCTCCCCTCGGCCTATGCCCAGGTGCCGGCCGACTACCACAATCCGTTCGCCGCCGCCGAGCGGGGCGCCTACACTTACGACGGCGTCGCGGGACGACCGCGCCTGGCGCTGGTGGCGGCGGTATTCGAGCAAATGCTGGCCTGGCGGCATGAAGAACTGGCCGCCTTGTGGCGACGCGTACACCGGGCGGAAGCCGCCGGCAAGACGGTGGCCGCTGCCCGCCGCGCCCTGGAAACCCCGCCCCTGAGCGAGGAAGCCGCAGCCGAACCAGGATTGCGCCGCCTTTACGCCGAACAGGTGGAGGGCAGCGACCCGCTGGCCGGCGCCGCAGCGATGCGCTGGCGCGATTTCTGCGCCCGGCAGCGGGCCGAGGCAAGCCGCCTGCTCGACGGTGCCTACGCATGAACCGGCGCCGGCAAAAAATCGCCCTGGCCGTTGCCCTGCTCGCCATCGGCAACGCCCTGGCCAGCGAAGTCACGGTGACCGACAGCAGCCGCGAAGCCTACGGGCAGCCGCTACCCGGCCTCGATGCTGCGCAGCGGCAAGCCTTCTTCCGGGGGCGCAGCCTATTCCGGCAGAACTGGGTGGTCGCCCCGGCTAAGGATGCCGAAGTGGACGGCCTCGGCCCGCTTTACAACCGTCTCGCCTGCCTTTCCTGCCACCCCAAGAACGGTCGTGGCCAGGCGCCGGAGGGGCCGCAGGCCCGCATGCAGTCGATGCTGGTTCGCCTGTCGATCCCGGGCCAAAATCCCCACGGCGGCCCCCGCCCCCATCCGGCCTACGGCGACCAGTTGAACGAGGAAGGCATTCCCGGCGTACCGGGCGAAGGCCGGGCAGCGGTAAGTTGGGAAGAAAGCGCTCTCACCCTGCCGGATGGCGAAACCATCTACCTGCGCAAACCGCGCATTGAATTCCGCGAACTGGCCTACGGGCCGCTCGACGACATCCTTTTCTCGCTCCGCGTCGGCCCGCCGGTCTATGGCATGGGCCTGCTCGACGCGGTGCCTCCCGGAACCATCCGCCAGCTGGCCCGCCAGGCCAAGGCCGACGGCGTCAAGGGACGCCCCAACCGGGTCTGGAATGTGGCCCTCGGCCATGCCGAAGTCGGCAAATTCGGACTGAAGGCCAACATGCCCAGCCTGCGCCAACAGATCGCCGGCGCCATGCTCGGCGATCTGGGGATCACCTCGCCACTGTTCCCCAAACAGAATTGCACGACGGCGCAAACCGCCTGCCATGCCGCCCCCGACGGTGGCCAGCCGGAACTCAGCGAGGCCCAGCTCGACGACCTGCACGCCTACCTCAGCCTGCTCGCCGTCCCGGCGCGACGGGACGCCGACGCGCCCCAGGTCCGGCACGGCGAAGCCCTGTTCGCCAAGAGCGGCTGCGCCGCTTGCCACCGCCCGAGCCTGCAAACCGGCAAGGATGTCGCCTTCCCGCAACTGCGCAATCGGAAAATCGCCCCCTATACCGACCTTCTCCTGCACGACATGGGCGACGGATTGGCCGACGGACGGCCGGATTTCCTGGCCAGCGGCCGGGAATGGCGGACGCCGCCGCTGTGGGGCATCGGCTTGCTGGAAAAGATCAACGAGCACCACCAGCTCCTGCACGATGGCCGGGCTCGCAATTTCAGCGAAGCCATCCTCTGGCACGGCGGCGAAGCCAGCGTTGCCCGCCAGCGCTTCATCCAGCTTGATCGCGAGCAACGAGAAGCGCTCTTCGCCTTCCTGCGTTCCTTATGAAACGGCAAGCCCTGGACTGGCTGCGCGGTGCCGCCCTGGCCTTGATCCTCGCCGGGCCGGGCGGTGCGGCGGCCGGCGAACCGGCAACGGTCCGGGTCGCCACCGTCGGCGGACTGGTGCTATGCGGCGTCTGGCCACGCCTGGCGGAAAAAGCCGGACAAGCCCTCGGAATCAAGGTGGAAACCGTGGCCGCCGCCCCCAAGGAAGGCGTCGTTCCCGCCTTCGCCCAGGGGAAAGCCGACCTGCTGCTCATTCACGGCAGCGATTCCGCCCACGCCCTGCTCGCTTCCGGCGTGGCTGCCCCCCTGCGCGCCTGGGCGCTCAACCAGCACGTCATCGTCGGCCCGCTGGACGATCCGGCCAACGTGCGCGGCGCGGCGAACGGCGCCGAGGCCGTGCGGCGCATTGCGGAAACGGGCGCGCCTTTCGTCGCCTTTCGCGACCCTGGCAGCCATGCCGTGGTTTCGGCTCTCTGGCGAAGCGCCGGGATTCGTCCAGGGGACTGGGTCATCCCCGACACCTCGAGTACGCCCCAAGGAATTCTCGGCCTCGCCGCCGAAAAACGGGCTTATACCGTAGCCGGCCACATTCCGGTGGCTTTTGGCAAAATGCCCTCCGCCGGGCTGGAAATACTGCTGGCCGGCGACCCGGCCATGCGCCGGGTGTATGTCGCCATCGAACCCGGCCCCCGGCACCCCGCCACGGCGGAACAACGCGCCCTGGCCCACCGCCTGGCCGAGTACCTGCTATCGCCCGCCGGCCAGGCCGATCTGGCGGCGGCGGACCGGGAAGCTGGCGGCCCCTGGATTTATCTGCTGCCGCAGGATGAGCGCTGATGCTCTCAGACGGGAACCCCCAGCACGACATGGCTGGCCTTGATCAGGGCGGTAGCGTCCACGCCGGGCTTGAGGCCGAGCTCGAGAACCGCTTCGTTGGTGATCACGGCGCAGACCACCGTGCCACCCGCCAACTCGATATTCACTTCGCTATTGACGGCGCCCTTGGTGACGTTTTTCACCTTGCCGACCAACTGGTTGCGCGCCGAAAAACGAACATCGCCCGCCCCGGAGAGGAGCATCACCCACGGCGCCTTGACGTAGGCAATAGCTTCCTTGCCCATGATCAGCCCCAACGACTGAACACTGCCTTCGGTAACGATGGCGACAATCTTGTCGCCGCCCGGCAGGGCGAGTTCCACCTCGGCATTGACCGCGCCATGTACCAGCTTGGAAACGATACCCTGGAATACATTGCGTGCGCTGATTTTCATTGTCATTCTCCTGAAAAACCGATGTATTCACATTAATATATCGGTAATATTTTGACGGCTTCAGTTTAGGCGATAGCGTTATTTACAAACAACCACAGTCAGCCAGAAAAATAGAGCATCGTTCGTTCACGCTATAGTGCTCGCTATACAGAAACAACCATCACGAAGACCCCCACCATGGACACTACCCAACACCGACTCCGAGGAAAACTGGAGGTCGATACCGAATTCGGCACTTTCCTCGGTGATACCCGCATCCGCCTCCTGGAAGCCGTCGGCGAGCGCGGCTCAATCAGTCAAGCGGCAAAGGCAGTCCCCCTTTCCTACAAGGCGGCCTGGGACGCCATCGACGCCATGAACAATCTGGCCGACCAACCCCTGGTGGTACGCTCCACCGGCGGACGCCATGGTCGCGGCACCGAGCTGACCGACTACGGACGCAAGATCATTGCCCTCTACCGAGCCGTGGAAGCGGAATACCAGTCGGCACTGGATCGCCTGGCAGCGACCATGAACGACGCCGGCTCGGGCGATCTCAAGCAGTTCCGCCAGCTGCTCAAGCGCATGTCGATGAAAACCAGCGCCCGCAACCAGTTCGCCGGAACCATCGTGGGGCTGCGCGAGGGCCAGGTGGACTATGAGGTCCGCCTCAAGCTGGACGAAGCGAACGAGCTGGTCGCGGTAATCACACGGGAATCGGCGGAAAATCTCGGTTTGCGCATCGGCGGCGAAGTTAGCGCCCTGATCAAATCCTCCTCCGTTCTCCTGATGACCGACCGGGGAATCAAGACCACCGCCCGCAACCAGCTGTGGGGAACCATCACCCGCATCCACGACAGCCCGGTCAATTGCGAGGTCACCCTGGTCATGCCCGGCGGCAAATCGGTCT
>CAZHVZ010000001.1:68499-78192 GCA_964536245.1 uncultured Rhodocyclaceae bacterium
GCCCGCCTCGGCCTGGCGGAGGGGCAAGAGGTTTGCGCCGTGTTCAAGGCCTCCGCCGTCATTTTGTGGCTTTACGCCTGAAGTCTTTACGTCTCACTCCTGGAGAAACCATGCGCCAAATCATTTCCCTGCTGTGCTCATTCCTTCTTGCCGTCGCCGCCCAGGCCGGCGAAGTTCAGGTCGCCGTGGCCGCCAACTTCGCCGGCCCGATGCAAAAAATCGCTCCCGCCTTTACCCAAGCCACCGGCCATCAGGCGCAACTG
Source organism: uncultured Rhodocyclaceae bacterium (assembly GCA_964536245.1). Taxonomy (GTDB): domain Bacteria; phylum Pseudomonadota; class Gammaproteobacteria; order Burkholderiales; family Rhodocyclaceae; genus CAZHVZ01. The sequence goes on from CAZHVZ010000001.1 coordinate 68,763, forward strand.
GTGGTTGGCTCCACCGGCCGCTTCTACGCTCAGATCAAGAATGGCGCCCCTTTCGAAGTGTTCCTGTCAGCAGACGACGAAACCCCTGCCCGCCTGGAAGCAGAGGGTATGGTCGTAGCCGGCAGCCGCTTCACCTATGCCATCGGTCGGCTGGCCCTGTGGAGTCCGCAACCTGAGCGGGTGGACAGCAAAGGAGAAGTCCTCAGGAAAGGCGATTTTCACCGGCTTGCCATCGCCAGCCCCAAGCTCGCGCCCTACGGCCAGGCCGCCGTGGAAACCCTGAAATCCCTGGAACTGTATGACCTCCTTGCCAAAAAAATGGTGATGGGCGAAAACATCGCCCAGACTCATCAATTCATTTCCACCGGCAACGCCGATCTCGGCTTTGTCGCCTGGTCACAGATCAGCGAAGGCGGCAAGTTGAAGGATGGTTCGGCCTGGCTGGTGCCCACCACCCTGCACACCGCCATCCGCCAGGATGCCGTGCTGCTCGGCAAGGGGCAGGACAACCCCGCCGCCCGGGCTCTGCTCGATTACCTGAAAACCCCGGCGGCCCGCGCCATCATTACCGCAGCCGGCTACAGCTTGCAGTAGCCTGCCTGGCAGCTTGGCGGACGAGGGGCATCGCCCCGACAACCCCACACGTTCACGACATCTGTCAAACAGACCACCGACCACCGTATTGATCCCGGCGAAATCGTTCTGGCAGGCCGGTTCCTCCGGTTTGCATAAATCATGGCGCACGGATAAGCTCCATCCCACGCTGTCAGGCAAGTGGCCAATTGTCATGGGATGATCCCGCCACAATAAATGGCCCCGCTTATGAGCGTGGAGACCCTCAGAACAGCTGGCTGCTTGCAACAGGGAGGCGGGGAAAGAAGTTGGAGAAGAAAAAAGGGACCGTACTGGTTATCGACGACAGCCTGGCCTGCGCATACCAGCTGTTCGAGGTGCTCGGCAGTGACTACCACGTCCTTGCTGCGACGGGGGGGGCCGAGGGTATAGAGATTGCGACCGGCCAGAGTCCGGACATCATTCTTCTTGATGTCGTCATGCCCGAAATGGACGGCCATGAGGTGTGCATTCATCTCAAGGAAGACTCCCGCACCCGGGATATCCCGATCATGTTCATCACCGCACGGGAAGACGAGGAAGACGAGGAGCACGGCCTTTCCCTGGGCGCCATCGATTACCTGAGCAAACCCCTGCGCCCGGCCATCATTCGTGCCCGCATCAAAAATCACATCGAACTCAAGCACAACCGCGATCTGCTGCAACGCCTGACCATGGTGGACCCGCTGACCGGCATCAACAACCGCCGCCGCTTTGACCAGTATCTGGACAGTGAACTGGCCCGGATGAAGCGGGAAGAAAAAGCGCTGACCCTGATCATGATCGATGTGGATCACTTCAAAAATTTTAATGACTTCTATGGTCACTCCCTGGGTGACCAGTGCCTTTCCAGAGTGGCCTCGGTTCTACAAGGCGAAATCCTGCGCCCGGCCGATCTGGTTGCCCGTTACGGCGGGGAAGAATTCGCCTGCATCTCGCCGGACACCGATCTTGGCGGTGCTCTGCAACTGGCCGAGCGCATGCGCGCCGCCGTGGAAGCCCTGGCCATACCCCATGCCGATTCCCGCACGGCGGCCCATGTCACCATCAGCCTGGGGATCGCCACCTTCGCACCGCCCGGCGCCATTTCCCCGAACAAGCTGATTGAAGCCGCCGACCAGGCCCTCTACGAGGCCAAGGAGAAGGGGCGAAACCGTATCTGTGTCCACCATCAAGCAGGAGTCAGCCATGACTTATGATGCCATTGTTGTCGGAGGCGGTCCGGCCGGGCTGGCCATTGCTTCGGAACTTTCCCGTTCGCGAAAGGTGCTGGTACTGGAGAAAGGCATTGCCGGAACAACCAGACGTAGCTGGTTCGTGCCGCTCAATGTGGTGGACGCCATCGTTAGACCCTACACCTACGGCGGCGTCACCCGCTTTCTCGCCAGCACCTTTTCCGGTGCCAAGGCTCAGTGGCAGGCCCGGCAGTTTGAGCGCTATCCCTATGTGGACGAAAAACGGCTTCTTCCGCACTGGGTCGACACCATCCGCGCCAACGGCTCGGAAGTCATTGACCAATGCGCCTACCGCTCCCACCAGCTTGATGGTGATGGCGTCACGGTGGACAGCGAACGGGGAAAATTCCGCGCTCGCTTGCTGATCGACTGCTCCGGTTACGATTCGGCCATCGCCAGGCAGTACCACATCAGCCGGAAAAATTATTACTGGTGGTCGGTGTGCGGCGCTATCGGCGACCACCCCAATGGCCTGGGCGACATGCAGGTTGGCGATTACATGATGTGGCAGACCTTCGCCGACACCAATCCGCAACCCGATACCTCCCTGCGCCAGGGGCGTCCGGTCTTTGAGTACGAAATTCTCGACCAGCGCACCTCCTTTTCCCTTCTCCTTTACCTGCGTCCGGAGATTGTCGCCCATGACGAAATGGAAAAGGTCTACAACCGCATTATCCGCGAGGAAGCCAGTACGGCCGCCTTCCACGACATGCACATCAAGGAAGTCAAATACGGCTGGTATCCGTCCGCCAGCGTCTCCCAGGAACTGGCACGGGAGCGGGTCATTTTCGCCGGCGATGCCGCCTGCTGGACCACCCCCTGCGGCTGGGGCATGTCCTTCATCCTAAACAATTACCGCAGCTTTTCCGCCAAGCTCGACGATGCCCTGCAAACCGACCGTCTCAGCCACGCCGACCTGGCTGCCATCCCCCATTTCCGTTTTCGCGAACGGGGAGAAATCGTCCTCAACGCCCTGATGACGCATTTCCTGTCGAATGCGCCGGCCCCCCTGCTTGACCGTTTCATCGACCTGTTCAACGAGCACAACCCGAACCACATTGACCCCATCTATTGCGAGAAAGTGTTCACCCTCGACATCAGTACGGAGGAAACGCGGACCGTTCTCGAGGCCATGCTCAAGGAGTTCCATCTGCGGGAACTCTTCGCCATCCTGCCGCCCGCCGATTACGCACTGCTTCTCGAAGAGTCCGTCTATTTCCTGGGCCAATCGGTGATTGACGAGGTCCACCACTGGCTGCACCACAACACCCCGCACTCTGCCGGCGACACCCGCAACCCCGGCTTTGATTTCGCCTGACAGGACAGGAAATGCTCTCCCTGCCCGGCTACACTCTCGTCGAAGAATTGCCAACGCACGGAACCGGCGCACGTTACCGTGGCCGGCGGACAATCGATGGGGTCGCCGTGGAAATACTGGTGGCGGAAGCCGGCAGCGATGATGCAGCCAGTCTGTTCAGGGAATATACCAAGGGAGCGGGGCTGGACATCCCAGGCATCGTCCAGCCGTTGCTCTGCGAAAACCATGGCAGCGAAGTGATTCTGGTCCGGGCGGATTGTCATGGCCGCCCCCTCTCCGGGATCATCCCGACGGGCGGCATGCCCTTGCTCGACGCCCTGCGCACGGTGGCAGGAGCCGCCCAGGTTGTCCACGAATTGCACCGCAAGCAGCGGCTGCACCTCGCTTTGACACCGGACAGCCTGTTGCTGGATTCCGCCGGTCAAGTCCATATTACCGGCCTCGGCCACGTCACGACTGCCGGTGACCGGGGAAACAACGCGCTGCCCGAAAATCTGGCTTTCATGGCGCCGGAGCAGACTGGCCGTACCGGTTTCGAAATCGGCCCAAGTACCGATCTTTACGCCCTTGGCGTCATTCTCTATGAGTGCCTGACGGGAGAGTTGCCGTTCCGGGTCAGAGAGGCGCTGGACTGGATCCACTGTCACATCGCCCGCGCCCCGATCCTGCCGCGTAGCCTGAAACCTGCTATTCCTCCGGCGGTGGAACAAGTCGTCCTGAAACTCCTTGCCAAGGCCCCGGAGGAACGCTATCACAATGCTGCCGGACTGGCCTGGGACCTTCTCGACTGTGCCCGGCGCATTGAAAATGCCGGAACCTGGCAAGATTTCCGCCTCGGCACCCACGACATGGCGCCAATGCTCGCCATCCCGGCTCAGCTGTACGGACGCGCCAGCGAGCGGCAAACCGTTTTTGATGCCTGGCAGCAGGCGGCTGACGGTCGCGCCGGCTTACTGCTTCTGGCCGGCCATGCCGGCCTGGGCAAGTCCACCCTGGCGCTTGAATTGCAGCCCGAGGTGACGCGCCGGGGGGGGCATTTCGTTGCCGGAAAATTCGATGAGCGTAACCGGGCGACGCCCTATTCCTCCCTGCTCCAGGCCCTTCAAGAATTGGTCCGGCAACTGCTGGCCGAATCCGATGAGCAGCTGGCCCATAGTCGCCAGCGCCTGCGCAGCGCACTGGGCGCCAATAGCCGGATCATTATCGATACCATTCCCCAGAGCGAACTGATTTTCGGTCCCCAGGCCCCGGTTCCCGATCTGCCGCCCGTCGAGAGCAAAATCCGCTTTCAGCGCAGCCTGCACGATTTCATTTGCGCCCTGGCCGAGGCGCACAGACCCCTGGCCATTTTCCTTGACGACCTGCAATGGGCCGATGCCGCGTCCCTGCTCCTGCTCTGCCATCTTCTCGGCCATGGCGATACCCGGCATCTGCTGGTGATCGGCACCTACCGGGACAACGAAGTGGATGGCCATCACCCCCTGCGCATCGCCGAGCAGCAGATGGCTGCGGCGGGCGTGCCGTGCACCACCCTGGCGCTGCCTCCCCTGGCGACCGATGATGTTGCAGCACTCGTCGCCCAGACCCTGAACTGCCCGGAAAGCACGGAGCTGGCGCACTTGATCGAAACGCGCACAGCTGGCAACCCGCTTTTCGTGCGGCAGTTTTTACTCAATCTGGGGGAAGAAAAACTCCTTGCCTACGACAGCGCCGGCCAGCGCTGGACCTGGGACATGGCCTCCATTGAAGCGGCCGAATTGAGTGACAATGTCGCGGAATTGCTGGTTAACCGCCTGCGACGCCTGGCTTTACCGGTTCTCGAGGCCTTGCGGATTGCCGCCTGCCTGGGCAGCCGATTTGCCGTATCCACGGTGGCAGCCGTTGCCGGGTGCGAGAACTCCACCATGGAGAAGATTCTGGAAGAAGCGGTTGTCGAAGGAATGATCGGCGCTGACCCCGGCCATCCGGAAATCTACCGTTTCCGCCACGATCGCATCCAGCAGGCCGCCTATGCCATGCTCGATGAGCCCACGCGGCAACGTCTGCATCTGGCAGCCGGGCGAGCCCTGCTGGCCGGCAGCGAACAGCCCGGCGAGGGGGTGTTCGAGATCGCCAACCAGTTCCAGTACAGTCTGGGCGAAGTAACCGATCCGGCCGAACGAAAGCATCTCGCCGCCATTTACGCCCAGGCCGGTGCCCGGGCAAAAGCTGCCGCCGCCTACGAGGCGGCGCGTGCTTATCTGGACACGGCCGCCCAACTGGCGAGTACCGATTTGTGGCAAACCGACCATGCTCTGGCCATCCAGTTGTTTGCCGACCACGCCGAATGCGAATTTCTCTGCGGCCATGCCGATACTGCCGAGAAGCTGTTCACCCGTATCCTTGAATTCGCCAGGGAGGCCGAAGACATTGCCCGGCTCCATGTCCTGCGCATGCATCTGGAAATGAGCCAGGGACACAGCGAAAAAGCCGTGGAGGCAGGACAGCAGGGTTTGCAACGCCTTGGCGTGCATTTGCCGACCACCCCCGGCAAGATCACCCTGCTCGTTCAACTGGCAGGCATTGCCGCCGGAATGCGCGGGCGACGCATCGAAGATCTGGCCAAACTGCCCCCAATGTCCGACCCCCTGCAAAAAGCGGTCATGCAGCTCTACATGAACATGAGCGTTGCCGCCTACTTCGTCAACCGTGATCTGCTGGCCCTCGTCGCCATGCGGATGGTTGCCCTTTCCATGCGTTACGGCAACACCGGTTCGTCGGCCTACGCCTACGTCACGTTTGGCATGGTGATCGGCGGCGGTTTCGCCCGTTATCGTGACGGTTACCGCTTTGGCGAGCTGGGCCGTCTGCTCGGCGAAGCTTCCGGCGATTCCCGTTACCAGGGATTATCCCTGTCCATGTGCGGCATTTTTACCGGTGCCTGGGGCCAACCCCTCGCTACCACGGTCGAACAACTGAAGCGCTCCGGGCGCGACCTTCTCGACTGCGGCAATCTGATGATGGCCAACTATGCTGCCATCGCCACTCTTTTCGCTCTGGACGGCAAGGGTGAAAACCTGCCAGCCCTGACCAGCGAAGCCCGGCGACTGGGCAATTTTGTCGCCCAGATCGGTTTTCACGACAGCACCCACTACTTTCTTTCCGGGCAACGCAAGGCGCTTTGCCTGCGTGGCGAAACCGCCGCCGGCAGTCTGGCCGGAGCCGGGTACGACGAAGCACAGCAACTCGCGCTCCTGCGCGCCATGACCGAAAAAACGGCCCTCGCCTGGCATCTGGTCAACCGCCTCCAGGTCGCCTACTTGTTCGGCCAGTACGAAGCCGCCAAGGATACGGCCGACGAACTGGAGAGCATGCGCCAGATCTCCATCGGCCAGCTCTACGTCCCGCGCCAGCTTTTCTACGCCGCCCTGACGGAAGCCTGGCCAACGGCACGTCGGGAGCAGCCAAGCGCCGCCATCTGCAATCCGCGCTACGCTACCGCCAGCGCCTGCACCGGCTGGCCGAAAGCTGTCCGGCCAACTATCGGCATCTTGACCTGCTGATCGGAGCCGAGTGCGCAGCGGCCAGAAACTGGACAACGACCGCCCAATACTATGACCAGGCGGTGAAAGCCGCAGCCGAAAGCGGCTGCACCCACGATTGGGCCTTGGCCAACGAGCGCACGGCCAACTGGTTTATCGGCCAGGGTATGAAAACCGCCGCCAGCCAGTATCTGCGCGATGCCTGCCACGGCTACCGGCAATGGGGCGCCGACGGGCTGGCCCTGACCATCGAAAGCCGCCATGGCGAAATCTTTACCCCCCTGTCCGATGTGGCGCCGAACGCCCTGCCCATCGACATGGCGGCAGTCATCAAGGCTTCGCAGGCACTGTCCGGCGAAATCGAATTCGGCGGCCTGCTGCGCCGGCTGATGGAGGCTCTGGCCAGCCACGCCGGGGCGACCCGAGTGCTTTTCATTCTTAAACATGACCACGATTTTTGCGTCGAGGACGAGTGGCGGGCCAGCGAGGAGGCCTCCCGCTCCAGCGGATCGATTCCGCTCAAGCGCTATCCCGATATTGCCCATACCGTGGTCCAGTACGCCATACGCACCCAGTCCGACGTAATCATCAACGACGGTGGCCGCGATGCCGCTTTTTCCGGTGATGCCTACCTCATCGGGCAGCAGCAGAAATCCGTCCTTTGCCTGCCCATTGTCCGTCACGGCAAGCTGCTCGGCCTCATCTACATGGAAAATCCCTTGCTGCGGGGTGCATTCCACCATGAACGCCTGCGTGTCCTGCACCTGCTGGCGACGCAGTTGGCCATTTCCATCGAGAACGCCAGCCTCTACGAAAGTCTCAAACGGGCCTCCCTCGGTCTGGAAGAGGCCAACCGCAGCCTCGAAGAAAAAGTTGCCGCCCGCACCCGCGAACTGTCCGCTGAAATCACCGAACGCAAGCGGATCGAGGTCGCCCTGCGCGAAGCAAGTAAAGCTGCCGAAACGGCCAATCAGGCAAAAAGCGCCTTCCTGGCCAACATGAGCCACGAAATCCGCACCCCGATGAATGCCATTATCGGCCTCTCACAACTGGCCCTGAGAACCGAATTGACCCCCCGCCAGTATGGCTACCTGAAGAAAATAGACGGTGCTGCCGAACTGCTGCTCGGTTTGATCAACGACATTCTCGATATGGCCAAGATCGAGGCCGGAAAAATGAGCCTGGAGAAAATTCCCTTCAGCATTGACGAAGTCGTTAACCGGGTCGCCGATACCATGGAAATTTCCGCCCAGGAAAAAGGGCTGGAACTGGTGGTGCATCGTTCGCGGGAAATTCCCTGCCTCCTGCTGGGCGACCCTCTGCGCCTCGGCCAGGTGCTCCTCAACCTGCTCAGCAATGCGGTGAAATTCACCGCCAGCGGCGAAGTCTGCCTGACTGCCGAGCGCCAGCACTTTGACGAAGCAACCGGGGAAGTCATCCTGCGCTTTTCCGTTTTCGATACCGGCATCGGCATCAGCACCGAGCAAATCGACAAACTGTTCCAGCCTTTCAGCCAGGCCGATACCTCGGTAACCCGTATCCACGGCGGGACCGGCCTCGGCCTCACCATTGTCAAACAGCTGGTGCAAATGATGGGGGGGAAAATCGAAGTCGCCAGCGCGCCGGGTGTCGGCAGTGATTTTTCGTTCACTGCCCGCTTCGGCGTGGCACCGATAGAGGCTGCGGCGAGCGCTTCCCGTTTGCCGGACTACTCGGCTATCCGGATTCTGGTGGTGGACGACAACGATAGCGCCCGGCTGGCCCTGCAGCACGCTCTCGAAACGGCAACGTGCCAAGTTCATGCCGTTTCCAGCGGCGCCGAAGCAATTGCCGCACTGCGCACTGCCGGGGCAGGTCTCCCCTATGATTTGGTGCTGATGGACTGGAACATGCCGGGGCTGGACGGGATCGAAACCACCCGCCGCATTCGCTGTGATCCGGCCATTCCCGATCAGCCGGTGATCGTCATGGTCACCGCCTACAGCCGGGAGGAAGTTGAAGCCCGGGCAGCCCGCCTGGAAACCGCCGTTGATGCCTACCTGCTCAAACCGGTCAAACCGGCCGTGCTGTTTGGCGCCATCTCGGGCATGCTCGGATTGACCGGAGTGGAACCCCCCGCCCCCCCGGAGCCGGCCCGGATAAGCGCTCCGGTGACGAAGCTGGCCGGTCGCCGGGTCCTGGTGGTGGAAGACAATGCCTACAACCAGCTGGTCGCCCGCGAACTTCTGGAAAGTGCCGGGCTCACCGTAGACATCGCCGAAAATGGCCGCCTTGCCGTAGATCGGGTTCTCTCGGCCAGCCTTTCCTATGATTTCGTGCTCATGGATGTCCAGATGCCGGTCATGGATGGCTGGGCGGCCACCCGCGAACTGCGCCGGCATCCCCGAGGGCAGACACTGCCTATTATCGGCATGACCGCTTACAGCATGGCCGAGGACATTGACCGCTGTCACGATTGCGGAATGGACGAAGTGGTGACCAAACCGGTCCGCCTGGAAAAACTGCTGGCAGCCCTGGCTTCACGGCTTCACGACGAGCTCCCGTGCTCGGCCCCGACAAACGACAACTCCGCCACGCCGGAAGAAGACCTTGGCGAGCAGGCCATCATCGACACCCGCCACGCCCGAAGCCGGGCCGCTGAAGTCGTTTGTAGTGCTCGCAGCGGCTCGTCCGCCGCGCCAGTCGCTCACCTGCGGGTCGCTTGGTGTCACGTCGGCCGCAGAGCCGCCCCTGCTAGTGAATCT
>CAZHVZ010000002.1:0-20716 GCA_964536245.1 uncultured Rhodocyclaceae bacterium
TGCGCCATCTTGATCTGGATCTGGTCGGCATTGCTCAGGTACTCGGTGGTCACCCCGAAACGGCCGGAAGCCACCTGTTTGATGGCAGAGCGCAGGGAATCGCCTTCCTTCAGCTCGTAGTCCCGCTCGATGCGGTTCTTGCCGATGATGTCGGAAAGCATGGTGCCGCCCTTGACCGGCGCGAAACGCTTGGCATCCTCGCCGCCTTCACCGGTATTGGACTTGCCGCCGATACGGTTCATGGCGATGGCCAGGGTGGAGTGCGCTTCCGTCGAAATGGAGCCGAGGGACATGGCGCCAGTGGCGAAACGCTTGACGATTTCCTTGGCCGGCTCGACTTCTTCCAGCGGAATGGCGGCGCCTTGCGGCTTGAATTCGAACAGGCCGCGCAGGGTCAGGTGGCGCTTGGTCTGATCGTTGATCAGCTTGGCGTATTCCTTGTAGGTATCGGCATTGCCGGAACGGGTGGCATGTTGCAGCTTGGCGATGGAATCCGGCGTCCACACGTGCTCCTCGCCCCGGGTGCGGTAAGCGTAATCACCGCCGGCATCGAGCATGGTGCTCAATACGGGATCGTCGGAGAAAGCCGCCTGATGCTGTCGTATGGCTTCCTCGGCGACTTCGAACACCCCGATGCCTTCGATATTGGACGGCGTACCGGTGAAATATTTCTCGACGAATTCCTTCTGCAGGCCGATGGCTTCAAAAATCTGCGCCCCGGTATAGGACATGTAGGTGGAGATGCCCATCTTGGACATCACCTTGTTCAAACCCTTGCCGATGGCCTTGACGAAGTTTTTGACATACTTGTCAGCCTTTTCGGTATCGCCCTTGGCCAGTGCTTCGATGGTTTCCAGAGCGAGATAGGGATGCACGGCTTCTGCACCATATCCGCCGAGCAGGGCAAAGTGATGCACTTCCCGGGCAGAGCCGGTCTCTACCACCAGACCGGTGCTGGTGCGCAAGCCCTTCTTGACCAGATGCTGGTGGATGGCGGAAGTGGCCAGCAGCGCCGGGATAGCCACATGCTCGGCATCCACCTTGCGATCGGAAACGATCAGGATATTGGCGCCGGAACGTACGGCATCTTCGGCATCGGCGGCCAGGGAAGCCAGGCGGGCTTCAATGCCGGCCTTGCCCCAGGCGACCGGGTAGCAGATATCGAGCTCGAAGGAATTGAACTTGCCGCTGGTGTATTTCTGGATATGCCGCAGCTTTTCCATGTCTGCTGCGGTCAGCACCGGTTGCGAAACCTCCAGGCGAATCGGCGGATTGATATCGGTGGTATTGAGGAGGTTCGGCTTCGGACCGATGAAGGACACCAGGGACATGACCAGCTCTTCGCGGATCGGGTCGATGGGCGGATTGGTGACCTGGGCAAACAGCTGCTTGAAATAGGTGTAAAGGGTTTTTTCCTTGCTTGACAGCACCGGCAGGGCAGAGTCGGTACCCATCGAGCCGGTTGCTTCCTCACCGTTCTGCACCATGGGGTCAAGGATGACCTTGATGTCTTCCTGGGTGTAGCCGAAGGCCTGCTGACGATCCAGCAGGGAGGCCGGCGCAGCATCGGTTTTTTCTTCGGCAGCAGGAACGGCGTCGAGCTTGATGCGGATTTTTTCGATCCACTCACGATAAGGCTTGGCCTTGGCCAGGGAATCCTTCAATTCCTTGTCGTCAATGATGCGGCCCTGTTCCATGTCGATGAGGAACATCTTGCCCGGTTGCAGACGCCACTTCTTGACGATTTTCTTTTCCGGAATCGGCAGCACGCCGGATTCGGAAGCCATGACCACGAGGTCGTCGTCGGTCACCAGATAACGGGCCGGACGCAGTCCGTTGCGATCAAGGGTGGCACCGATCTGGCGGCCATCGGTAAAGGCCACGGCAGCAGGACCGTCCCACGGCTCCATCATGGCGGCGTGATACTCGTAGAAGGCGCGCCGGTTCTCGTCCATCAGGGTATGCTTTTCCCAGGCCTCCGGGATCATCAGCATCATGGCGTGGGCCATGGAATAACCGCCCATGACCAGCAACTCCAGGGCGTTGTCGAAGGACGCCGAGTCGGACTGACCGGGATAGTGCAGCGGCCACACCTTCTTCAGGTCGTCGCCGAGAATGGGCGACGAAATCGCCTGCTCACGCGCCTTGAACCAATTGACGTTGCCGCGCACGGTATTGATTTCGCCGTTGTGGGCGATATAGCGGAAGGGGTGCGCCAGATCCCAGGTCGGGAAGGTGTTGGTGGAGAAGCGCTGATGCACCAGGGCCAGCGCCGAAACTGTCCGCTTGTCCTGAAGGTCGAGATAGTACACGCCGACCTGATCGGCCAGCAGCAGACCCTTGTAGTTAACCGTACGAGCGGAAAAGGACGGCACGTAGAATTCCTGGCCGTGCTTGAGCTTGAGCTGCTTGATGGCATTGGCGGCACGGCGGCGGATGATGTACAGCTTGCGCTCCAGCGCATCGGTCACGAAGACATCGGGGCCACGACCGACGAAGACCTGGCGGATGATCGGCTCCTTGGCCCTCACCGTCGGCGACATGGGCATGTCACGATTGACCGGCACCTCGCGCCAGCCGAGAATCACCTGCCCTTCCGCCTTGATCGAGCGCTCGATTTCCTCGATACAGGCGAAGCGCGAAGCAGCCTCTTGCGGCAGGAAGGCCATGCCGACACCGTACTCGCCAGCCGGCGGCAGGCTAACCCCTTGCTTGGCCATTTCTTCACGATAGAACTGATCCGGTATCTGGATCAACAAACCGGCACCGTCGCCCTGCAACGGATCGGCACCCACGGCGCCCCGGTGATCGAGATTTTTCAGGATCAACAAACCCTGCTCGACGATGCTGTGACTCTTCTGGCCTTTGACATGGGCGACAAAGCCCACGCCGCAAGCGTCGTGCTCGTTTGCCGGGTCATACAAACCCTGGCGCTCAGGTACTGCCGGTGCCATCACACTGTTTCCTTCAATTAACTCGGCCTATGAAGACAAGGACCAAAGGTGAAAAAAGCCGGCTCTTCATCACGCGAGCCAGCCTAGTCAAATTTTCAGCGAACCCCGGAATATACTGCGAAACACCCTTCAATTCAAGATGCTGCAACGCACCAACCGGGTGCATTTCCCGACCATTTGTCAGTCGGACCACCGGGCGATGGCGTCGGCAATCTGTTCCTGGCGAGCCACATCGGACAATACGGCAACGCCGATTGCCTTGAGCAGAACCAGGCGCAAGCGCCCGTCCTGAACTTTTTTGTCGTGCTGCATCAGTTCGAGGTAACGTCCGGCGCCCATATTCGGGCCTTTGGTCGGCAGGCCGCAGCGGGCAAACAGCGCTGCAACACGAGCAAGATCATTGCCATCTATCCAGCCCAGGATACGGGATAGTTCCGCTGCCATCATGGTACCCACCGAAACAGCTTCACCGTGCAGCCACTCGCCATACCCCATGCCGGTTTCCACGGCGTGTCCAAAAGTATGCCCGAGATTGAGCAGGGCACGCTCGCCGCTTTCCCGCTCGTCGGCAGCGACCACCTCGGCCTTGTTCGCACAGGAACGGTACACGGCAAAGGAGAGAGCCTCCCGATCCCGTGCCAGCATTTTCTCGGCATTGGTCTCCAGCCAGGAAAAGAACTCGGGGTCACGAATCAAGCCGTACTTGATCACTTCGGCCATCCCTGCCCGCAGCTCTCGATCAGGAAGGGTGTCCAGCGTGGCGATATCGGCCAGGACAAGCTGCGGCTGATAAAACGCTCCAATCATGTTCTTGCCAAGAGGATGATTGATTGCCGTTTTTCCACCCACCGACGAATCAACCTGGGACAACAAGGTCGTCGGAACCTGAATGAACGGCATTCCACGCTGGTAACACGCAGCGGCAAAGCCTCCCATATCTCCGATCACGCCGCCCCCCAGAGCAATCAGGGTGGTCCCCCGCTCGCAGTGCGAACCAAGCAAGGCATCGAAAATCCGGTTCAGGGTTTCCCAGTTTTTGTAAATTTCACCATCCGGCAGCACCACTGACTGGGTCGCGACGCCAATGCCTTTCAGAGCGGACAACAAGCTTTCGAGGTAAAGCGGCCCGACCGTGACATTGGTGACCACCACCGCTTTCTTCTGCTTGATTCGCGGAGCGAGCAACTCGCCTTGAGCAAGTAAATCTGCCCCGATATGGATGGGATAAGAGCGCTCGTCGAGCGCAACGGTCAGTGTCTGCATTGCCTGGAATATTCCCGTATCAGGTGTTGAACGATACCGCTGGCCACCAAACGCCCACCTTCGACAACAAAGTGAGCGGTTTCCCGATAAAGCGGATCGCGGGCGGCATAAAGCTCCTCCAGCCGAGCCAGGGGGTCGGCCACTTTCAGCAGGGGCCGGTTGCGGTCAAGACGAGTTCGCTCGTAAAGTAAAACCGGCGGCACGTTGAGATAGACGACCCAGCCCGTCTCATGCAGACGGCGACGATTATCCGGATCAAGAACAACCCCGCCACCGGTGGCCAAGACGAGATTTGATTCTGCAGTCAGTTCGGAAATGGCCTGGGCCTCGCGGCGACGAAAACCGTTTTCACCTTCAATTTCGAATATGGTCGGAATCCGTACCCCGGTCTTCGCCTCGATTTCATGATCCGAGTCGAAAAACCGACGCCCCAGGCGGCGCGCCAACTGACGCCCGACGGTGGTTTTGCCAGCCCCCATCAGGCCTACGAGGTAAATGTTTTTTTCGCTTTGCACCGACCAATTTTACCCGAAAGCAGACCTCCAATTGAAAAGGGCCGGCATTGCCGGCCCTGGATATTGGGTTACCCGCTAGCTTATGCCCAGTTTCTCACTGACGATTCGCGGCGTAATGAAGATCAGCAGCTCGGTCTTGTCATCGATCATTTCGTTGCTCTTGAACAGCCAGCCTACGTAGGGGATATCGCCGAAGAGGGGGATTTTCTGTGTGGTGTTTTTAGTGTTCTGGGTATAAATACCACCGATAACGACAGTTCCACCATTGTCCACCAGCACCTCGGTTTTCACATGCTTGGTATCAATCGCCACCCCGCTGCCGCCGGTTTGCAAAGAGGATGGAGAGTCCTTGTTCACATCCAGAGTCAGAGTGATTTTTCCATCCGGGGTAATCTGGGGCTTGACCTTGAGAGCCAGATTGGCCTTGCGGAAAGAAATGCTCGTCGCCCCCGAACTGGAAGCCTGTTGATAGGGTATCTCGACCCCCTGCTCAATCAGCGCCTCAACCTGGTCGGCAGTCATTACCCGGGGACTGGAAACGATCTTTCCCCGGCCATCCGCCTCCAATGCCGATAGCTCGGCACTAAGTATCCGTGTCAAGCTTGAGTTATACAGCAAAAATGACAGCGCCCCCGCCGTTCCGGCCCTTGGCGTTGCCGGCAGATTCACCTGATGCATCTGGGGATAAAGTGGCGTTCCCTGCACAATCTGGGCCTCCCTGAAACGAGTGGTCCCGTCCGTGGAATTCGCGTTCGCCAAGGTATCCGGAATGATGTACCTTACGTTTTGAGCATTATTCTGATAGTCCCCGCCGATGGACAAATTCTGGCTGCCGACCCCGCCGTAGGGATTCATCACACCAAGACGAACCCCCAGATTCTTGGCAAATTTGTCATCCGCCTCAACGATCCGCGCCTCAATCATGACCTGGCGAACCGCTACATCGACTCTGGCAATAACCTTGCGCACATCCTCAAGACGTGGCGCCGTATCCTGGATAAAGAGGGTATTGGTACGCGGGTCTACCACCGCACTTCCCCGCTTGGACAGCATCCGCTGATTGGCATCGGTCAACAACTTCTGCAATGCTTCAGCCTTTTGATAATTGATCTGGAATGCTTCCGTGCGCAGAGGTTCCAATTCACCAATCTGCAAACGCGCTTCGTACTCCAGTTTTTCCTTGGTGGCTATTTCGTCGCGAGGAGCAATCAGGATGACGTTCCCGTTCTTGCGCATATCCAGCCCTTTTTGCTGGAAAATAATGTCCACAACCTGGTCTGCCGGAACATCCTTGAGAACCAGCGTCGTGCTTCCCGTCACGGTTTCACTGATGACGGCATTTAGCCCCAACTCCTCAGCCATCAAGCGCAGCAGTGCCCGTACATCCCCATTCTGGTAATTGATGCTGACGCGAGGCCCCTGGTAGCCAATTTTTGACCCCTGCACCAGCTTGTTCGGGTCTTCAACGATTTTCTTGACCTCGATTACAAACTGGTTATCGCTTTGATAGGCGTTGTGCTCCCACATTCCGGTCGGAGTAATGGTCATCCGCACATTTTCACCTTGCGTCGAAGTCACCACGCTGGTGACCGGAGTGGCAAAATCGGTGGTGTCGAGCTTGCGGCGCAGGTTGTCGGGTACCGTTGTTTTCAGGAAATCGACAACCAGAGAGGTGCCTTGCTGGCGAATGTCGATACCAGTTCCGGTGTCACTCAGATCAACCAGAACCCGGGCTTCTCCCTCCTTGCCCCGCCGGAACGCGATGTCACGGATGGCATGCTTGCTGCCAACCAGGCTTTCCTCGGCAAACCGTGTTGTTTTTTGGGCTGTGGATTCAGCCCCCTGATTGACGGTCTTGAGCGTTACGTAAAGAGATTTACCATCCAGCCGGGTTGAATAATTCATGTTGCGCACAAGATTCAACACCACCCGGGTGCGGTCTCCCACTTGCACCACGTTCAAACTGCGCAGATCTCCCTCATTGACCGTCTGACTGTTGCGTCCCAAGGCATTTTCCGTACCGGCAAAATCAAAGGCGATTCGTGCCGGGTTGGCCACGCTGAATCCCGCCGGTGGTGAAGACAAGGCTTCCTTGAGGTCTATTTTCAGAGTGATATCGCCGCCCTGCTGAGCAACGTTAACCGCCTCGATGCTGTTTTGTGCGGGGGTTTGAGCTTCGACATGGGTCACGAAGCCGAGGAAAGATGCGACCACACCCGTCGCCATGAGTTTAAGCATTTTCATTATTTACTTCCCTCCTTGCTCTGGAGATAAAGAGAGCTGCTTCGCTCGCTCCAATCCCCTGCAGAATCCTGAACCAGTTCGCGCAGCGTCACTTCCTGGTCGGTAATTTGCGTCACCATCCCGAAATCCTGCCCTAGATATTCGCCCACTTTTACCTGTTTGACGCTCTGCTCAACCTGAATCACTGCAATGGGCCGATTGTTGACATTCATGAATCCGATCATTTTCATCGACTCAAGAGGATATTTCTCCAGAAGACTGTTGCGCGTTTCTCTCGCTTCGTAATCGGGTCCGCCCTTACCTTTCCCCGGCCTGTTTTTTGCCTCCGGCTCAATCTTTGCCGCCTTGAAGGGATCGAGCAAGGACTCGACATCGTAGGGAACGGGCTTGTAGGGAAATACCTCCGGGAGCTTCGGCACATTGCCCCGGAGATCCTTGCTGCTTTCCCGCATCCATGTCCGTAAATCCTCATGGTCGTTACTGGAGCAGCTGGCCAGGAAGGCCGCCAATATCAGGGTGAGCGCTATTTTCACTTCTTCGCTCCTTGTGCGGCCTTCTTGTTCTTGGATGCCTCGTCCTCATCAAGATAACGGAAGGTCTTGACCACCGCATCCAGGGACAACTGCCCGACCGTACCAACCGGCGCGATCGCAATATTATTGAGCGTTACGATGCGTGGCAACTTGGCGATATCCGCCGCAAAGGCACCGAAATCATGGTAATTACCGTTGATCTTGACGTTGATCGGGAGCTCTGCATAAAACTCCTTGACCTGCTCGGAGTTAGGCTTGAATAGCTCGAACTGCAACCCCCGCCCCAAACCCGCTTGGTTGACTTCGATCAGCAACGACTCAATTTCGGACTTATTCGGCAATTGTTTGAGTAGTGTGCCAAAGGAACGGTCAATCTCGGCAAGTTGCTGGGTGTAGAGATCAAGATTTACCGCCTGCTTTTTCTTGGACAGATATTCGTCTTTGAACTTGGTTTCTTCCTTCTGCTTGTTTTCCAGCTCAGTCAGCTGTTCGTCCCAAACAAACCACCAGCCGGCCCCCAGCAAGGCCAGAAACAGCGCCAGCAAAATCACAATCTTCGGGATCAGGGGCCAGGCACCCGGATCATTGGGATTCAGATAGCGGAAATCATCGGCGATTTTTTTGAAATCGATGGCCGGCATCGACATTTTCGGGAGCGAAGGCTTGGCCATTATTTCTTACCTCCCGCCCCATCTTCAGGCTTTGCCCGCTTGATGGAAATATTCATGGAAAATTCGTTAAGCCGGCGCCCACTCACCTGGACTGCCTGAATCTGGAGGAGTTCCGGGCGCTCCAGCCAGGGAGAAGCCTCAAGATTGCGCATCAGGGTCGAAACGCGGGCATTGGACTGAGCATAGCCGCTGAGACTGACCTTCAGCCCTTCCTGCTTGAGGGACTTGATATAGACCCCCTCAGGAATCTGGCGCACCATTTCACTCAGGTGATAGACCGTTTCTCCCCGGTCCCGCTGCAAATTCTCGATGACCTGCTTGCGCGACAGCAAGGCCTGGGTTTGCTCCTTCAAGCGCTTGATCTGGTCCAGCTGCTTGTCAAGAACGGCAATTTCCTTTTTCAGGAAATCATTGCTCTCCTGCTGAGCGCTGATATAACCGGCGATAACCGAATAGCCGGCAAAGACGATGATCCCGCCGAGCGCCGCGACCAAGCCGAGCAGGGAGTAAAACTGTTGGCGCTTGGCCTTGCGCGCCTCTTCACGGTGGGGGAGAAGGTTGATGCGTATCATGATGGATCAAACCTCCGCAAAGCCAGACCGCAGGCCACCATCAGCGAAGAAGAATCGGCCAGCAGGTTTTTGGCCCGGACCCGGTCCGACAAAACCATATTGGCGAAGGGGTTGGCGATGATGGTCGGGACCTGGGTGCGCGTGGCGACCACTTCGTCAATTCCGGGGATGACCGCACAACCGCCGGCCAGAACAAGATGGTCAATCTGGTTGTACTGCGTGGAGGTAAAGAAAAACTGCAAGGCCCGTGACACTTCCAGCGCCAGACTTTCCACAAATGGCGAAAGCAGCTCGGTCTCATAGCCCTCCGGCAGGTTGCCGGCACGTTTTGCCGCTTCGGCCTCTTCCTGGCTCATGCCGTAGTGACGAACAATATCCTGGGTCAATTGGCTGCCGCCGAAAGCCTGTTCGCGGGAATAAACCTGCTGGCCATTGCGCTGGACATTGAGATTCATCACATTGGCGCCAATGTCGACTACAGCAACGATCTGATTCTTGCCTCCATCAGGAAGCTGTCGCTCGACCAATTCGAAAGCCGCCAAAGCCGCCAGCGATTCCACATCCATGACTACCGCCTTGAGACCGGCCGCCTCGGCAACGGCAACCCGATCCTCAACCCGCTCCTTTTTCGAGGCGGCAATCAAGACCTCAAGCTCTTCCGGCGACGAGGGCGCCGGGCCGATCACCTGAAAATCGAGGTTAACCTCGTCAATCGAGAAGGGGATGTATTGGTTGGCCTCCGACTCTACCTGAACCTCCAGCTCTTCGTCGCGCAACCCGGCGGGAACGACAATCCGCTTGGTAATCACTGCCGAAGCAGGCAAGGCCATCGCCACATTGCGCGTAGACGTGGCCAACCGCTTCCAGGCACGCTTGACGCAGTCGGTGACCACCTCCAGATTCACGATGTTGCCATCCGACACCGCATCCTTGGGCAACACCTCAATGGTGTAGCGTTCGACGCGGTAACCCTCTTTCCCGTTGGCGGTCAACTCGACCATCTTGACCGCAGACGAGCTGATGTCAAGTCCGAGCAGAGGACGCGCTTTCGGGTTGAATATCGACAGATCGAGACGCACCGTACCCCCAGAAAAGCCTTACAAAATGCGAAGTTAGGCAAATTACCAATAATTCACGTTAAATCCTAGCAACAACCCCTGAGCATGTAAAGCAAATTCTCTAGGGCAATGGCCAACAGCGTATAATCCGCGCAACATTTTTCTGCTGACTGACACCTTGCCTACCCCCTCTTTGGCCCTTCGCCTTATTCTCTATCCACTGGCCGTCGTAGCCGGACTGGCTGCCATGGGCATCGCTCTGGCGCTCATCGTCCTGATCCTGACTTACCCCAACCTTCCTTCACTGGAAGTGCTGACCGATTATCGCCCCAAAATCCCTTTGCGCGTCTATACCGCTGACGGACATTTGATCGGCGAATTCGGTGAGGAGCGTCGTGCCGTGGTGAGCATACAGGACGTTCCGGCGGTAATGAAGCAGGCCATTTTGTCGGCGGAAGATGAGCGTTTTTTCCAGCACAGCGGCGTCGACTTCCAGGGGGTTGTACGGGCCGGACTGGCCAACCTGGTCAGTGGGGGCAAGAAGCAGGGCGCATCAACAATCACCCAGCAGGTCGCCCGCAATTTTTTTCTCTCTGGCGAAAAAACCTATACCCGCAAGCTCTACGAAGCCCTGCTTTCTTTCAAAATAGAAAACAACCTGAGCAAGGACCAGATTTTCGAGCTTTATATTAACCAGATATTCCTCGGTCAGAGAGCCTATGGATTTGCCGCCGCCTCGCAAATCTATTTCGGCAAGCCACTCAAGGACATCACCCCGGCCGAAGCCGCCATGTTGGCAGGCCTGCCTAAAGCTCCGTCCGCCTACAACCCGGTGGTCAACCCGAAACGGGCAAAAATCCGCCAGCAATACGTGCTGCGCCGGATGCACGATCTCGGCTTCCTGAACGATCAGCAATTTGATGCGGCCACCAAGCAAACCCTGGTCATCAAGCGCGACATTTCCGATTACCCGGTCCATGCCGAATACGTTGCCGAAATGGCTCGCCAGCTCGCGGCAGAACGCTTTCCCGAAGACGTTTATTCGCGTGGCCTGTCGATCACCACCACCCTTGTCAAGGCGGAACAGGAAGCGGCCTACCTCAGCCTGCGCAAGGGAGTCATGGATTACGACCGGCGCCATGGCTATCGAGGCGCCGAAGCCTACGTGGACATGAAGGACATCACCTCGGACCAGGATGAGGACATTGACGACGCCCTGCAAGATTTCGCCGACGCCAGCGATCTCCCACCGGCACTGGTTCTTGCCGCAGACACGAAGCAGATCAGGGCCTATCGCAAGGGGGGAGAAATTGTCACCCTCAGCGGCGACGCCATGAAATTTGCCGCCAAAATGCTGGATGACAAGGCTCCCCCCAACAAGCGCCTCAAGCGTGGAGCCGTCATCCGCCTGCAAAAGGACGACAAGGGCAATTGGCAAATCTCCCAACTCCCCGAGGTGGAGTCGGCCTTTGTTGCAGTCAGCCCGAAGGACGGCTCCATTCGCGCCCTGGTCGGGGGATTCGACTTCAATCGCAACAAGTTCAACCATGCCACCCAGGCCTGGCGGCAGCCGGGTTCCAGCTTCAAACCTTTCATCTACTCGGCTTCCCTGGAAAAAGGGTTCAGTCCGGCCAGCGTCATCGCCGATGAACCCATCGTTATTTCTGCCAGCGAAACCGGCAGTCAGGCGTGGACGCCCCACAACTACGACGGCAAATATGAAGGTCCGATGAAGATGCGTACGGCCCTGGCCAAGTCGAAGAACATGGTATCCATCCGCATCCTGCAATCTATCGGCACCCATTACGCACAGGACTACGCTTCACGCTTTGGCTTTGATGCCGACAAGCACCCCCCCTATCTCACCATGGCGCTGGGCGCCGGATCGGTGACCCCCTGGCAAATGGTCACTGCCTACTCGGTCTTTGCCAACGGCGGCTTCCGCATCCATCCCTATGTGGTCAAGGAAATTCGCGATGACAAGAATCAGGTCCTGGCCCAATCGGCACAGGTCGAAGCAGGGGATGAATCGATCCGGGCCATTGACCCGCGCAACGCCTTCCTGATGGATTCCATGCTGCGTGACGTCACCATCTTCGGCACCGCCGCCAAAGCCTCGGTCATCCTCAAACGCCAGGACCTGGCCGGCAAGACTGGCACTACCAACGAGTATGTGGACGCCTGGTTCTGCGGTTACCAGATGACCGTTGCCGGCTGCGCTTGGATCGGCTTTGACCAGCCCAGGAAACTGGGCGACAAGGAAACAGGAGGGGCTGCCGCGCTGCCCATCTGGATCGGTTACATGAACAAGGCGCTGAAGGATGTGCCGGCCACCCTGCCCAGCGCACCCGAAGGGCTGACTGCCTACGGTACCGGCAAGGGCCGCGAGTTCATCTATTCGGAAAACGCCAAGGAAGCACCGGTCGACGAGGACGCGGACAAACCGCCGCCCAAGCCTGATCTGGACAAACCTCCCGCTGACTGATCAACCCAGTTGAATCTCCTCTCCCGCTTGCGATGACGCCAGCCGGGAGAGCTTGACCATGAGATCCTCCCCGTCACGCGTATCAACCCAGCGCTCCCCCGCCCGCCGGAAGTGAAACCCCCCGGCCCTGGCGGCCACCCAGATTTCCTGGTTCACCCCATGGCGATTGACAATAATCTTGCTGCCGTCAGCAAACTCGATTTCCAGCACGCCCCCGGCCTGCCTCTCAAAATCCAGATCGGCGCCACTGCTCTCCAGCGCCTGCTCGACCTGCATCAGGGTAGATTCCGTCAAGGCGTTGAATTCTCTATCTTCCATGCTGTGCTACCATCCCGTTGTTTACTGACTGGCTCGTCATTAATGTCAAAATATTTCGTCTATTTATGCGCTATCGCGGTTTCGGCCTGCGGCATGAAGGGCTCGCTCGAACTGCCTCCCGGCCCCCCTCCGCCGACCTTGATTGACCGCCTCAAATCGGCGCCAGCTCCCGCTCAACCCGCGCCCGCTGATGTTAGCACGGGCAAGAAAAACGACTCGCAATGACCTATTTCGCTTTACAGAACGGCGTTCTGCACGCCGAATCCGTTTCCCTTGCCGACCTTGCCGAGCGCTTCGGCACCCCGGCCTACATCTATTCCCGTGCCGCCCTGGAAGCCTCCCTGAAGGAATTCCAGGATGTTCTGGGAACCCATCCCGCCGGTCAACATGCCAAGATATGCTACGCCGTCAAGGCCAATGGCAACCTTGCCATCCTTAACCTTTTCGCCAAAATGGGAGCCGGTTTCGATATCGTCTCCGGGGGCGAGTTGCAGCGCGCTCTGGCGGCAGGCGCCGATCCGCAGAAAATCGTATTCTCCGGCGTCGGCAAAACTGCTGCCGAAATGCGCCAGGCGCTGGAAGCCGGTATTTTTTGTTTCAATGTGGAATCCGCCCCGGAACTGGAGCGTCTCAATGAAGTCGCCGGTCAATGTGGCAAACGGGCGCCGGTCAGCTTGCGGGTCAATCCCAACGTGGACCCCAAAACCCACCCCTACATTTCCACTGGTCTCAAGGAAGCCAAGTTCGGTGTCGCCTACGATGACGCCCGTGCCCTCTACCAACGTGCCGCGCAGCTGCCGCACATCGAGGTGGCTGGCATCGACTGCCATATCGGCTCCCAACTCCTCGACCCCTCGCCCTTCAGCGAAGCGCTGGATCGCATTCTTGCCCTGATCGACCAGCTGGCGGTCGACGGCATCACGGTCCACCACCTTGACCTCGGAGGCGGCCTCGGCATCCGCTACCGGGATGACCAGATCCAGCCCAGCGTCGCATCCTACCTGACCCCCCTCCTCGACAAACTGCAAGGCCGCAACCTGCAGGTTGTCCTTGAACCGGGGCGCCGTCTGGTGGGCAATGCCGGCCTGCTTCTCACCCGTGTTGAATATCTGAAGCCGGGGGAAGGCAAGAATTTTGCCATTATCGACGCAGCCATGAACGATCTCATGCGCCCCGCACTCTACGAAGCCTGGCATGACATCCTGCCCGTCGTCCCGCGCCAGAGGGAAGCACTGACTTTCGACGTCGTCGGTCCGGTTTGCGAATCCGGTGATTTTCTCGGCCAGGCCCGCCCCTTGGCCATTGCGCCCGGTGACCTGCTTGCCGTCATGTCTGCCGGAGCCTACGGCATGGCCATGAGCTCCAATTACAACACCCGGCCCAGGGCGGTTGAGGTCATGGTCGACGGCAGTCAGGTTCACGTCATCCGGCAGCGGGAAACCGTGCAGCAACTTTTCTCAAGCGAACAGGTACTTCCCGCATGAAGCGCACTCTCCTTTTTCTTCTTGGCTCCCTCGCCCTCACCGCGTGCAGCGAAAAGCCCCAGGAAAAAAAGGGAGCGCCCCCGGCACTGATCACCACCACCCAGGCCAAAGTTGCGCCGCTGGAAATCCGTGAGCGCACGCTGGGCACACTGGAGGCCGTCAATGACCCGAAAATCGGCGCCGAACTCGCTGGCCGAGTCATCTCGGTAGCCGTCCGGGCCGGCGAGGCGATCAGGAAAGGGCAATTGCTGGCCCAGATTGATGCTTCCGATGCCGGCAACCAGGCCCGCGCCGATAGCGCCGAAATCGCCCGTCTCCAAGCCTTGCTGACCCAGCAGGAAAGGCTGGTCAGCCGTCAGGGTGAGTTGGTCCAAAAGAACTTCATCTCAAAAAACGCACTTGATGACGTCACCGCCCAACGGGACGCCCTGAAGAGCCAGCTGACCAGCGCCCAGGCAAAGTCGGCAATTTCCCGTAACGGCTTGAGCAAAACCCGCGTCACGGCACCCTTTGATGGCATTGTCGAAGAACAGGTGGTGTCTGCCGGAGATTACGTCAAGGTGGGGGATCCCCTCTTCCGTCTGGTTTCCAACGTCAAACTGCGTGCCCACCTGCCCTTTCCGGAAACCGCTGCGCCTCGCCTGAAGGTCGGCATGCCGGTGCTGATTGCCAGCCCGCTGGCCCCGGAATCTCCGGTGCAGGGCGTCGTCGAGGATATCCGCCCGACCATTGCCGAAGCCAGCCGGGCCATCGACGTCATCGCCCGCCTGGAAAATCCGGGGTTCCTCAAGGGCGGCGGCTCGATCGACGCAGCGGTGGTGATCGGCACGCGGGAAAAGGCAGTCATGGTGCCTGAGCAATCTGTTGTCCTGCGCCCGGCAGGCAAGGTGGTATACGTCATCAGCGAAGGCAAGGCCGCCCAGGTTGTCGTGGAAGCAGGAAGCAAGCAGAACGGCATGGTGGAAATCGTCAAAGGGCTTCAGGGCGGTGAAATTCTTGCTCTGGATGGCGCCGGCTTTCTCTCCAACAACGCCGCAGTCAGCGTCAAGGAAACGGCCAAAGCCCAGACAAAGCCGCCCGCACCGGTGACTGAAGCGTCAAGCGCTGCCGCCGGAAAAACTGCCGAAGCCGCAAAATGACCCTGCCCGAGCTATCGATCAAGCGCCACGTTCTGGCCTGGATGCTGAGCGCTGTTCTCGTTCTGTTCGGCATCATCAGCTACGGGCGCATCGGCATGGACCGCTACCCGTACATCGAGTTTCCGGTGGTTTCGGTCACCACCGCATTGAAAGGCGCCAATCCGGACATCGTAGACGCCTCCATCACCAACATCATCGAAAGCTCGGTGAACTCGACGCCGAGTATCGAGCACATCCAGAGCACCTCGTCCCCCGGTATATCGGTGGTGGCGATTACCTTTAGCCTGGAAAAGAAAATCGACGTTGCCTTCAACGAGGTGCAGGCCAAGGTTAATCAGGTGCTGCGCCGCCTGCCCAAGGACGTTGATCCGCCGGTGGTCGCCAAGGTGGAAACCAATGCCCAGCCGATCATGTGGCTGGCCTTGCAGGGAGACCGCACACAGCAGCAACTGAACCAGTACGCCATCAATGTCCTCAAGAAACGCCTTGAAACCATCGATGGCGTAGGCGAAGTTCGCCTCGGGGGCCGTCGGGACCGCACCATACGGGTTGAACTGGTGCCTTCGCGCATGACCGCCCTCGGCATCACCGCCCAGGACATCAATGACGCCTTCGTCAAGGAGCACATCCAGTTGGCCGGCGGTTTCGTGGTCGGGGAGAAAACCGAAAATCTCGTCAAACTGGACCTCGAATTTCATTCCCTGGATGCGCTCAGGGAAATGGTGGTGGTCTGGAAAGGCAGCGCTCCGGTCAAGCTCTCGGACGTTGCCGAGGTGATCGATGGCCTGACCGACAACCGGCAACTGGCCCGCTTCAATGGTGACACCACTGTGGGGCTGGGAATCGTCAAGATCACCAATACCAACACCGTCGCCATTGTCGACAAAATCAAGGAAAAGCTGGAAAAGGAATTGCGCCCGCAACTGCCGCCCGGGCTTCAGTTACACATCGTCTCCAACGACGCCGTGTTCATTCTCGAAATCGTCAATGCCCTCAAGGAACACCTCATCGAAGGCACTTTGCTGGCCGCGCTGGTGGTCTGGATCTTTCTCCAATCGGTACGCTCCACCCTGATCATTTCCCTGGCCATTCCGGTTTCCCTGATGGGCGCCATCTCGGTCATCCATTTCTTCGGCTATACCCTCAATTCCCTAACCCTGCTCGGCTTGCTGCTCCTGATCGGGGTCGTGGTGGACGACGCCATCGTGGTTCTGGAAAACATTTTCCGTCACCGCGAGGAACTGGATGCCGACCCGGTATCCGCCGCCATCAACGGATCGAACGAAGTCGTTTTCGCGGTGATTGCCGCCACCCTTTCCCTGGTTTCCATTTTTGCGCCGGTCATTTTCATCAGCGGCATCATTGGCCAGTTTTTCCGCTCCTTTGCCGTCGTCGTCACCTTTGGCGTTCTCGTCTCGCTCTTCGTTTCCCTGACACTAACGCCCATGCTTTGTTCACGTTTTTTGACCGTGCGGGAAAAAGGGCATCATCACAGCCGAGTGCACGCTTTCATTGAAGGCCGGTTTCAACGCCTCGACAGTTTCTATCGGAAGCTCCTGGAGTGGGCGCTTACCCATCGCTGGAAGGTGGTTTTCCTGACCATCATCAGCGTTGCTTCGAGCGGCCTGTTTTTCTCCAATGTTGGCAAAACCTTCACGCCGGATCAGGATGAGGGGCGTTTCCTGGTCTATCTGCGCACGCCCTTAGGCTCCTCCATCGATTACACGGATTCCCGTCTGCGCATGGTGGAAGAAGTGTTGCGCAGCCATCCCGAGGTGTTCACCGAGTTCGCGCTCATCGGTCTGGGTACGGCGGGCCAGGTTAACCAGGGAACAGTGGTGGCCCGCATGCTGCCCCGGAATGAACGAAAAATGTCCCAACAGGAACTTCTGCCCATACTGCGCAAGGAACTGGGACAGATTCCCGGGGCTCGCGTATTTGCCGCCCCCTACCCGATGATTCAGGGACAACGGGGTGAACCCCTGCAATTCGTTCTGGCCGGGGAGGAACTGGCCCAGGTCGGCAAGCTGAGCGGTGAGTTGCAGCGCAAACTGGCAGCTGAACCGGGGCTGGGCGGGCGCATCGACACCGATCTTCAACTCGACCTCCCGCAACTCGTCTTTCAGCCCGATCGCCTGCGCATAGCCTCCAGCGGACTGACCACCAATGATGTCGCCCTGGCCGTCAACATGCTCTCCGGCGGCATCGATATCGCCAAATACAACGACGAACCGGGGGATGGCCAACGCTACGACATCCGGGTCAAGGGCAAGGCCAGCGAATTTACCCAAGCCTCGGACCTGTCCAAAATCTACTTGCGTAACAAGGAAGGAAAGCTGATTCGTCTCGACTCGGTCGCCCGTTTCACGGAGACCCTCGGACCGGCAGTCATTGGCAGGTTTGACCTCCAGTACGCCACCACCTTCTTTGTCACCCCGACCATTCCGCTGAGCGAAGCCGTTGACAAGGTTCGAGCCGCCTCGGCTGATTTGCCGCCGGGCTACCAAATCAAACTCATTGGCCAAGCAGAGGAATTCGGCAAGACGACCCAGTACATGCTATTTGCTTTTGCCATGGCACTCGCCCTGCTCTACATGGTGCTGGCCAGCCAGTTTGACTCCTTCGTGCAACCTTTCATCGTCATGCTGGCCCAGCCCCTGGCCATCATCGGCGGTGTGGCGGGCCTATGGGCGACCGGCCAGACCCTGAATATCTATTCGATGATCGGCCTGGTATTGCTCATCGGCCTGGTGGCAAAAAATTCAATCCTGCTGGTGGACCTCACCAACCAGCGCCGGGAGGAGGGCATGGCAATTGATGCCGCCCTGCGCAATGCCTGCCCGATTCGTATGCGGCCAGTGATGATGACCTCGGCCACGGTCATCCTGGCCCTGTTCCCGGCGGCCCTTGGCCTTGGCGCAGGAGCAGAAACCAACCAGCCGCTGTCCATTGCGGTGATCGGCGGAATGATTTCCTCGACCCTGCTTACTCTGGTAGTGGTTCCTGCCGTCTACTCCCTGGTAGAAAACCATCTGGCAAGCCGCCACAACCTGGCCTCAAAGAACCAGGGCGAGCGCCAGGGGCAGGAAAGCTAGGGCGGCCAGGTTACCGATCAGCACAATGGAAGCCACCCGCTGCGGTTCCTGCTGGTAGCGCTCGGCGAAGAGAAAATTGAGGACTGCCGGAGGCAGCGCGCCAAACACCAGCAGCATGGCAGCATCCCGCCCGTGCAGTCCGAGCAGGGCAATCACTCCATAGGCCACGGCCATGCCCAGCACAGGCCGCAGCAGGGCGCTGCCGACGGCCACCTTCCACTCGGCGAAGGAAACACCGGTCATGCGTACGCCAAGGGCAAAGAGCAGCAAGGGAATGGAAACATCGCCAAGCATCTTGATGGCAATCACGGCTGGCTGCCAGAGCTGGATTTTCAACAAGGCAACCGCCAATCCGGCCATTGCTGCGGCGACTACCGGTACGCGCCACAGGGTCAGCAGACGGGTCCGTGGGTCAAGCAGACGAGCGCCGAAGGAAAAATGCAGGGTATTTTCCACCATGAAGAGAATCACTGCCGCCGGCAAGGCTTCCTCCCCCCAAGCCAGCACGGCAAGCGGCAAGCCGATATTGCCGGAGTTGTTGAACATCATCGGCGGCACCAGCGTCTTGCCGGGGATGCCTGCCAGCCGTGCGATCGGCCAGGCGACCAAGCCGCAGCTGGCGAGCACGACCAAAGCGCCCAGGGCAAGCGGTCCGAAGGCGCTCAGCTCAAAGGACTTTCCGGCCATGGCCGCGAAGACCAGGGCCGGAACAAAAACATCCATATTGAGGCGATTGGCCACAGCCATTTCCGGCTTGTGGCGTCGCCCATAGAAATACCCCGCCGCAACAATGGCGAAGATGGGAAAAAGAATCGCCGTGATGCGTACGAGGAGTCCGTCCGGCATCACAGGACGTAGCGGGAGAGATCCTCGTCTCCGGCCAGTCCGGCCAGGCGTTCGTCCACGAAGGCGGCATCAACCGCCAGGGAATCCAGCCCCGGCTTGCCGGCAATGAAGGAGACTTCCTCCAGGAGCTTCTCCATCACGGTATAGAGACGCCGGGCGCCGATATTCTCGGTCTTCTCATTGACCTGAAAAGCGATTTCCGCCATGCGGCGTATCCCCTCCGCAGAAAAGCTCAGCTTGACGCCTTCGGTCGCCAGCAAGGCCTCGTATTGAATGGTCAGACAGGCATCAGTCTGGGTCAGGATGCATTCAAAATCGGCAACCGAGAGGGAGTCCAGCTCGACCCGAATGGGAAAACGCCCCTGCAACTCCGGAATGAGATCGGAGGGCTTGGCCAGATGAAAAGCCCCGGATGCAATGAACAGTATGTGATCGGTCTTGATCATGCCGTATTTGGTAGAGATTGTGGTGCCTTCTACCAGCGGCAACAAATCGCGCTGCACCCCCTGGCGGGAGACCTCAGCACCCTGCCCCTCGGAGCGGCTGGCTATTTTGTCGATTTCGTCGAGAAAAACAATCCCGTTCTGCTCGACATTCCTGACTGCCTCCAGCTTGATTTCCTCGTCATTGACCAGCTTGGCAGCCTCTTCATCTGCCAGCAGCTTGATCGCCTCCTTGATTTTCAGCTTGCGGGATTTTTTCCGGCCCGAGCCGATATTCTGGAACATTCCCTGGATCTGCTGAGTCAGCTCTTCCATGCCTGGCGGTGCAAAGATTTCCGCCTGCATGGCGGGAGTCGCCACCTCGATATCGATTTCCTTGTCGTCGAGTTCACCTTCGCGCAGTTTCTTGCGGAATTTCTGGCGCGTGCTGTTCTCTTCCGCCGGCTTGCTATCCTCGGCAAAAAATCCGGGGCTGCGGGCGGGTGGCAATAATGCATCGAGGACGCGCTCCTCGGCGGCATCCTCGGCCCTGGCGCGAACCAGTTTCATCGCCCGCTCACGCTGTCCCTTGATGGCAATCTCGACCAGATCACGGATGATGGTATCCACATCCCGACCGACATACCCTACTTCAGTGAATTTTGTCGCCTCAATCTTGATGAACGGCGCATTCGCCAAACGGGCGAGACGACGGGCAATCTCGGTCTTGCCGACGCCGGTCGGGCCGATCATGAGAATATTTTTCGGGGTAATTTCCTGCCGCAGGGGGTCCGCCACCTGGGCCCGCCGCCAGCGGTTGCGCAAGGCAATCGCCACCGCTTTCTTGGCATTGCCCTGGCCGACGATATGCTTATCCAGTTCGGAAACAATCTCCTGTGGAGTCATGGTGCTTGAGGCATTCATTCCAGGACCTCGATGGTAAAGTTTCTATTGGTGTAAATGCAGACATCTCCGGCGATTTCCAGTGATTTTGTCACCATCTCGGCGGGATCAAGTTCGGTATTCTCGAACAGGGCACGGGCTGCGCTTTGGGCAAAGGCTCCCCCGGAACCGATGGCGCCGATCCCCTGTTCCGGTTCCAGCACGTCACCATTGC
>CAZHVZ010000002.1:20726-32066 GCA_964536245.1 uncultured Rhodocyclaceae bacterium
CACCAGCAACATGGCCTCCAGACGGCGCAATATGCGGTCCGTGCGCCAGTCCTTGGCCAACTCGACCGCCGAGCGCAGCAAATTGCCCTGGTGCTTTTCCAGCTTGGCCTCAAACCGCTCGAAGAGCGTAAAGGCATCCGCCGTACCTCCGGCGAAACCCGCCAGAATACGGTTCTGGTAAAGGCGGCGGACTTTTTTCGCACTCGCCTTGATGACAATGTTGCCCAGGGTGACCTGCCCGTCGCCACCCATGGCGACACGCGCACCACGACGCACCGACAGGATTGTCGTACCGTGATATTGCTCCATTTGCTGTCCTAAGATTTGGGAACGATGATACGGGCGACCTTTTGAATACCGACGACGCCCATGAGTTCAGCAACCAGGTGATTGGGGTTGCGGATAACCAGATTCTTGCCTTGCTGTTTATAGGTTTCCAGCATATTGCGCAATTGCCCTGCGGAGTAAAAATCCAGCCGGGTAACCCGGGAAAAATCGAGCACCGGATGATCATGCAGTTCGAAAAAGGCAGGCAAGTCATCAAAACGTGAATGCTTGATCTCGCCTGACAAGTAGTGCGCCTCGTCGACGGCCACCAGGGTTTTTGGCAGCACCCTGGCCGGCGCGGTGAGCACGGTTTCCCAGGAAGGCGGTGAGACCTCGAAGGTGATTGCGTAGTCGACTGCCTTCTCTTCAAACACCTCCTGCAAGTTCTGGCGTTGCAGCAATTCCAGAATCAACAGCCAGGAGTTTTCATTTTCCCGCTGCCCGGCTACCAAGCGACCGCTCAAGCGTTCGATGTAGGAAGCCGCATTTTCCAGGGCCAGCGGGACAGACTGTTTGCGGGCGAGCTTGAGTATTCCGGCCAGCCCTTTGGCAGCGGCCTCGTCACAACTGAGGAGCTTGCCAAGGTCAAGGCGCAGAGCCTGTTTCTTGGCCACCGCCACCATCAGTCCGGCGATCTGGGAATCCGTCTCGTCATTGAGCACTCCTTGCAGACCGATGACCGGCGGACCGCTTGCCGCCACCGGAACCGGCTCGGCAGTGCGCCAGGCAGGCGGCGATATTTCAAAAGTCTGGACAAATTCTTCCCCCAGCTTGTCAAACTGGGCGCGGGTACCGATCACCTGCACCAGATCGAGCAGCATGTGCCAAAGACGAATGGCGTCTGCTCCGCCATAGGCCCGCGCACACGATTCGAGTACTGACTGGGCGGCCTTGTCCTGACCATTGGCAAAGAGCACCGCTGCCTGCTCCACATCGGCCTGCACCGGATCGTCATCGTTGTCGATATTGATCGCCATGACCGACGAGGCAGTGAAATCCCGCTCAAACTCGGAAACCGAAAGGCCGTCATCAAACTCGTCTGCCACCGGGGCAACGGGGGGCGGGGCGGCGACGGCGGACTTGCCGGAGGGAAACTGCAAGGCCGGTTTGCCGCCCACGGCAAAATCGAGATCGGGGAGGTCACGCTTCTCCGGAACCGCAGCCGTCGGTGCGGGGATTGGCGCAGTCCTGGAAGCACCGGGAGCCGCTGGCGTTCCCGGCACTTTTGGGCGCGCCACCTGCCGCTCGGGCATTTTCTGCGACGACTGATCAGGCGATTTCTTGAAGAAGGAGAAGACCATGGCGGATTTATCAGGGTGAATCGGCTTTTTAGCATGCCGGGCGTGAGGGTGCAATCACCAACTGCGGACGCCGGACGAATACGCCTCCGCCGAGAAGGATCAGCCCGAGGGCGAGAACCGGGCCAAAAGGCTGATCCAGCGCCAAAGCCAGGGCAAAGGAGAAAACATAGCCGAGGACGCCGAGGCCTACCGCCAGAACCAAAGCTTTCCGCCAACTGCCCCCGAGAGCAAAAGCCACCCAGGGCGGGATGAAAAGCAGGGCGAAGGCGCCCATCACCCCCATGGTCATGGTCGCCAGGGCAAGACTTGCCGCTGTCAGCAGGTCAAAGCCGAGTTCGGTCGGCCAGGCGGGAAGCCCCCGTGCCGCGAAGTAATCCGGATAGACATGGGCCAGCAGCAGGCGCTGCCCCAAGCGCCGCAAAAAGGGCAGGGCCAGGGCCAGCCAGATCACCGCCAGAAGCAGCTGCACGGTATCGGTGAAATAGAGCTGTCCGTCGAACAAAGCATGGCCGAGCCGCTCCGCCATGGGCAGATTGGCCGTAAGCAATACCGACAGGGACCAACCGGCGATCAGCAGCAACGGGTAAATCGCTCCCTTGGCCAGGCGCCCCGCCAGGAAGCGCTTGAGGACCGCCGCCAGAGCTGCCAGAAGAAGCCCGCCCACCACCAAGGGCAAGCCAAGGGCCATGCTGCCCAGCACCCCGGCCGCCGCCACATGGGCATAGGCAAGCGCCGCCAGCCATTCGTCGCGCAGTCGGAGGTAACAGCCAAGTACCGGCAGGAGGACGGCAAAGACCAAACCACTCAAAAACGGCACCGTAAACAAATCAAGTATCGGCAATTCCATGCTCAGTCCTCTGTTCGCAAAACACGATGACAGGCGCGGCGGATGAATTCTTCGTCATGGCTGACCACCAGCAATGCGCCGCCGCTTGCCGCCCGCTGCCGGACCGCGCCGACCAGATGGTCGACCCCGGTCGGATCGAGATTGTTGGTCGGCTCGTCGAGCAGGAGCACCTCTGCCGGCGCTTGCAGAATCGCCCACAGCGCAAGATAGTGCCGTTGCCCGCCGGACAGGCGATCAAGCCGCAGGGTCAGACGATCGGCCAGCCAGGCCGGCAAACCGCTGGCCGTAGCCCCGGTAAGCGCAAGCAATTCCGCTCCGCTCAGGGGCAGGCCCGCCACCGGGGGAATATCCTGGGTTTGCAAGGCCAGCCGAATCCCCGGCCGGCGCTCCAGGCGACCTGAAAAAAGCCGTGCCCGGCCAGCCAGGGCCGCCAGCAGGGTACTTTTGCCGACCCCGTTGGGTCCGACCAGTCCGACAATCTCGCCCGCCGCCAGGGAAAAGCTCAGCGGCGGTGTCACCGGCCCGGTCCAGCCGGCCACCATTTGCTCGGCCAGAATCAGGGCATCCTTCATTGCAGGGCCTTCACCAAGCGGCTCACCGTGTCGTCAAAGAGGCCGAAGAGGTCCTTCGCTTCGGCGGTACCGCCCACCGTGAAGGGAAGCATCACGGCCGGAATTTTGGCGCGCCCGGCTATCCATAGGCTCGGCCCATCGCCCTGGTAAGCGGTCCGCAGCACCATGCGCGCTGCCTGTGTCTGCCGGCGCGCCAGGAGATCGGATAAATGGCCGCTACTCGGCTCGACCCCCGGTTTCAGCTCCAAAGCCCCTGCCTCCACCATGCCCAGCCAGGCCAGCAAATAGGGAAAGGATTTATGGTGCACCAGTACAGGCACCCCCTTGAGCGGCGCCGCCCGCGTCTCCCAGCGGGCCATGGCGGCCTGCCATTTCTCGGAAAACGCCTTGTATCCCGTCTGATAGGCGGCTCCGTTGGCCGGGTCCACTTCGGTCAGACGCCCGGCCAGGGCTTCACCGATCTTCAGGATATTGCGCGGGTCGAGCTGGATGTGGGGATTGCCGGCCGGGTGTACATCTCCATGCGCCCGATCGAGGCTGCCGGGGATGTCCAGCTTGGACACCAGTGGCGCCGCTTCAAAATAGCCGGGCCGGCCCGGCTGAATCGCCGCATTGCCTGAATCGCGCAAGACCACCGGCAACCAGCCGATTTCCAGATCGGCTCCGGTCGCCACCACCAGTTGCGCCTGCCGAGCCAGTAGTGAGGGACGCGCCTCGACCCGATGCGGGTCTTGCAAGGCATGGGTGGCAGCGTAAACCTTGACCTTGGCGCCGCCGATTTCCTGCACCAGAGCAGCCCACTCCGGCACCGTGGCAAAGACCGTGAGGGCCGCCGAGGCGGGCGCCATGATCAGCCACAGCAATGCCAAAATCATCAACCGTCGCATCGCCATCTCCTAAAATTTATGCCCGCCGTGAGCGCCCAGGGACATGATGTACTGAAGGTAGAACTGATTGTCCGCTTCCCCCGGCCCCCGCGAACCGTCCCGTGCATATTGCAGGCGGACGCGGGAAAATTCCGAGGGCGACCAGTCCACCATGACACTGTTGCGTTTCGGCGCATAAGCGGCCAGGGCGGGAATGTCGTTAGCGCTGACGATTCCGTTATCAATCAACCCGACTTGAACCTTGCCGGAGCTGAGCGCATCGTGACGCAGACCGATTCGCCACTGGGGCATGAACTGCCAGACAGTTTGCGCATACCAGCCCGACTGTCGGCTGCGATAGGTGTCACTGACCGCCCCCACCCTATTTGTTCCTGCTACATCAGCATAGGCCAGGGAGCCACTCTCCCGACGCTGAAAATACTCGCTCTGAAACTTGAAATTGGTGTGGCTCGAATTGCCGTTGGGCGCCCATTTCCAGACGACATCCGCCCCCCAGGTAGTGCTGCGGCCGGAGAACGCATTGCCGGTAACGCCCCCCGGGACATCATTGCCCTCCCAGGAGCGCTCTCTCGCCTGCGCACTGACATAGGACAGCCCGGCCTGCCAGGCATGGGACAGTCCCAGATCGCCACCGACATGGGCAAACGCCGTTGCCAAGCCGCTTCCATTGCGATTGCGCTCACTGCCGGGAAAACCGCCCCCCCGCGCAACTTCGGACCCGATCTCGAGGAAGAAGGGCGTTGGCGCAACCCATTTCAGCTGCACGCCATCATTGGACAACCTTGACCCGTAAAAGGCCTTGTAAGCCAGAGGCGCATCGACAAAATCCCAGCCATGGGGATGTTGCTGGTTGAGATAGCCGATCCCCGACAGATAACGCCCGGCCTTCAGCTTCAGCCCTGCCGGCAGAGCCAGGGTTTCAATACTGGCTTCTTCGGTGGACACGGAGCTGGAATCCCCGGCCATGGAAAGGCGGACCTCCCCCCGGAACAAATGATCGACACTGGCCGACAGGGCCAACTCCGTTTCACCGATGGAAAAGCTGCGGCGTGGCGGGGCAATTTCACCCCCATTGGGGATAAATCCGCGAATACGGTAGCTCTCCGGATGGCGGGAAGTGTTGGTGTATTTTCCATCCAGAATGAGGGATATTTCGGGATTGAACGCTGCCGCACTGCTGCGCGGAGCACTAACCGCCGCCAGGCCCGCTCCGAAATCGCGCTCCTCGGCCCGAGCGGCCTTGGCTTCGGCCCGGGCCAGCTTTTCTTCAAGGGCGGCAATGCGCTGCTCGTAGGTGGTCTTGATTTCGCTGATCTGCGCACGAATGGCGGCCAGATCAGCTTCACTGGCTGCCGAAGCCCCGCCGGAAACGGCAAGGGCAGCGGCGAAAGCAATTTTTCGCTGCAACATGGAACTCTCCTGAAAGACGATGAACAACCGGTCGCGAAGCACTCGCGGCCAGTATCAACAAGGCATTTCAGGCAAGCGGCGGAGCGCCCTGACAGGCCGGAGGCGGCGGCAGCGCATGCCGCCCGGCAACCGGGGGACTATCCGGTTGCACGGGGCCGGCGGCAACCGGCGGCAGAGCCGCCCCAACCGGCAGGGCGGAAGAGAGGTCGTGAGCGGCCAGGCAAAGCTCGCAAACGTGCGTTGGCAAGGCCCCTTCCTTGCCGGCCAGATGCTCGACGGCGTGCGCCCCGGCCACCCACTGGGCGGCAAGGAGAGCAAGGACGAAGAGGATCCGGCGCAAGGGAGTCACGGTTGTTAGTCGACCTGAACGAGCAAGCCTTTGAGGTATTCGCCTTCCGGAAAGTTCAGCGCCACCGGATGATCTGCCGAGCCGGCCAGACGCCGG
Source organism: uncultured Rhodocyclaceae bacterium (assembly GCA_964536245.1). Lineage (GTDB taxonomy): Bacteria > Pseudomonadota > Gammaproteobacteria > Burkholderiales > Rhodocyclaceae > CAZHVZ01. The sequence goes on from CAZHVZ010000002.1 coordinate 26,516, forward strand.
ACAATGCGCGCCTCACGACCGGCATCCAGCGCCGCGCCGGCGACAATTTTCTGGAACAATTCAAGGCCGATGCCGCCGGAGCAGGAATAGGTCATCAACAAGCCCCCCGGCCTGAGCAGGCGCAGACCGAGCAGGTTGATATCCTTGTAGGCGCGGGAAGCCCGGTCGGCGTGAGCGGCGGAAGGCGCAAACTTGGGCGGGTCGAGAACGATCAGGTCGAACTGCCGCCCCGCCTTGCGGAAGGCCCGCAAGGCCTCGAAGACATCGGCCTCCTGCCACTGGGCACGCTTGGCCGGCAACTGCGGATTGAGGGCCAGATTGGCCTGTCCCTGTGCCAGAGCCGGACCGGAAGAATCGATGGACAAAACGCTGGCCGCTCCGCCAGCCAGGGCTTGCAGGGAAAACCCGGCGGTATAGCAAAAGCAGTTGAGCACCTCCTTGCCGGCAGACAGTTCGCCCAGCAAGCGGCGATTGTCGCGCTGATCAAGATAGAAGCCGGTCTTGTGGCCGCCCACCACATCAATCCCCAGACGCACGCCATTTTCCAGAATCGAGCAAGGGCTGTCCGGTGCCTGGCCATACACCCAGCCGGTTACCGGCTCCAGCCCCTCAAGGCCGCGCACGTCGGAATCGGAACGCTCATAGACCCTAACACAGCCGGTCGCCTTGACCAGTGCGCCGACAATGGCGTGGCGCCATTTGTCAGCGCCGGCGGAAGTCAGCTGCACCACCACGGTGTCGCCATAACGGTCGGCAATCACTCCCGGCAAGCCGTCCGACTCGGCATGGATGAGGCGCACCCCCTCCTGCCCGGCCAACTCCGGCAGCGCTGCACGGCGGGCCACGGCAGCCGCGACGCGGCGCTTGAAGAAGGCATCATCCACCGTTTCATCGGCATCGAACGTCCAGAAACGCACGCGGATCTGCGACCTCGGACTGTAAGCCGCCTTGCCCAAAGGACGCCCGTCGTCGGCCAGCACCTCCACCGTATCGCCGGGCCGGGCACGCCCCTCCAGTCGGCCAACCGAGCCGGCGAACAGCCAGGGGTGGCGCTTGAGCGCCGAACGCTCCTTGCCGGGCATGAGGATTAACTGGGCCATGATGCTTTCGCCAAAATTGATCGATCAAAAATGCAAGAAGCCCCGACCACCTTGCAGTGGCCGGGGCTTGCGTAATCCGGCAGTGACTTAACCGAGGGCTTTACGGTTGCGCTGATGACATTCCGCAGCGTAGATCACTTTGAACATCGTCTTGCCGGAGCCCTTGAACAGACGCTTGGCAGACTTGGAAATGCAACGGCGCTCCAGGGAAGAGCGGCGGGTACGGTTGACAGCCATGAGTAACTCCTTGATTCAGGCGATTTTTCGAAACACTCAATGATATTTGGTATGAGAGCCGAGGTCAAATGAATTACATTCTGAAACGATGACAATCCATGTCTTCCACACGCTATAGCCCTGCTTCTGGCCAGCAAGTTGTTGCAACCGGCCAATATCTGCTTTCGCTTCGTCGGAAGCGGTACCCAATATATGTCCAGCCACGAGACTTGCCTTATCCAGTTGGAATGATTGAAACTACGGGCACAACTGGATACGCTCCAACCCCACAAGCCCTGGAGTTGTGTGATGAAGCCCTTGTATTACCGTCAACTGATCGCCGTTCAAATTCAAGAACAAGACGTCCAGCCGCGTTAAATCCTTGATCTGGGCTCTTACTGGCACTCGAACGGAATGGCTGCCTCCATCGGAGGTTCTCCAGGAAACAGCAATCTCATCCTGAACCGGCATATTCACCCCATAGAACGAAGCGCCGCCAATAGCGCAGGCGTTCAATTAAAAAATGCCGCCTCCTTCTTCAGTTCGTCCCCTTCCGCCAAACGGAAGCGCACGCCCCCTGTCGTCTGCGACTGGACAATATAGGCGTTCAACACCGGGTTACCGTTAGCGAGATCGACCATCCTTTGCAGAGCAGCCGGATTAACCCGTGTATCGCTCTTCAGTATTTCAAACACCGTATCATTCAGTGATGCTATTTTCATCTCCAATATATTGATATTCAAAAGTTTCACCTAGGCCAATCTGATTTAAACATCCGCTACTAAAAACCAGCCCCAAGGAAGGTGTTAAGGGGCCAAGCGCCAAGGCATAAGGACTGCCGAATTCGCCGTGGCGATACCATCGTTCAGGGGGAACCGGGTGAACTTTCCCGCTCAACCCGGTTTGCAGGAACAGATCGAGATAACCCTCGACCGCTCGGCTGTTGATGCACTCCACATGGCGGTCCACCTCTACAGAAAAACTGCTGTGCCAACTTTTGCCCTTGTCGCGCCAACCGTCATAGCTATAGGTCCCCCGCCACCCCGATCTGGCAAACAACCCTTCCCTGGCGAAGGTGTCCGTAAAATGCGTAGGCTATTCCGCCGGCATGTTGGTGGATCGTGAGGCCCAGTGTCGCGAGACCTGCTTGATCCCAAGCAAAGCCAGCACCTTGCGTCGATCCGTGAATAGCCCCGGCTCACGGTACATTTTCAGTAAGTTATCCAGCAACTCGCGGATTTCCGGCGGCAGTGCCGCAGCAGCTTCGTCCTTAGGCAACCCCAGCTTTTGCCCCGGACACGGGTAGTAGGGGGAGGCCAGTGAATTGGGGTTCCAGGTCGGGCAAGACGGCAATTCCTTGGGGATGTAGTCCGGTCGTGGGGGAATGGCGACCTTGCCGCCCACTTCCTGAGAGGCGTCAGATTTAGGCAAATGCACCCCGGCACAGAGGTTGAAGTAAAACGGAGACACTTGGCTCCGCTCACTTTCGGATGCCGGGCAGGGCGGCAGTTTGGAAGCCTGTTTTTTTGTTTCCATCCCTTCGGCAGAGTTTTCCTGGGAAGGCATTTCAGTTGCAGGCAATACGCTCCATGGCGATAAAAGCGCAGCCATGAGAAAGAGCCTCTTTCCTTTTTGCAGGCCATGGCTCATCCGGGCTACCCATTCCGGGGGGCAATGTCTACGAGCTTGAATCCGCCCTATCTGCCTTTCTATCAAGCTGCCCATACCCACTCCTGCTGATTATCAACCTCCGATCGAAAGCCGGCTCTTGCTTCTCGCCAGAACGAGCATCTCCACGAGGCTGCCGTGCAAATCCGGACCACGATGGCGACCTGTGTTGAGCAGGGACATGGAATCGCCCCCACAGCCCGCACAGAACCTGCGCCATGCCGGGCATTTTGCCAGCAAGCGGCATTTCTTGTTTTGTCATTCCATTACCGAAGCAACCGGTGCATGGCGACCTTTCAGGCAAACGTCGACGTCTTTTTCGGGTGTCATTCCAGCACGGATTATGGTGGATAATCACCTCCCCAAACAGCAGGCCGCAAGAAGGGCAAGAGGAGCAAAGATGAAGATTATCGGTTTTGCAGGGTGGTCAGGCAGTGGCAAAACGACGCTGATCGAGCAAATGATCTCCCTGCTCGAAGCTCGCGGGCTGGTGGTTTCCCTCATCAAGCACGCCCACCATGATTTCGAGATCGATCATCCGGGCAAGGATTCCCACCGCCACCGCCACGCTGGTTGCCGCGAGGTGCTGATCACCTCGGCCAATCGCTGGGCCGTCATGCACGAACTGCGGGGCCGGCCCGAACTGAGCCTGAACGAAGCTCTGAGCCAGCTTTCTCCCTGCGACCTGGTGCTGGTCGAGGGATTCAAGCGGGAACCCATCCCCAAGATCGAAATCTATCGGGAGGAAATCGGCAAGCCGCTGCTCTTCCCGGAGGACCCCCACGTCGTGGCGGTGGCCAGTGACCGCCAGCTGGATACCGCCTTGCCCCAGCTCGATATCAACTCCCCGCAGCAAGTCGCCGATTTTGTCGTGGCTTACCTCTCCCTTGCCCGCTAAGGTGCGCTACCGAAGCCGGCACGGCTTTGCCAGGGCTTCGGTAAGGCCGCCGACGCCCCCCTGGGAGTGATCTGCCGGAAGTCTGTCTTGCCAATTTGCCAATATAGCCAGCAAATATCGCCTTCAGGCGGCGAGAAATCCCGCCTTTACCCAGACAGAACCCCGGCTACCATGGCCTCGACAACGCTAGCCGGCGATGCCTTGAGATCGCTCTTGATACGCTCGAACAGGGCAATCAGCTGCTCCACCGTGGCACCGGCTTCCGGCAACTCGCTCTCGGCTCGGTAGGCTTCCAGTTCTTCACAGAGCTCGGCAAAACGCATGGCCCCGACGGTGAGGGCGCCGGGCTTCAGCCGGTGTCCCAGCCGGCCAGCTGGGCCAGATCACCGGCACTCCGGGCGGCGTGCATGGCCGAAAGGATTTCTCCCGCCGACCGGACAAACAGGGCCGAGTATTTGGCGATCTTGCCGGGATCATTGCCCACACGTGCGGCAAGAATACTCAGATCAATCACTTGCGGATCATTGCAGCATTCGATATCCGGCGAGGAAGCCACGGCAGCCAAGGAATCCGTCATGGCGGCGGGCACCGGACGAGGGCGTGCGTGGCGGTGGATGGCTGCCACGAGCAGATCAATATCCACCGGCTTGACCGCGTGGTCCACCATGCCGGCAGCCAGGCATTTGGCCCGCTCTTCGGCCATGGCATGGGCGGTCAGACCGATGACCGGCAGAGTCGGGGCGAGTTGGGCCAAGCGCCGGGTGGCCTCCAGACCATCCATCACCGGCATCTGGACATCCATGAGAACGATGTCAAACGCCGATGCTCCGTTCGATGCAAGAAGATTCAGCGCATGCTGCCCGTCGCAAGCAAGGGTTATTCGAGCGCCTTCATGAGTGACCATATCCTCAAGAATGAGGCGATTCAGCTCCACGTCATCGGCAGCGAGAATGGAAAACCCGCGCAACCGCTGGCCGGCCTCTCCGTTCCCGACCGGCTGCGCCCGGCTGACTTCAGGCGGGGCTATCGGGCGCAGGGGCAGGCGCAAGGTGAAACGGCTGCCAAGGTCGGGGGTGCTTTGAACCGTGATATCGCCCCCCATCAGCTGGGCAAGCTTCCTGCTGATTGCCAGCCCCAGACCGGTTCCCCCATGGCTGCGCGAGATGGAAGAACAGGCCTGCTCAAAAGGCTGGAAGAGGCGGCCCAGTTGTTCGTCGTTCATGCCGATGCCGCTATCCACCACGACGAACTCCAACGCCTCCCCCTGGCGACTGGCTAGAAGAGCCACCCTGCCGTGTTCGGTAAACTTGACCGCATTGGAAAGCAGGTTGGTGAGTATCTGGGTCAGCCGCAGCGCATCGCCCTCGACCCATTCCGACAGATCGGGCGGCAGGGTGCTGGTCAGGGAAAGGCCTTTTTCTTCCGCCAGGGTGGCGACAAAACCGAGGACATGGTCCACCGTCTGGTAGAGCGCGAAGGGCTGCTTCTCCACCTTGAATTTTCCGGCCTCGATTTTGGAGAAATCGAGAATGTCATTGACGACAGCCAGCAGATGGCTGCCCGAATCCTCTATGCGTTCGAACAGGGTGGCGGATTTCTGACCCCGGTTATCGCGGGCGCCGATTTTGGTAAGCTCCGTGTAGTATATGGCGCGGTTTTCGTAGGTCCA
>CAZHVZ010000002.1:32076-48992 GCA_964536245.1 uncultured Rhodocyclaceae bacterium
AGTACCGCATTGAGCGGCGTGCGGATTTCGTGGCTCATGTTGGCCAGGAAACTGCTCTTGGCCTCGGTGGCCGCATTGGCCTTGATCAGGGCAGCCGTCAATGCCTGCTCACCCTCCTTCTGGGCAGTCATATTCCGCAGCACGCCCAGGAAAGTACTGCCGTGGTCATCCACCATTTCGTTTATGGCGATTTCCATGGGAAAGCAGCTGCCATCCTTTCGTCGTCCGGACACTTCGCTACGGCTGCCCATGATCCGGGACTGGCGGGTCCGGAGAAAACGGGAAATGTAGGCATCGTGGAGGGAAGAATGGGGTTCCGGCATGAGCATGGAAACATTGCATCCCAGCAACTCCTCCTCACCGTAACCGAACATCTCCTGAGCAGCATGGTTCAGGAAAAGAATCCGTCCCTGGCTGTCAATCTGGATAACGCTTTCCAGCATGGTGGTGACAATGGCACGGGTGCGCCTTTCGCTGGCAACGAAATCGGAAGTACGCTTGACAATGGTTGCCTCGAGCACCGCCTGGTGCTTGGCGAGAGCCTCTTCCCCTGCCTTTCTGGAGATGTAGCCAGCGAGAATTCCGGCAACCGAGGAGAGAAACGCCTCTTTTTCCGGGTTGCGTCTGCCCTCCGAGAGCAGATGAAGGGACAGCACGCCAAGCACCTCACCATTGGTCGTCAGGGGCAGACAGTAATGGCCGTGCCCGGTGAGTCCGCAGTGCATCACATCGTACCGGCTGTCGGCGAGTTCAGCGTATTGCAAGACACCGCTGGAGACCGCCCGGCCGCAGAGACAGCTGCCGGCAGGCACCTGAGCACAGATAGACTGCACATCATCCGGCAGATGTCGGGCAACTGCCGGCCTTATGCTCCCTGTTTCCGGCTGGTAGAGATAGATCGCACCACGTGGCTGGATATTGAGCCAGGAAAGGGTGAGCAGGCGATCCAGGCATTGCCCCAGGGTGTCTTCGACGGCGGCTCCCATCAAGGTCAATTCCAGAAGCTCGCGCAGTATGGTCTGCTGTTCCCTGTCCAGTCGGATTGTTGCTTCGGCCTTCTTGCGTTCACTGATATCGCTCATGAAGCCGATGAAGTGCCCAGGGCGAAGGTTCTGTTCCGCCTGGTAGTGGAAGGTGATTTCCACCGGAATGGGGTGCCCGTCCTTGTGACGCTGGATGGTTTCAAATCTTCCGCTCCCCTGCTCGCGAAGGGGCGCGGTTGAATCCGTAAAAGGCTTGCCGAGCAAGGCCGGCGTGAGTTGCTGAATGGTCATGCCGAGAAGTTCTGCCCGCAGATAACCATGGGCCTGGCAGAAGTAATCGTTGACGTAGAGCAATTGGCCGCTGTTGGCGTCCACCCGGTGAATGCCGATGCCGGCCAGGTTCATGGCCAATTCGGTTTCCCGCAGCTGACTGAAACTCTTCTCAAGCTCACTGGTCCGCTCCCGGACGCGACCTTCGAGTTCGACCTGGGTTTGGTACAGGGCGAGGTGAGAACGTACCCGGGCCAGCACTTCCTGGCGATGAAAAGGCTTGCCGATGAAGTCCACACCGCCGACTTCAAATCCGTGAATGCGATCCCCGAGATCGTTCTGGCCGCTGATAAAGATGATGGGAATGTCCTGCGTACGGGGATCATCCTTGAGCCGCCGGCACAGCTCGAATCCGTTCATGCCCGGCATACGGATATCGAGCAGCAGCAGGGAGGGCGGGTGGGCCTGGGCAGACTGCAAGGCGAGGGCTGCGCTGGATGCCGGGCGCACCTTGTAGCCGACCTCCGAGAGAAGCGTCACCAGAAGATCAAGATTCGCCGGCATGTCGTCCACAACCAGTATTTCCTGTTGCGGCAAAGAGGTCCTGTCATTCATTGCGTAGCTGCCTTTCCCGGAGGGGCTCCCGGTTTCAGTCTTGTCCATCACGGCCGGGGATTTCTTCAAGTGCGGTCAGGATTGTCTGGTAGTCATAACGGCGCGTCCTCTCCCGCAAGGCGGCCCCCAGTTCAGCGTCCAATTCACCGATGCCGGCCACGGTTTTGACGATGGCATCCTGGTCGAGCATGGAAAGCGCCCGCGTCAGATCCTCGCGCAGATCGCCCGGCAACCGGGACAGGGCCGCCTGGGAGACTCCGGCGTGCGTGGCGCGTTCGTCGGCAACCGTTGCCGAACGTTCGTAGCGGACGCCCAGGAGCTTTTCCATGCAGTCGAAAATTTTCTCCGGATAAAACGGTTTATGCACGATGTCATCGAACCCGGCCGTCGCCAGCTGCTGGTCGCTTTCCTTGAAAATGGAGGCCGTCACCACCGCGATCTTGACCTGCCGCCCGCCCTCAAGGGCACGAATCCGGCGGGTCGCTTCGATTCCGTCCATTTCCGGGAGTCGCCAATCCATCCAGATGAAATGGGGGTTCCAGGTCTGGAATTGCGCAACCGCCTCGCTGCCGTTCTCCGCCGAGCGGACCTGAAAACCTGCGCTCTCCAGAAGGGTGATGAGCAGCCAGCGATTCTCCGGCTGGTCTTCCACCACCAGAACCCGGTAGGCGCCCTGGCCCGGTTCCAGACGGACCACCTCACCTCGGACAGGCTTGATCCGTGGCAGATCTTCGGCAAAGGCCTCCTCCACCTCCAGCTCAACTTTGAAAATACTCCCCTGACCGGGCGTGCTGACCAGTGACAGGCAGCCTCCCATCAGTTCGACAAATTGGCGGGTGATGGCCAGGCCCAAGCCGGTGCCCTGCTGTTTCTTCTGGTTTTCAATCTGCACAAAGGGTTCGACAATCCTGCTCTGATCTTCCGGGGAGATACCGCAACCGGTGTCCTCGACCTCGATAATCAGACGCTCCTGGCGCTTGTGCGCGACCCCGATGCGAAGAGTGACCCGACCTTGATCGGTGGCCTTGATCGCGTTGGAGAGAAGGTTGATGAGAATTTCCCGGATTTTCGCTGCATCACCGAGAATGAACCTCGGATAGTGCGAGGCTTCGTCAATACAAAGCTCCAGACCTTTTTCCTCGGCCCGGATGCGGAGCATTTCGGCCACATCGAGAATCAGGGTAGCCAAGTCAAAGGGGGCCAGATGCAGCTGAACTTTGCCGGCTTCGATCTTGGCAATTTCCAGAACATCGTTGATCAGGCCGAGCAGGTGGTTGCCGCTTTTGTGGATGATGCTCAGGGTTTCCTGTTGCTGCTCGCTCAGCGAGGCATCCCGCCGGAGCACATCGGAAAAGCCCAGAATGGCGTGCAGGGGCGTTCTCAATTCGTGGCTCATATTGGCCAGAAAAGCACTCTTGGCCCGGGATGCAGACTCGGCGGCATCCCGGGCCTGGGCTACAGCCGCCAGGGAATCCTGTAAATCCTGAGCCCTGGCGCGCAGCAACATGTCTTTTTCAACCAGAGCGGTCACGTCCCGAAAGCAAACGAGGCATCCGCTTTCCCCGCTCGGATTGGACAGAGGGGTGACGTAAATGGATTGCTTGATCTGCCGGCCGTCGACAAGCAACGGAAGAGGTCGACGGTTAAGCGACGAAGACAGCACAGAGGGCAGGCCGTTTTTCAGCGCCCAGTTGATGGCGACAATGAGCCGGCCATCCGCCTGGTCCGGAAACAATTCTTGCAGCGTGGCACCCACCGCATTCTTCGCGGGGATGTTGGCCATGCTTGCCATGGCCTCATTCCAGAAGGTGATGCGCTGTGTCGAGCCGATCAGAACAACCCCGTCCACAAACGAGTTGAGCCCATCAAGAAGAAGCTCCTGGGTGACAATCGATGGCATTTCGTCGGGTCCGGAGCTGCCGCTGGCAACAATGACATCGGAACTCATTCCGGAAGCCCGAGGTATTTTTTGATGGAGGCGATGAATATCTCCACGGAATCCACCTTCATGAGAAACATGATGTAACCCTGTACCTGAATTTGCTCGACGGTAAAGGCGATGTTCATGAGGAGAAGACATTTCTCCTCGGTGTGGAATTCAGACAGCAACTGATTAAGGGGACCGCTTTCGTAGCGAGGCATGCTCGATTGAAAAGGCATGCCGATCATGTCGGAAATAACGGAAACACTGGAGTTGAACAGGATGTTGCCGATTTCGATCAGGGCATCCTGTTCCAGTTCATGCAACTCCCGCAGGTGCACGTCGCCACCTACCATGAGGCGGACCAGTTCGAGGGTTGCATTGTTGGGAAACACCAGCACGCCATCGGCAGCAAATCCCCCGTAGAAGCGCTGTTTGACCATGCTGCCGATATTGACATCAAGGCCGCTGAGTTCCTCGGCGGCTTTGTCGCCATACAGCAGTTCCAGAGAGGGAACCGATAACCGGACCGGCGAACAAATTGTTTTCGAGAAGCTTTCCGCCGCGTGGCCAATGCCGATATTGAGTATTTCCTTAAGGGCATCGATTTCCAGTTCGTCAAGCTGCCTCATGATGCTTGCTCAAAAAATGAGATGGCGTTGGCAATGCCTTCCTCGGTGATCGGCTTGCGCAGGAAACCTGCCTGATAGGTTTCGGCAAGTCGGCGGGTGTCTTCCTGAAAATTTGCAGTGAGGAGGCAAACGCGCAACTGCGGACACTCCTCGCGAAATCGCCGGGTCAGTTCCAATCCATCCATGCCCGGCATGTTGACATCCACAGTTGCGTAGTCAAATACGGTATTCAGGGCTTCGGCGAGAGCCTCGCTGCCGCCGCCGGCTTCGGAGCAGAGCCAGCCGGGGCGCTGCTCCGCCACCATTCTCCGGATCAGCATCCGGGATACTTTGCTGTCATCGACGATCAGTATTTTTTTAGTTTGTGACATGGCTTGCTTTCCTTTGCGGGGTTTCTCTCTGGCTAGGCAGCCTGGCTGCTCCGCACAATCTTGACAAAATCCGTCTCCAGCATGGGTTTGCCGAGCAGGTAACCCTGAATTTCTTCACATCCGGCGGTATTCAGATAGTCCAGCTGCTTGTCGGTTTCCACGCCCTCGGCCAGGGTCTTGACCCCCAAGTGGTGAGACATGGCGATAATTGCGGAGACGATGACAGCATCATCCGAATCGATTTCCAGATCTCTGACGAAAGTCTGGTCGATTTTCAGCTTGTCGATCGGGAAGCGTTTGAGATACCCCAGAGAGGAATACCCCGTTCCGAAATCGTCGACGGCAATGGAAAAGCCGTGGGCACGCAATTGATTGAGGGTCTCGATGGCTTTGTCGGGATTGACCATGATGGTGCCCTCGGTGACTTCAATTTCAATATATTTTGGCGGTATACCTTCCTGCTCCAGGATGCGCAGAAACGAGGCCACCATATCGTGCTGCTTGAATTGCACCGGGGATATATTTATGGCAACCCGGATCGGCATGATCCCGCTCTCCAGAGCCCGTTTTTGCATCCGGCACACCTGCTCGATGACCCATAGGCTGATGGGAACGATCAGACCGGTCTGCTCGGCGACGGGAATGAATATGGTTGGCGAAATCTGCCCCATCTCCCGGTTATTCCAGCGCAGCAGCGCCTCGGCACCGATCAGTTGATGGTTGGCGCCGCCAAATTGCGGCTGATAGACCATGGATAGTTCGCCAAGCTCTATCGCTTTGCGCAGGCGTGTTTCGATCAGGTAGCGCTGGTGGGCTTTCTCGTTCAATTCGCTGGAATAGGTCTGATAGCAGTTCCTGCCTTCGTCCTTGGCACGGTAGAGGGCCAGGTCTGCATTGCGCATCAGTGTATCCACCTCCTCGGCATCCTTGGGATAGAAGGAAATGCCGATACTGCACCCGACATAGACCTCCTGGCCATGAATGAAGAACGGCTGCCGGATGTCATCGATGATCCGCTCCGCAACCAGGGAAATTCTTTCCGGTGTGGTGACGCCTTCCAGGACAACCACGAACTCATCCCCTCCCAGACGGGCCAGGGTATCTTCATCACGGAGTTGCCGGAGAGCCCTTCGGCTGACCTCCTGAAGCAGGATATCTCCGGCCTGGTGACCCAGGGTGTCATTGACCAGCTTGAAGTGATCGAGATCGAAATACATCAACGCCACCTGATGATCGAATCGCTTGGCTCGCTGCAAGGCACGGTTCAGGCGGTCGAGCAATTGGTGGCGGTTGGGCAGGCCGGTCAAGCCATCATAGTTGGCCAGGTTTTCCAGACGACGCTGGGAATCCTTGAGTTTCGTGACATCCGAGAACACCCCGACATAGTGGCTGGGAGCCCCTCCTGGAGCGTACAAGGCTGAAATGGAAATACTGGAAACAAAGGCTTCGCCATCTTTCTTGCGATCAACGAATTCGCCGCTCCAATGCCCGTGACGGGTCAACTGTTTCCAGAATTCACTGTAAAACTGTTCGCCGTGCGCACCCGAGCGCAGGAATTTCGGTGATTGCCCGACCGCTTCTTCGGAGGTGTATCCGGTAATTTTGGTAAAAGCCGGGTTAACCGACTCGATCACCCCGGCGAAATCCGTAATGATTACGCCGGCGTCGGTGGTTTCCAGCACCCGGCTTGCCAGCTTGAGCTGGTTTTCTATCCGGCGTTTTTCGGTGATGTCTTCCTTGATGAACAGGTAACGGTCAGCAAACCCTTTTTCATTGAGAATGGGTGAAATACGAACATTTTCCCAATAGACGGCGCCATCGTATTTCTTGCTTGGCAGCTCGCCTTGCCATGGCGCCAGACGGGCAATGGAATCAATCATCGGGGTGTATAGATCGGCGGATTGGGGAGGAATGCACAACTGGAAAATGTTGTGCCCGACCGCTGCGTCACTGGAGATGCCGACCATTGCTTCAAAAGCGGGGTTGATGAAATCGATTGTCCCATCCAGCTCGACAATGGCGATGATGCTGCTGGCCTGGGAGATGGCGCTCGTGAATTGTTTCAGAGACTCCCGCATCTGCCGGCTGTCGGTCACGATCCGGAAAATCCCGGCAACCTCGCAGACATCTCCGTCGTCCGTGGGAATCGGTACGAACTTGAGATGCCACCAGTTAAAATCCACCCAGTAGTCATCCCGCCGCGCCGCCAGATACTTTTCCTCTTCGACCGGTCCTCGGCTTTCCCGGCATAGCTCGGGTAGCGGGGTACCATCCTGGCAAACGGCCTCGACTCCGAAGATATCGTCGAGCGTCATGCCAACCATGCCTTCGTTGGATATCCCGAACAACTCGGTGGCAGTACGGTTGCTGCTTGTAATGTGCCATATGCCATTGGCCCCCCGAACCAGGAGGAGCAGCGCATCCGGAACATTATCAAAAACGGTCGATATTTCCCGGACACTATTCGAGGCCGCCGGAGGGACGGCAATGTCGGCAATATCGGTCACTTCCGCCGCCGCACCGGGAACAGCAGCCGAGGTGACCTGACCCAGATACTCCTCAAGCTTGGCGCGCAGGAGAACCATGTCCACTGGCTTGGGAAAGATTTCCTTGGCGCCGAACCGCCGGGCAACAGAAAGGATGACGTGCTTGTCCATCAAGCGGGTCCCGCCGCTGACGGCAAAAATCGGCAGCTGCGGAAAGCGCTCCTGGAGCGCTCGAATCATTTCTATGCCCTCCATGTTGGGCATGAAAATATCGGTCACCACCAGATCAACGGACTCTTTTCCAAGAACCCACAAAGCCTGGCTGCCGTCTTCCACTGCCGTCACGCGGTATCCGCATTCCACAAGCTGATCGGTCAGCAGCTGACGGAGAAAGAGGTCATCTTCGACAACCAGAATACTCGGAGGATGAATGGCCATGGTCATGCGTCCAGCTATGCGGTCATTCGACCGGCGTTGGGTAAAGTGCCGAAAGCTCGCTGCGGTCGATGGCCGCCATCAAAAGCGGTTGACTGACCGGCTTGGCGAGACAAACCTCAGCCCCCTCCGCCTCGATGCGGCGGACGTTCTCCTCCGTCGGGTAAGCGGTCATGGCAATAATGCGAAGTTTTCTCCCCTGACCGCTTGATTTGACTCGACGGCACACTTCAAACCCGTCCAGACCAGGCATCATCAAGTCCAAAAACATGAGGTCGGGTTGAAAGACCGCCAGTTTCCTTCCCGCATCGAAACCATCCAGGGCGGTTTCGATGGCGAACGGCCTGGACGACATCAGGAGCAGATCTCGCACCAGTTCAATCATCATGACGTCGTCGTCCACGATCAGGATTTTTGTTTCCCGCCCCTTGCGGCTGCCTTGCCTGGCCAGCATCCCCTCCACTTCGCTCGCCAGATAGCGCCGATGCCCGCCGATTGTTGTACGCACCTCGATCAATCCGGCATCCGCCCATTTCCGAAGAGTAATGGGGGAGACCTTGAGTTTTTTGGCAGCTTCAGCAGGGGTAAGCAAGGACATGGGAGCCCAATCAAAAACGATCTAAACGATATAATAAACCCAATTCGATATCGATCAAAGCTTATATTTCCGTTGCTCTCAGCCACCCGCTTCCGCATACCGTCCACTTACAAGCAATAAAAAGACAACAAAAAACCGGGAGAACCCGGCTTGTTGTTGCCTCCTGGAAAAAAGCACACCCTTCCACTGCCTGTTGAATAGCCCCGCCTCGGCTTACACGTCCGCCCTTTCCTCCCCCCTTGAAATCAGAGCACGGGGAATAGCCCCCGGAATCGCCCTGCCGGCCGGGGTGGCAATTCGGCGCCCAGCCTGCCGCCTGCTTTCGTGGCGGATCACGCGCTTCCTGCTGACTGAGCCGGGCGGTCGAAACGGGCCAGTTCGTCCCGGGTGTTGATATTCTCGAAGGCCTCGGCTTCGTCATCAAAAGCCACTTCGACCACCTTCAGGGTAGCGTACCAGCGGTCTATCTTGCGCCCGCCGCCAGCCAGGAATTCCGTCAGATGAGGCAGCACCTCCCTTTTGCACAGACAGAAAACCGGATGCGGCTGATCGAAAGTCCTCGCCACGGCCAGATCGGCGCCGTCCGAATCGAGGGCCGACTTCAGCCGGCTGACCAGATCGTCCGGCAGGAAGGGGGAATCGCAGGGCGCCGTGGCGACCAACGGGTGCTTCGCTGCCGCAAGGGCCGCGTGCAACCCGGCCAGGGGGCCGGCAAAATCGGGCACCTGATCGGGCACGACCGGGTAACCGAAAGCCCCGTAGCGCTCGCCGTTCTGGTTGGCGTTGATGAGCAATTCATCAACTTGCGGCGCCAGGCGCTCAACCACCCAATGCACCATCGGCTGGCCGCGCAGTTCCTGCAAACCCTTGTCGATGCCGCCCATGCGACGGCCCAGGCCGCCGGCCAGAATAACGCCGGTAATCATGGTATGAAACGCTCCTCTCCGCTGAACAACAGGTAATGCTTGCCCTGGGCACGACCGATCATGGTCATGCCCAGGCGGCGGGCAAGCTGCCAGCCCATGTGGGTCAAACCGGAGCGGGAAACCAGGAAGGGAATGCCCATCTGGGCCGTCTTGATGACCATTTCGGAGGTCAGCCGCCCGGTCGTGTAGAAAATCTTGTCGCCCCCCTCCAGCCCGTCCAGCCACATCTGACCGGCAATGGCGTCCACCGCGTTGTGGCGCCCGACATCCTCGACAAACATGAGAATGTCGCCGGGATTGCCGGTATTGGCTGCCAGGGCGCAACCATGCACGGCGCCGGCCTGCTTGTAGATCGACTCATGCTGGCGCACGGCATCGAGCAATCCGTACAGTCCGGCGCGGGACAGGGTGGCCGTGGCGGGCAGGCGAATGTCGTCAATTTCCGCCATCAGGTCGCCAAAAACCGTTCCCTGGCCGCAGCCGGTGGTCACCGTCCGCTTTTCCATCCGGGCCGGGCTCACCGACTGGCCGTGGCGGGTCGTCACCGCCACCGCATCCACCTGCCAGTCCACCTGCACGGCGGCGATTTCGGCCAGGCTGCCGATCAGTCGCGGGTTGCGCAGGGAACCGAGGGCCAGGGCTTCCGGCGCGGCACCGAGGGTCATCAGGGTAACGATCTCCCGCTTGTCCACGTAGAGGGTCAGGGGATGTTCGCCGGCAATGGCCGTCGGAACCGACTCTCCCAGTTCGTTGAGGGCGGGAATGGTATAGGTCAGCGGACGGCTGGCCGAGGAGAGTTGCGGTCGCATGGTGCCAGGATTCTACACTCGCCTCCCCACTGCTCCATTCTTGCGCTATGCTGAAAAAAGAAAATTGACCGGGCGTCGCCATGAAACAGTTTCCCGTTGCCGTGATTGTCGAAAAAGTACGCCTGCAAAACCGCTGGGCAAGCGAAAAATGGGAAATGGCCGGGGTCGTCCCCTCCTTTGACGCACCACAGGCCGCCACCACCCCCATGATGGCTGACGAAAACCGGGAGCAGTTCCGGGTGGACGGCTTGGCCATCGAACTGTTTCGCGACGAAGCGGAAAACTACTACCTCAACCTGACCTCGCCGAGTCCCCGTGTTTTTGTCCTGTGGCGTCTGGAGGAGGATTTCGCCCGACCGGTCAGCCTCACTGTCAGCTACGGCGAAGCGGCGCGCTATCTCGATTCCGGCGAGCAGGTGGACGGCGTTGCCATGCCGCCGGAGATTGCCGACTGGATCGGGGATTTCGTGAATACGCATTATCGGCCCGCTCCGAAGAAAAAAATCCGCCGCAACGATCCCTTTGCCGGCCAACGCCCCAGGGATACCCAGCCATGAGCGAAGCGGGCCGTTTCCTCTCCCGCTGGTCACGCCTGAAACAGGCCGCCGCGCAGGCGCCGGCGCAGGAAACTGCTCCACCGACGGCGGCCGAAGCCGAAACCCTGCTCGCCGCCCTCGGACCGGAGAGTGATTTCGGCCAGTTCCTGCGCCAGGAAATCAGCGAAGAAGTGCGCCGGCAGGCCATGAAGAAGCTCTTCGCCGACCCCCATTTCAACATCATGGATGGCCTCGACACCTACATTGACGACTACTCGGTCAGCGAGCCAATTCCGGAAGCCATGCTGGCCACCCTCAGCCAGTTCAAGGGCTTGTTCAAGGAAGAGGGTACCTCGCCGCAAGAGGCAGAAAAGCAGGACGGAAAACCCGAAGAAAACCGCGACATTTTGGCCAGCGCCGGACAAAATGTCTCAACCCGCCACACCGCCCCCACAACGACCACGAAAAATCAATGAGTTACTAGCGGGAAAACCGGTCTTTGCGTTGGCACGAACCCTGCTAAGAACAGGGGCTCATTTGGAAATAACTCCTTGAATACCACCTCTGCCTCGCGCCGCGCCACTGCCAACACCGCCCCCCTTGCTGCCGCACTGGCGGTCCTGGCAGACCTTCCCGCTCCCGATCCGGTACCTGCCGTCAGTATGCAGGCGGCCGGTCGCCTGCTGATTATCGGCGAAGCCGGCGTGGCACTGGGCTGGGCCGAACGGCTGGCCGGACAGCGGGAGGTCACGGTTCTGGCAAACGGCCCCCTCCCGGCCCCGGAGGATCTCCCCGATCCCCTCCAATTCACCTTGCTGGCGGGCTGCGCCAACAGGCTGCACGGGCATCTCGGCGCCTTTGTCGTGGACTGGCAGGAAGGCAGCCTGTCGCGGCAAGGCGAATTCGATGTCGTCCTTGATCTCTCCAGTCAGCCGCTGCTCAAGCGGGTCGAACTTCCTCCCGGTTATGCCGCCCCCGGTCGCGATGCCCTTGATCAGGCTCTGGCGGTCATCGACCTGCTGGCCTTTGACGGGGAATTCGAAAAACCCCGCTACGTCGCTTTTCATGAACGGCTGTGCGCCCACAGCCGTTCCCGCCAGGCCGGTTGCAGCAACTGCATCTCCGTTTGCGCCAGCGAAGCCATCGTTGCAGCGGGCGACCGCGTCCGCATCGACCCCTATCTCTGCCAGGGCTGCGGCACCTGCTCCACGGTCTGTCCCTCCGGAGCAATCGCCTATCAATACCCGCGGGTGGCCGATCTCGGCCTGGTCATCAAGGCCCAGCTCCAGGCCTACCATGCGGCCGGCGGCGGCAATGCCTGCCTCCTCTTTCATTCCGCCCAAGCCGGTAACAAGGCACTGGCCGCCCTGCTTCGCCGGGGCCGGCAGCTGCCGGGGCATGTCATCCCGGTCGAAGTGTGGAGCGCCGATGCCGTCGGGCTGGATCTCATGCTTGGCAGCATCGCCCTGGGCGCTGCGCAGCTTGCCGTCCTCGGGGCTGGCAGCCACGACCTCGCCCCCCTGCAACAACAGGCCGGACTGGCCCAAACCATACTCGGCGGACTGGGGTTTGCCGGTGAGCACTTCCGTATTCTTGACGATTCCGACCACAGTCTTGACGCGCTATCCGACTGGGTAGCCGGCAGTACCGTTCCGGCTGCGGAGTTTCGCCTCCTGGCCGACCGGCGCACGACCCTGGAATTCGTCATTGACCACCTCGTGCGCCACAGCCCATCCGCCCCCGACGCGATCACCCTCCCCGCCGGCGCACCCTTTGGCGCCATCGAGGTCAGCACCGCCTGTACCCTGTGCATGTCCTGCGCCGGAGCCTGCCCGGCTGGCGCTCTCAAGGCGGCCGCCGATGCCCCCCGCCTCTCCCTGCTGGAACGAGACTGCCTGCAATGCGGCCTGTGCCGCACGGTCTGCCCGGAACAGGCGATCAGCCTGCTGCCCAGGCTGCTGCTCAAGGAGCGCCGCCAGGAGCGGATCCTGGCCGAAGCAGAAGTTTTCTGCTGCACCGCCTGCGGCAAACCCATGGGCGCCAAACCCACCATCGACGCCATGCTGGCCAAGCTGGCGGGGCACAGCATGTTCGCCACCCCTCAGGCAAAAGCCCGCCTGACCCTGTGCGGCGATTGCCGGGTAATCGATCTGGTGAGCAATGAAGACAGCGTCAAGGCCTGGGAGATGAGCGAATGAACGCCATTCTCGAAGAGCGGCCCGCCCTGCCCCGCCTGGCCGATGAAGACCGCGCCCGGGCCGAACACTACGCCGTGCTCTCCCGGCTCTTTTCCGCCCCGCCGGATGCCGCATTTCTCTCAAGCCTGCCAGTCCTGGCCACCACCTTCGGCAGCGCCGAAAGCGCTCTCGGCCAGGCTTGGCAGATGCTCGGCGATGCCGCCCGGAGCATGTCCGAGGACTCTCTGGATGAGGAATTCACCCGCCTGTTCCTGACCATCGGCCGGCCTGAAGTGATGCTTTTCGGCTCCTTCTATCTGGCCGGTTTCCTCATGGAAGAACCGCTGGTGGAACTGCGTGCCGATCTGGCCGAACTCGGCCTCGGGCGGCGCCTTGGTATCAGCGAATCGGAAGACCACCTTGCCGCCCTGTGCGATGTGATGCGCCATCTGGTGCTGACCGGGCCGGATGCAGCCGGCCTCGCTCGCCAGAAAGAATTTTTCGCCCGGCATATCGAAGCCTGGGTCGACCGCCTGTGCGACGCCCTCGAACAGGCGCCGGAAGCCCGTTTTTATCCGCGAGCCGGCACCCTGGCCCGCGCTTTTTTTGGTATCGAACGCCTGGCGTTCGACATGCTGTAGTTTTGGAGGAGGGGACGACATGCAAGAAAACAAGCCTGGTAACTTGAAGCGGCGCGGCTTTCTGCTCGCCGCCGGAGTCGGCAGCGCCGGCGTCGTGGCGGCAGCGGTCACGGTGAGCACCACGCGGGAGGCCGCCAAGCCCCAGCTCGCTGCCAGCGAGGACAAGACCGGCGGTTATGAAGAAACCCGCCACATCAGCAATTACTACCGCTCTGCGCGGATCTGAACCGGAGAAGACCATGCTGACCAGAAAAGCAAAAGCGGCTCCCCGCCCGGATAGCGCCGCGCCCGAGGCGCCCGCCGCGAATGCCGGAATCCTCGCCCAGACCATGGACCGCCGCAGTTTCTTGAAGCGTTCCGGGCTGGTGGCCGGCGGCAGTGCCATCGCCAGCCAGCTGCCCTACAACATGATCGGCAGCGCCGATGCCGCCGATGCGGCCAAAACGGAAGCCGGTGTTGAGGTGAAACGCACGGTATGCACCCACTGTTCGGTCGGCTGCGCCATTGACGCCGTGGTCAAGAACGGGGTCTGGATCCGCCAGGAGCCGGTATTCGACTCACCCCTCAATCTTGGCGGCCATTGCGCCAAGGGCGCTTCGATCCGCGAACACGGCCACGGCGAGCATCGCCTCAAGTACCCGATGAAGCTGGTCAATGGCAAGTATCAAAAAATTTCCTGGGATCAGGCCCTGAGCGAAATCAGCGACAAGCTGCTGACCATTCGCAAGGAAAGTGGCCCCGACGCCACCTACTGGATCGGATCCTCCAAGCACAGCAACGAGCAGGCCTACCTGTTCCGCAAGTTTGTTTCCTTCTTCGGCACCAACAACATGGATCACCAGGCCCGGGTCTGCCACTCCACCACGGTAGCCGGCGTGGCGAACACCTGGGGTTACGGTGCCATGACCAACTCCTACAACGACATGCAGAACTCCAGGGCGGCGCTGTACATCGGCTCCAACGCCGCCGAGGCGCACCCGGTTTCCCTGCTCCACATGCTGCATGCCAAGGAAAACGGCTGCAAGATGATCGTTGTTGATCCGCGCTTCACGCGGACTGCCGCCAAGGCCGACATCTACTCCCGCATCCGCTCCGGCACCGACATTCCCTTCATCTGGGGCATGCTCTATCACATCTTCAAGAACGGCTGGGAAGACAAGGATTACCTCAAGGCCCGCGTCCATGGCATCGACAAGGTCAAGGAAGAGGTCATGAAATGGACCCCGGACAAGGTGCAGGATGTAACCGGCATCCCCGAGGCAGAAGTGCTCAAGATTGCCGAGACCATGGCCAAGAGCAAGCCGGCCACCGTCGTCTGGTGCATGGGCCAGACCCAGCACACGGTCGGCAACGCCAACGTCCGCGCCATGTGCATCCTGCAGCTGGTGCTCGGCAATGTCGGCGTTTCCGGCGGCGGCACCAATATCTTCCGGGGCCATGACAACGTTCAGGGCGCCACCGACGTCGGCCCCAACCCGGACTCCCTGCCCGGCTACTACGGCCTTGCCGCCGGTTCCTGGAAACACTGGTGCGGCGTCTGGGGCGTCGACTACGAGTGGGTGAAAAAACAGTTCGCCTCGCAGGCGATGATGGAAAAATCCGGCATTACCGTCTCCCGCTGGATCGACGGCGTGCTGGAAAAGAACGAGAACATCGATCAGGACTCCAATCTGCGCTCGGTGGTCTATTGGGGCATGGCGCCCAACAGCCAGACGCGGGGCCTGGAAATGGTCGAGGCCATGAAAAAGCTCGACCTGCTGGTGGTCATTGACCCCTACCCCTCGGCGACCGCCGCCATGTCGGCGATGATGCGCAAGGACGGGGTGTACCTGCTGCCCGCCGCCACCCAGTTTGAAACGGTGGGTTCGGCAACCGCTTCCAACCGTTCCATCCAGTGGCGCGAGAAGGTCATCGACCCGCTGTTCGAGTCCAAACCCGACCACACCATCATGTACGCCTTTGCCAAGAAGTTCGGCTTTGAAAAGGAGTTGTGCAAGAACATCAAGATCGAGAAGGACAAGACCGGCTGGGATGAGCCCAATGTCGAGGACATCCTGCGGGAAATCAACCGGGGCACATGGACCATCGGCTACAGCGGCCAGTCGCCGGAGCGTCTGAAACTGCACATGAAAAACATGCACACCTTCGACGTCAAGACCCTGCGCGCCAATGGCGGCCCCTGCGACGGCGACTACTTCGGCCTGCCGTGGCCGTGCTACGGAACGCCGGAACTGAAGCACCCCGGCACCCCCAATCTTTACGACACCTCCAAGCACATCATGGAAGGAGGCGGCAACTTCCGCGCCAATTTCGGCGTTGAAAAGGATGGCGTTTCCCTGCTGGCGGAAGACGGCTCGGCCTCCAAGGGCGCCGACCTGCAAATGGGCTACCCGGAATTCGATCACGTCCTGCTCAAGAAACTCGGCTGGTGGGACGAACTCACTGATGACGAGAAAAAGCTGGCCGAAGGCAAGAACTGGAAGACCGACCGTTCCGGCGGCATCATCCGGGTGGCCATGAAGAATCACGGCTGCCACCCCTTCGGAAACGCCAAGGCCCGCGCCGTGGTGTGGAACTTCCCCGACCCGGTGCCGCTGCACCGGGAACCGATGTATTCGCCGCGCCCCGACCTGGTGGAAAAATACCCCCAGGGCGCCGACAAGAAGGTGTTCTGGCGCCTCCCCACCCTTTACAAATCGCTCCAGGACAAGGTCAAGGACATTTCCAGGGAATTCCTGGCTGGCCGAATTGCAGCAGGAGATGTTTGCCGAGGTGAACCCCCGGGACGCCAACAACAACGGTTTCCGCAACGGCGACTATATCTGGGTGGAAACACCCTCCAAGGGCAAGCTCAAGGTACGCGCCCAGGTCACCGAACGGGTCGCTTCCGGCACCGTTTTCCTGCCCTTCCACTTCTCCGGCTGGTGGCAGGGCAAGGACATGCTCGAGTACTACCCGGAAGGCGCGGCGCCCATCATCCGGGGCGAATCGGTCAACCAGGCAACGACCTACGGTTACGATTCGGTGACCATGATGCAGGAAACCAAGACCACGCTTTGCCGCGTGTCCAAGGCTTAAGCGAGGGAGGAAAAAATAATGGCACGCATGAAATTTCTTTGCGATGCGGAACGCTGCATCGAGTGCAACGGTTGCGTCACCGCCTGTAAAAACGAACACGAACTGCCCTGGGGAGTAAACCGCCGCCGCGTGGTCACCATCAACGACGGCGTTCCCGGTGAAAAATCCATTTCCGTTTCCTGCATGCACTGCTCGGACGCGCCCTGCATGGCAGTCTGCCCCACCGACTGCTTCTACAAGACGGAAGAAGGGGTGGTGCTGCACGACAAGGATCTGTGCATCGGCTGCGGCTACTGCTTCTTTGCCTGTCCCTTCGGCGCCCCGCAGTTTCCGAACGGCCCGGCGGCTTTTGGCGCCCGGGGCAAGATGGACAAGTGCACCTTCTGCTCCGGCGGCCCGGAAGAAAACAACTCCAAGGCCGAGTTCGAGAAATACGGC
>CAZHVZ010000002.1:49002-57619 GCA_964536245.1 uncultured Rhodocyclaceae bacterium
ATGATCAATCGTGGTGTGAAGCACGCCAGCTTCCATGTCATTCGCGAAACCACGCGCAACCCGGCGGTGCTCATTGAGTGCGGCTTCGTGAGTAACTCAACCGAGCGAGCCCGCATGATGACGGGCGAGTTTCGCAACCGCATCGCCGAGGGCAAACTGCCGGCCTGTGCCGAAATGTGCGCCACCAAGGCATTGCTGGCGGGGGATGCGGCGGTGATTTCCGACATCTATCGCGACCGCGTTCTGCGCCGGGGCAAAGGTTCGGAAGCCTGGGGCTGGAATACGGCTTATGGCAATCAAGGCAACAAGGAACAAACGCGCGAACGAACCCAGGAACAGAAACGGGAGGGGTCAAAATGAAAGCGATAAACCAAGGCATGATGGCGGCTGCTCTGCTGACGTTCGGACTGGCCGCCTGCGGGGAAAAACCCCAGATCGTCCAGTACAAACAGGGCAGCTATCAGGGCAAGTCCGACACGCGCCCCTGGGAGGGCGGACAATTTGCGGGCGACAAACAGGCCTGGGAAAGCGCGCTGCAAAACCGCAATCAGAATCAGAACGAGTACAAGCGGGCCAACTAGGAGTAGCCATGATGACTTCACCATTGAGTTCATCGCTCGCGCGCTGGCTCCTGCTGGCCTGCCTGCTGCTGTCCTGGGGCCTGCCCCTGCGGGCAGCCGAATCCAGCCCGGCGCGGCAGCAGGCCGCGCGACAACAGGCCCAGCCCGGCAACAACGCCCCGCTCTGGCGGGAAGTGCGTTCCGGCGAAGCCCACTTCACCACCAGCCGGGCGCCGGAAGCCGGCGTATTGATCCAGACCGAAGGCAATACCTGGCGCCAGATTCGCAACGGACCGGTTACCCTCTACGGCGGCCTTCTGTTGCTGGCTGTGGCGGCAGCCATCTTCGGCTTTTACAAAATGAGGGGCGCCCTCAAGCTGCATGATGCTCCCACCGGCCGTTCGATTGAACGTTTCAAGGAACTGGAGCGCTCGGTACACTGGGTCACCGCCGGTTCCTTTGTCGTGCTGGCTGTTTCCGGACTCGGCCTGCTCTTCGGCAAGCACGTTCTGGCGCCGGTCATCGGGCACAGTCTGTTCGGCTACCTGATGATCCTCGGCAAGACGCTGCACAACTATATCGGCCCGCTTTTTGCCCTGTCCACCCTGGTCATGATCGTCATCTGGGCGCGCGACAATGTCTGGCAAAACTGCGATGCGCAGTGGATCAGCAAGGCCGGCGGCTTGCTCAGCGGCGAACATGTGCCTTCCGGGCGCTTCAATTTCGGGGAAAAAACCTGGTTCTGGATCGGCGTCACCTTTCTTGGACTGACCGTGGCGGTTTCCGGACTGGTCATGGATTTCCCGAATTTTGGCCAGACACGGGCCGACATGCATCTGGCCAACCTGGTGCACGCCATCGCCGCCATCATCCTCATGCTGCTCTCCTTCGGCCATATCTACATGGGGACCATCGGCGTCGAAGGGGCCTACGCCTCAATGAAGACCGGCAGCGTCGACGAGACCTGGGCCAGAGAGCACCACGAGCATTGGTACAACGACGTCAAGTCCGGAAAATCCGGACATCCACAGGGTTAAGGGGAGGAACATGAAGATGAAAACCAATCGATTTGCCCTGCTGCTGGCCTTGACGCTGGCCAGCGCCGGGGCCTGGGCCAAATTGCCGCCGCCCTCGGAGGAAGCCAAGGCCAAGGCGGAAGAAGCCAAGGTCAAGGCTGCCGAAACAGCCAAGGCGGAAGGCGAACAACTGGGCAAGGCACAGGACCGGGTCGCCGAAAAGTACATCAAGGAGCAAAAGGCCAAGGGGCTGACCGTCAAGCCGACTCCCATCGCCCCGCCGGCCCCGCCTCCGGCAGCAGCGGCCACAGCGGCACCGGGCGCTCCTGCGGTAGCAGCCGCACCGGCGGCACCGGCGCCTGCCGCCAAAAAATAGTCCGGGTGTTATCCTCTCTGCGCCCAGGCCTTTCGCCTGGGCGCAGTCACGTTGGAAACCATGAGCGCCACCCTGCTTGATGCCCTGACCCTGCTCGCCTGTTTTGACCAGCGATTGCTCGAAATCGTCGGTCTCTCCCTGCGCGTCAGTCTTTCCGCCCTCACTCTCGGCGCCCTCATCGGACTCCCCCTTGGCGCCTGGCTGGCGGTGGCAAGTTTTCCCGGGCGCAGCGCCGTCATCGTCCTGCTCAACGCCCTCATGGGGCTGCCCTCGGTGGTCGTCGGCGTTCTGGTCTATCTGCTGCTCTCCCGTAGCGGCCCCCTCGGCAGTTTTGGCCTCCTTTTTTCTCCCACCGCCATGATTGTTGCCCAGTGCGTCCTGGTCGTCCCCCTGATAGCGGCCGTTTCGCGGCAAATTGTCGAGGATGTCTGGCACGACTACGCCCCGGAATTCCACCTCATCGGTCTTAGCCGCTGTCAGGCCATGGGCCTGCTTCTTGCCGACTGCCGCTTTTCGCTCGGCATCGCCACTCTGGCCGGATTGGGCCGGGCCATGTCGGAAGTTGGCGCGGTCATGATCGTCGGCGGCAATATTGAAGGCTTTACCCGGGTCATGACCACGGCCATTGCCCTGGAAACCAGCAAGGGCGATCTCGCTCTCTCCATTGCGCTCGGCCTGGTGCTGCTGGCCATGATTTTTTTCCTCAATGTCGCCGCCCATGGACTGCGCGCCTGGGCAGGGAGGAAAAACGGCTGATGTTTCCCCTCGAAATTTCCGACCTGAATTTTTCCCCGGAAGGACGGGTGGTTCTCGACGGACTGAACCTGAACCTGTCCGGCGAGGGTATTTCCGTTATCGTCGGGCCCAACGGCGCTGGCAAGACGCTCCTCCTGCGGCTCATCGCCGGTTTGTTGCCGGTCCACTCCGGGACCATCCTGTGGAACCGTGCGGCAACTCCCAATGGCCGGCTGGCCATGGTTTTTCAGCATCCAATGATGTTGCGCCTTTCGGTATTCACCAACGTCGAGTTTGCCTTGCGCCCGCAATCGGTCAGCACGGCAGAACGGCACTCCCGCAGCCGGGATGTGCTGGAGCGGGTGGGACTTCTGCATCGGGCCGGAGACTGCGCCCGCCTGCTGTCCGGCGGCGAGCGCCAGCGCCTGGCCCTGGCCCGCGCCTGGGTGATCAAACCCCGTCTGCTGCTCCTGGACGAACCCACAGCCAGCCTGGATCCCGGCGCAACCGATGCGGTGGAGCGCATCATTCGGGAAATCCGTACCGACGGTGCAAAGATATTGATGACCACCCATAATCTTGGCCAGGCCACCCGGCTCGCCGACGATATAATTTTTCTGACCGATGGCCGAGTACAGGAACACAGCCCGACCCAACGTTTCTTTTCCCGTCCCCAATCCCCGGCGGCACGGGCTTTCATCCAAGGAGAACTCCCGTGGCGCATCACTTTCGATCGCTGATCCTCTGCCTCGCCTTGCTGACCGGTCCTGTTTCCGGAGAGGAGAGCATTGTTCTGGCGTCCACCACCTCGACCGAACAATCCGGCCTGTTTGGCTGGCTTCTGCCAAAGTTTGAAGCGGCCAGCGGTATCAAGGTCAAGGTCGTGGCGGTGGGAACCGGCCAGGCCATGGACATTGGCCGGCGCGGCGACGCCGATGTGCTGCTGGTGCACGATCGGGCCGCTGAGGACAAGTTCGTTGCCGAGGGGTGGGGCAGCTACCGCAAGGACGTGATGTATAACGATTTTGTCCTGGTCGGTCCCCGCCCGGACCCGGCAGCAATCCGTCCAATGAAAACGGTCCTCACCGCCCTCACTGCCATCAACACGGCCAAACAGGGGTTTATCTCGCGCGGCGACAAAAGCGGCACCCACGCTGCCGAACTTCGGCTCTGGAAGGAAGCCGGGATAGACCCCCGCCAGAATCCCCAATACAAGGAGACTGGCAGCGGCATGGGTCCGACCCTCAACATGGCGGCCGCCCTGGATGCTTACGCGCTGACCGACCGCGCCACCTGGGGCGCATTCAAGAACCGCCGTGATCTGGAACTGCTCCTGGCCGGTGACCCGGTGCTATTCAATCCCTACGGCGTCATTCCGGTCAATCCCGCCCGGCACCCCCACGTCAACCACAAGGCCGCCGAACAACTGGTCCTCTGGCTCACCGGCCCGGCAGGGCGAGAAGCCATTGCCGCTTTTCAGGCGGGTGGTCAGCCGGTATTTTTCCCCCATACAAAATAAGCTTCTGGAGCCGCCATGACCGCCCCATCCCCGATTGCCAAGGATTCCCGCCGCGCCCTGAGCGCCGCCGAAGCTCGCCAACGCATGCTCGATTCGGTCACGGCGGTGACCGGCCGCGAGTTTGTTCCGGTGCGCGGTGCCCTGGGCCGGATTCTCGCCGCCGATATCGTGGCGCCCCACGATGTGCCGGCGCACGACAATTCCGCCATGGACGGCTATGCCATTCGGGCCGACAGCCTGGAGGCGGAAGGCCAGAGCCGTTTCAGCGTCGTCGGCACAGCCTTGGCCGGCAATGCCTTTTCCGGCCTGGTCGGCAAGGGACAGGCCGTGCGCATCATGACCGGCGCCATCATTCCAGCCGGCGCCGATACGGTGGTGGTGCAGGAAGTGGTCCGCCGGGACGGGGATTTGATCGTCATCCCGCCAGGACAGCGCAAGGGGCAGCATCTCCGGCGCGCCGGGGAAGACCTGGCCCGGGGACAAGTTGCGCTGGCCGCCGGAAAACGCATCGGACCGGCCGAGCTGGGGGTCATGGCCTCTCTCGGGGTGGCCGAGGTGCAGGTGCGCCGCCGTCTGCGGGTTGCCTTCTTTTCTACCGGCGACGAGCTCGCTTCCATTGGCCAGAATCTGGCTCCCGGCGAGGTTTACGACAGCAACCGCTATACCCTGCATGGCCTGCTCACTCGCCTGGGGGTCGAAGTGATCGATCTCGGCGTCGTGCGCGACGATCCGGCAGCTCTCGAAGCCACCCTGGCCGAAGCCGCCGCCAGCGCGGATGCCATCCTCACCACCGGCGGCGTGTCGGTCGGTGAAGCAGATTTCATCAAGACCGTTCTCGACCGATTGGGAGAAGTCAATTTCTGGAAAATCGAGATCAAACCGGGTCGTCCCATGGCCTTCGGCAAGATCGGCGAGGCCTGGTTGTTCGGCCTGCCGGGCAATCCGGTCGCAGTCATGGTCAGCTACTGCCAGTTTGCCCTTGATGCGCTGGAGAAAATGGCCGGTCTCGACCCGGTTCCCGAACGCCCCCTGCTCAAGGTGCGTTGCGCGACGGACCTCCGCAAGCAGCCGGGACGCCGGGAATTTCTGCGCGGGCAGGTCCGGATCGAGAATGGCTCCTGGCAGGTCACCCCTTTTTCCCATCAGGGGTCCGGCGTCCTGCGCTCGATGTCGGAAGCCAACTGCCTAATTGTCCTCCCCGAATCCTGCTCCGGCGTGAGCGCCGGAGACGACGTCGAGGTTCAGTTGTTTGAAGGCTTGCTCTGAGCGAACAGGCGGCGGTGGCGAAAGCTGGCCGGAGCGTGGGAAAGCAGCCCGGAAGCCACCAGGATGGCCCAGAACAAGGGCAAGGCCAGGGGCGGAAATACAACCATCAGGCCAACCAGGGCCAGCTTGAGGAGCATGCCGAAGCCGGCGGTTTCCGCCAGCAGTGAGGAATTGGCCCACAGATCACAGATCAGCATTCCCAGCCCGGAAGCCAGGGTCACCCCGGCCGCCCAGCCGGTATCGCCCTGGCCGAGCAGGGCGGCGCCGAGGAGCACAACACCAACCAGATGCACCGCCCGGAGGACGACGATCAACCAGCGGCGACCGGGAAAATCACGCCGGGAGGAATGTTTGGCAGGCATGGCAAGGGGGTCGGTCATAAGTCCGGGCATTATGGCCGAACTTGGCCGTCATGCCGAATGGCCTTCTTTGCTGTCATCCGGAAAACGGGACAAACACCAAGGCTGGAAAAAAAGACGGGGCATCCTGTTGATCTGCCGCCCGCCTCCGGATCGTACGCCTTTTAAGCGGCCGGCCACAGATCGACGGTCCCCAGGCCGTCCATTCTTGGATTGGCGAGCAGGAAAGCTTCTGCCTGATCGGCTGGCAAGGGGCGGCTGATCAGATAGCCCTGGATTTTTTCGCAACCGATGCTCCGCAGATAACGCAGCTGGGCTTCCGTTTCCACCCCTTCAGCCACCACGTCCAGCCCCAGTTTATGGGCCAGCAGCACGGTCACGTCACAGATCTCGGCATCGTTGGGGTCGGTTTCGATATCCTTGACGAAGGAGCGGTCAATTTTGAGGGTCTTGATCGGGAACAACTTGAGGTAGGCAAGGGAGGAATAGCCGGTGCCGAAATCGTCAATGGCCAGGGAGGTTCCCATCCCGGTCAGACTCTGGATCAGCGAAGCCGTCGTTTCCGGCGAAGCCATGGACATGGATTCGGTGATTTCCAGATTCAGGCTGGAGGCATCAAGGCCGTTTTCCGCCAGAACGGCATCCAGCCGTTTCGGCAAATCCGGATCAAGGAACTGGCAGGCGCTGAGATTGATCGACATGACCACCGCCGTCAGCCCGTTGGCTCGCCAGCGGGCCAGCTGGCGGCAGGCTTCGACAAGCACCCAGTCACCCAGTTGCACGATGAGGCCGGTTTCCTCCGCCACCGCGATGAAGTCGAGAGGTGAAATCAGCCCGCGCAGGGGATGCTCCCAGCGCACCAGGGCTTCGACTCCAATCAGGCGTCCGTTGCGCAAATCCAGTTGCGGCTGGTAGTGGAGGATAAACTGCCCCTGCTCAATGGCCGTGCGCAGATCGGCCTCCACCGCCAGGCGGTTGTTGGCGGCAATCTGCATGGTTTCGGTAAAGAACTGGAAGTTGTTTCGCCCCAGTTCCTTGGCGTGGTACATGGCAATATCGGCATTCTTGAGCAGATCAGCAATGTCGATGGCATCCTCCGGATAAAGGCTGATGCCGATACTCGGTGACGTCCGCAGCTCGGACCCTTCGAGCAGGAAAACTTGCGCCATGGCGGCAATGATTTTCTCGGCGACGTGGGCAGCATCTGCCGGCGTATCGATGGTCGGCAGCACCACGACGAATTCGTCGCCGCCGAGACGGGCCACAATATCGGTTTCGCGCACCGAACCGCTGAGGCGCTTGGCCACCTCGATCAGCAGCTGATCCCCGACCGTATGGCCCAGCGTGTCATTGATCACTTTGAAGCGGTCGAGGTCGATCATGAACACCGCCAGCTGCCTGCCGTTGCGCCGGGCCGTACCCACCGCCTGGACCAGCCGCTCATGCAGACTGTAACGATTGGGCAGCCCGGTCAAAGCGTCGTGATGGGCGAGATAACGCACTTTTTCTTCGGAAGCCTTGCGTTCGGCTATATCGACAAAGCTGCCGATATAGTTGCAAATCTTCCCTTCCTGGTCGCGCATGACGCTGATCGACAACCATTTCGGATAGATCTCGCCGGATTTCCGCCGGTCCCAGAGCTCCCCTTCCCAGTGCCCCTCGCTTTGCAGGGCTGCCCACATCTCGGTAAACACGCCCGGTTCGGTTCTTCCCGCCGACAGGACTTTCGGGTTTTTGCCAATGACCTCGGCCTCCAGATACCCGGTGAGCCGGGAAAAGGCAAAATTGGCCGCGATGATGCGATTTTCTGCATCGGTAATCAGAATCGATTCGTTCATGTTGGAGAAAACGCCCGCCATCAAGCGCAGTTTTTGCTCCACCTTCTTGCGCCCGCTGATATTTTCGAACACCACCGCCACCTGCCCCGGCAGCGGAGAATAGGCGAGAACGCGGAAATGCTTCTGCATGGCCGCCACATAGGACTCGAACTCCTCCGGCTCGCCGGTTTTCACCACTCTGGCATAGATACTGAGATAGGGCGGCTTGTCCACACCGTAGGCCTCGGTACCCAGTTTGCCCAGCACATCTTCCGGCGCCAGGCCGGTTTGCGTCTGATAGGCCGGATTGACGTCGAGAATGCGGTAATTGACCGGCTGGCCGTCCTTATCGAGAATCATTTCATTGAGGGCCACACCCTCGGTCATGTTGGCGATGAGGGAGCGGAAACGGGTTTCGCTCTGCCGCAGGCCTTCCATCCCCGCCTGCTGCACATTCCAGGCCGCCCGCCCCTGGCGGGCGAGGAGAGCGGTGAGCAGGGCAAACAGGGTAAGCAGAATCAGGGTATTGCCGAACTCCTTCTGCCAGGGCTTGAGAACTTCTTCCTGAGCCAGGCCGACGTTGAGATAGAAGCCGTAGGCGGCATTTCGCCGATAAAAATGCAGACGCTGCACGCCGTCAACCCCGCTATCCCCGGACTGATAGGCGCCGCTTTCCGGGCTCATCCGGACCGCTGCCAGGTATTCCTCGGAGAAGACCCTGCTGCCGACCTCGCTGCGCTTGCTCACTGCCGGGTAACGGACAATCAAGCCCTGTTGGCCATCGCGGAAGGCGACTGAATCCAGTGAGTGCAATTTGTGGGAAGCGAAAAGCTGCTCAAAATGGGCAAGCGGGAAAATGGCATAAACCACCCCGGCAAAGGTTCCATCGGGTCCATTCAGGCGCCGGGCCAGAGCAATGACCCAGGTATGGGAGGTCCGTCCGAATACCGGCTTGACCAGCTGCAAGCC
>CAZHVZ010000002.1:57629-68580 GCA_964536245.1 uncultured Rhodocyclaceae bacterium
GCTGGAAATAGTCCCGGTCACCGATGGATGCTCCCTGCTGACCAGGAGCATCCAGGCCATAAAGCACATTGCCTGCCGCATCCGTGGCGCGCAGCCCGATCAACTGCGGGTGGCGTTCCCTCTGCCGGAGAAGGGCAGCGTCCCACAAGCGGGGATCGAGCCGCCCCCCGCGCATCTGGCTGGAATAACTGTCGGCCACCGCCAGCAAACCGAGATCCACCTTGTCAAAGGTGGCGGCAATATCCCGTTCCAGTCCGATGGAAAGATTCTCCGCCGCCACCAGCGCCTGCTCGATACGCCCCTGCCGGCTGGCGTAGAGGGAGTACGCCCCGACCAGGAAGACCAGCAGATTCAACAGCAAGATCCCGCCAAACAGGCTTCGGGAAAAATGGGGAGAAGCAATCTTCATCACGGGAACTGCCGGAAATTTTCCTGAAATCATTGCCGGGCATTGTCACACGCTGGCACAAAGCGCCGAAGCACATTTATCAAAATGCCGATGTAAATTTCACCTTACGGAAAATAATTGGCATTCCCCGGCTTTTCGTTTGGTGTTCCCGTCAACGCTGACTATCATCGCACCCTGAACCAAATCCGAACGGGAAGTGGCCTCGTTTGGCGGTCTGCGTTACCGCCAGCCCTTCCCCCCGATCCCACCGGGATCATCCTTAAGCCCGATCCTCTCTCAGTTCGGGCGGCTTATCGAATGGAGAGCACCATGACGTCCAAAACCGGCCTATCCCGCCGTCAGTTCATCGCCACCGCCGGCGCCCTCGGCGCAACGGCCGCCACCTCGGCCTTCGCCCAGCCGGTCACGCCGCTGCCTTTCTTCATCACCACCCAGTCCGACCCGCTGCTGCCCAAATCGAGGGGCAAGCGGGTGGTCATTTGCGGCGGCGGCTGGGGCGGCATCACCGCCGCCAAGCACCTCAAGCGCAATGATCCGACGCTGGAAGTGGTGGTTCTGGAGCGCAACCCGGTATTTTTCTCCTGCCCGATGAGCAACAAGTGGCTGATCGATGTGGTGGATACCAACTACCTGACCTGGAGCTACCTCAAGGTCGCCCAGAAATACGATTACCAGTTCATCCAGACCGAAGTGACCGCTTTCGAGCGGGACAAAAAGCGGGTCATCACCGCCCAGGGCTGGATCGATTACGACTATC
The DNA here is from genome assembly GCA_964536245.1 of uncultured Rhodocyclaceae bacterium. Classification (GTDB taxonomy): domain Bacteria; phylum Pseudomonadota; class Gammaproteobacteria; order Burkholderiales; family Rhodocyclaceae; genus CAZHVZ01. The sequence goes on from CAZHVZ010000002.1 coordinate 58,796, forward strand.
TGATCGTCGGCGCCGGCATCCGCTACAACTATGAAGCCTGGTTCGGCAATGACCGCCGTGCCGCCGAATATACCCGCGCCCACTTTCCGGCGGCGTACATCCCCAATGCCGAGCACTTCGTCCTCAAGCAGGCTATCCAGAATTTCACCGGCGGCGATCTGGTCATGACCCTGCCGCCGCCGCCCCACCGCTGCCCGCCCTCGCCCTACGAACGGGCCTGCCTCATCGCCTGGCTGTTCAAAACCCGGGGCATCAAGGGCCGGATCACCATCCTCGATCCCAAGGACAGCCCACGACCGATTACCGGCGGTTTCCAGGAAGCCTTCGCCAATCTCTACAAGGACCAGATCACCTACGTTCCCAAGGCGGCGATTCAGGAGGTGGACCCCTTCAACAAGCGGATCAAGACCACGGCCGGGGATTTCAAGTTCGACCACAGCATCCTCATGGCCCCCCATCAGGCTGGCGACATGGCCTGGAAAGCCGGTGCCATCGGCCGCCATGGCGATGGCAAGCCGACCGGTTGGGCGGATGTGGACCCGCTGTTCCTGAACCTGAAAAGCGACAAGGACGTTTACGTCATCGGCGACGCCGTCGGCGTCGTTTCCCCCCAGTTCAATTTTTACCCCAAGGCCGGCCATGTCGCCAACGCCCACGGCAAGATCGTCGCCCGCTACATTGCCGACCGGGTCAAGGGCAAGGAAGCCAGAGCCGCGCTGCCCGACAATCTCTGCTTCATGATGGTCAATGCCTCGCCCCGGGAAGATGTGGCCGTCCGCTTCAAGTACGAGTTGAACGACAAGGGAGTCATCATCCAGGACCAGGACGATGACAATCTGCGCCGGGAAGAAGTGGTCACCGAGGATTTCGCCTGGGCCAGCCGCATGTACGAGGACATGTTCGGCTAATCAGCCGGGCCGGGAAAGCTCCTCGCGACCGACAAGTCATTCCATGCCGAACACGGCCCCCAGGGCGGCGATCATGTAGGCATGGTCAAGTACCCCGGCGCTTTCCCGGATGCTGTGCATGGCCCACATCGGGGAGCCGACATCAACGCTGGGCACGCCCAGGTTGGCGGCAACGATGGGGCCGATGGTGCTGCCGCAGCCGAGGTCGGTGCGATGGGCGTAGTGCTGGCACGGCACACCGGCCGCCGCGCAGGCCGCCATGAAGCGGGCCGCCGTTTCGGCATTGGTGCTGTAACGCTGGTTGGCGTTGCTCTTGATCACCGGGCCGCCGTTAACCATCACCCGGTGCCCCGGTTCGTAGGCTTGGGGAAAATTGGGATGCCAGGCGTGCGCCATGTCGGCGCTGACAAAAAAACTGCGGGCCAGGGCGCAGCGCCGGGCTTCGTCATCATTGCCGGTATTGGTCGCCAGACGGGCGATCACATCGGCCAGAAAAGTGCCGCCGGCACCGGCTGCGCTTTCACTGCCCACTTCTTCATGGTCGAAGAGCGCACACAGGCAGGTCGCGCCGGGCGCCTCCAGGGAAAGCAGGGCACTCAGCGCGGCATGGCAGGAGGCCAGATTATCGAGCTGGCGGCTGGCGACAAATTCCCGTTCGGCGCCCCAGAAGGCAGCGGGCTGAGTATCGTAGGCGGCCAGCTCCCAGGTCAGAATATCTGCCGTTTCCACCCCGAGCGCCCCGGCCAGCCTGTTGCGTAGCGCCGTATCCGGCTCAACCCCCGGCACAGCCGCCCCCAGCAACAGCGGCAGCTCGCTCTGCTTGTTGAATTTGAGACCCTGCTCATTGACCTCACGATTCATGTGGATAGCCAGGTTGGGCAGGCGCAGCAGAGGCGTCTCCAGGTTCAGCAGGCGGCTGTCCACTCCGCTGGCGGTCCGCAGGCAGACCCGTCCTGCCAGGCTGAGGTCGCGGTCGGCAAAGGTGGCGAGAATCGGTCCGCCATACACTTCAACGCCGAGACGAAGCAGACCATCCGCCACATGGGCGGCTTTCGGCTTGAGACGCAAACCCGGCGAATCAGTGTGCGCGCCGACCAGACGGAAGCCGCTTTCGGCAAGCGTTTTCTGACCAAGAACAAAAGCAATCAGGGAAGCCCCCCCGCGCACGACAAAATAGCGCCCTTCGGGTTTCAGCCTCCAGGGGCTGGCCTCGTCCAATTGGACAAATCCCGCCTCCCGCAGGCGTCCGGCAGCGTTGTCGGCGGCATGCCAGGGGCTGGGGCTGGTGTTGATGAAGTGCAACAACCCCTCTGCCGAGGCGCGTTTTTCCGGGGAGATGGGCATGGCGGTTTCCAGAGTGAACAATGCCCGGATTATCCCGGAATCCGGGTGCGCTGGCGTAACAGCGTCTTTCGGCGAGCCGATGCTTCGAGGAAGCATTGCCGGAGAGTGCCGGGTTCTATATATTGAGCCATAGACCGTCGGTTTTCCAGCCTCCGAAGGGGATAAGCCCCTCGCCCGCCATCCCCGGATTGAATCCATGCGCCCTCCCCCGCATCCAGCCTCGCAAAGCCATTACCTCATTGAATGGATGCTGCTGGGGGGAGCCTTGGCGCTACTCGGCATCATTACGGTTTACTCCCTGGTGCATTCCTACCGCGAAGTCGATATGCGGGAGCGGGAACGCCTGGAGAACCAGGTAAAAATAGTGGACGTGAATTTGACCCGGCACCTCGATGCGGTCAACCGTACACTGACCAGCCTGTATTCGGACTGGCCGCTGCTCGGCAAGGAAAAGGACAGCCACGAACGCATGAGCCGCCGCCTGCAAATTTTCACCAACGCCATGCCCAGCGTGCGCACCCTGGCCATTCTTGACATCAATGGCGATGTCCTGGCGGCCAACCACGAACAGATCGTCGGCAAAAATTTTCGTGACCGGGATTATTTCCAGGCCCCCCTGAAGGCGCCCAGCGCCGACACCCTTTACGTCAGCCCGCCGTTCAAGACCACCCTCGGCGTATTCGCCATGAATGTCTCGCGCATGATCAGCGGGCCGGATGGGGGGTTTGGCGGCGTCATCACCGCCACGCTGGATCCCGAAGACATCAGAATCCTGCTCGAATCGGTTCGTTACACCCCGGATACGCGGGCCGCGTTGAACCACGGGAACGGCATTCTGTTCATGATTCAGCCGGTCAATGAAAGCGCCATCGGCACCAGTCTGGCCAAACCCGGATCCTTTTTTACCCGCCACCGGGACAGCGGCCAGGTGGCAAGCATTCTGACCGGCCCCGTCGCCACGACGGGAGAAGACCGCATGATGGCCCTGCGCACCATCCAGCCGGCGAAACTGAAAATGGACCACCCGCTGATGGTTACCGTGGGCCGCGATCTCTCGCAGATTTTTTCCCAGTGGCGTCGTAACGCCGCTCTCCAGGGAGGCATGTTTGCGGTCCTGGCGCTCATCACCATCGCCGGTCTTTTCTACCACCAAAAGCGGCGGCGTCTGGTGGAGGAAAACGCAGCCCATTCAAACGCCATGATGCGGGAGAAAAGCGAGGAACTGGAGCGGTTTTTCAGCGTTGCGCTGGACCTGCTCTGCATCGCCGATCTCGAAGGACGTTTTCGCAAATTGAATCCCGCCTGGGAGAAGGTTCTCGGTTACCCCGTCGGCGATCTGGAAGGCCACCACTTTCTCGATTTCGTTCACCCCGATGATCGTGCCGCCACCCTGGCCGTCGTCTCCGAACTATCCGGCGGCAAATCCCTTTCTGCATTTACCAACCGCTACCGCAGCGCCACTGGGGACTACCGCTTTATTGAATGGGTTGCCACCCCCTATGCCGGCCAGTTGATTTACGCTGCCGCCCGGGATGTGACCGAGCCCTTGAAAAACCAGCAGGCCCTGGCCGCCAGCCAGCGCTTCCTGGCCACCCTGACGGATGCTCTGCCCAGCATGGTCGCTTACTGGAACAATGAACTGCGCTGCACCTACGCCAACAGCGCCTTTGCCGCCTACTATGGAAAAACGCCGGAAGAACTGGTCGGCGCAAGCATTCACGATGTGCTGTATCCCGAACTTTATGCCAGCAACGAGCCCTATATCCTGGGAGCGCTCGGGGGCGAAGCCCAGCAGTTCGAGCGCAGCGCCCGCAACCATCAGGGGCAGATTGTTCATGCCTGGGCACACTATATTCCGGACCTTGAGGGCGGTCAGGTCCGGGGCTATTACTCCCTGATTTCGGACATCAGCGAACTCAAGCAAGCGGAAGCCGTGCTGCGCAAGGAAAGGGATTTCACCAATGCCATTCTCGATACCGCCGGCAGCCTGATTGTCGTTCTCGACCGCAAGGGTTGTATTTTGAGGCTCAACCGGGCCGGGGAAGAATTGACCGGGTATACCCAGGACGAGCTTTTCGGGCGGCCGGTATGGGACATTTTTCTGCTTGATACGGAACAGGAAGCCGTCCAAGCCGTTTTCAACCATATCCGTCACGGAGACATCGTTCCCCGCTTTGAAAACCACTGGCGTTGCAAGGACGGCAGCCTTCGCCTCCTGGACTGGTACAACGCGGTTCTTCTGGATAACGAAGGCGAGGTTGAATACGTCGTCAGCCTTGCCAACGACATTACCGAGCGCAAGCATTACGAAACCCGTTTGCAGGAAGCCAAAATGGCTGCCGAAGCCGCCAACAGGGCAAAATCGGAATTCCTGGCCAATATGAGTCACGAAATCCGCACCCCGATGAATGCCATCATCGGCCTTTCCAGCCTCGCTCTCGGTGATGAGCTTTCCCCAAAACTCAAGGACTACCTGAGCAAGATCGGCACCTCGGCCCATGCCCTGCTCGCCATCATCAATGACATTCTGGACTATTCCAAGGTCGAAGCCGGCCATCTGGACCTCGACACGGTCCCCTTCTCCCTACAGGACGTGCTGGCCAACGTCAGCCATCTCTTCACCGTCAAAGTGGCCGAAAAGGGTCTGGTTTTCCGTGTTGAGCTGGCCTCTGATGTGCCCGACCTGCTGGAAGGTGACCCCGTGCGGCTTGGCCAGATACTGACCAACCTGGTGGGGAATGCCGTCAAATTCACCGAATCCGGCGAAGTTCGCCTCCAGATCAGGCAAACGGCCTGTTCTCCCGGCACCTCCACCCTGGAGCTTTCGGTACAGGATACCGGCATCGGCATGAACCCGGATCAGGTGGAGCGCCTGTTCCAGCCCTTTACTCAGGCCGACGGGTCAATCAGCCGACGCTTCGGCGGCACCGGCCTGGGCTTGTCCATCTGCCGCAGCCTGGTGGAATTGATGGAGGGAAGCATTCGCGTCGACAGCACACCGGGTCAGGGCAGCCGGTTCACGGTCAGCATTCGCTTTGCCGCCCCGGACCAGGAATCGGAATCCTTGCCGCCCCCAGCCACGCCGCCTGCCTGGCAGACCCAAGCGGCACTTCCCACGGCGTCGGCGGCGATTCGGGGCGCCCGGCTCCTTCTGGTCGAGGACAATGCCATCAACCAGCAAGTGGCAAGAGAGACCCTGGAACGGGCCGGCTTTCGGGTCGTCGTCGCGGGCAATGGCGAAATCGCCTTGCAGACCCTGAACCAGGAACCCTTTGACGCCGTATTGATGGATATCCAGATGCCGGTGCTCGACGGTCTGACAACGACCCGCCGTCTGCGGCAGGATGCGCGCTGGCAAAACCTGCCGGTGATCGCCATGACCGCTGCGGCGATGACCGAGGATCAGCAGGAATGCCTGGCGGCAGGCATGAACGACCACGTCGCCAAACCTTTTCTGCCGCCTCAGTTAATTCAGACACTGGAGAAGTGGATCCCTTCCGGACAACGCCCCGAACCGGCCCCCGGACCGATTCGCGCCATGCCTGAAAGCAGCCTTCTCCCCGCCCGGCTGGAAGGCTTTGATGTGGACGGCGCCTTGCAGCGGCTGGGGGGAGACCAAGGCCTTCTGATCGACGTGTTCAGGCAATTTGCCGAACAATTCGCCGGCGCCCGGCAGACGCTGGCGGACCTTGTCGACGACAACAATTTGACTGCGGCGCGCCATTTGCTCCATCAGATTCGCGGCGTGGCGGGCAACATGGGAGCACGCCTGCTATTTGACTGTGCGGCCGGGACAGAGGACGAACTCAAGGCGGGACAGCCGCTTACCACCCTGCCGGCTTTTGAGGCCGCCCTCAGCCAGACCCTGATTACCATCGCTCACCTCACCGCCGGCGTCGACGCCAATCGGGCGCTTCCCGGCGACGATTGCAGCCAATGCGACTGGCCACGCATCGCCGCAAGCCTGGAAGAAATCAAGGCCCTGCTCGACGACGACGATTTCATCCCGCACGAAATACTGGCGACCCTCAGGCAAGCCATAACCTGCCAAAAGCTGCTCGACGAGTTGGACCGCCTGGAACAGAAAATCAACCGGATTGACTATGCCGGCGCCCGGCAAGTCCTCGGCAGTTTTATCTGTCTGGCCGACCATCCCCTCCTCAAACCGTAACCATGGCCGAGAAACCGCTGATCCTCGTGGTGGATGACACACCGATCAACATTCAGGTGCTGGCCGAGGCACTGCGAGCCGATTACCGGGTCAAGGTGGCGGCCAGCGGCCCGGCTGCTTTCGAGGTGATCGCCAAGCAGGGCGTCCCCGACCTGATCCTGCTCGACATCATGATGCCGGAAATGGACGGCTACGAGGTGTGCCGCCGGCTCAAATCCGACCCCCGGACCAAAAACGTCCCCATCATTTTCGTCACCGCCCGGACCGACGCGCTCGACGAGGAGACGGGTTTGCGTCTGGGTGCGGTGGACTACATTATCAAGCCCTTCCATTTGCCCATCGTCACCGCCCGCATTGGCAACCAGATCAGCCTGAAGATCAAGACCGACCTGCTTGAGTCGCTGGTCATGCTCGACGGCCTGACCAGCATCGCCAATCGCCGCCGCTTCGACCAGGCCCTGGTCAGCGAGTGGAAGCGCGCCCAGCGGGCGGGAACGGCGCTCGCCCTGGTCATGGTCGATATCGATTTTTTCAAGGACTACAACGACCTCAACGGCCATGGCGCAGGAGATCTCTGCCTGAAGAAAGTTGCCGCCACCCTGGCCGCAGTCACCGACCGACCAGCCGACCTCGTCGCCCGTTATGGCGGCGAGGAGTTCATCGCCCTGCTGCCGGAAACGGATGCTTCCGGGGCAATGCTCATTGCCGAACGCTTTCGCCTGGCAGTGGAATCCTTGCAGATCCCCCATCCCACCTCGACCATCTCGCCCTGGATCACCGTCAGCCTCGGCTTTGCCTCCGCCAGTCCCGGCGACACCGGTTCAGCCGAAGCCCTGCTGGAACAGGCCGACCGTCAGCTCTATGCAGCAAAGAACAGTGGCCGCAACCGGATTTGCGGTCCGGAACCCTCATAGGGCGCCCCTCCGGCCCACGGCAGTTCACGCTTCGCCGACCACTTCCAGCAGCACCTCCACCATTTGCGGATCAAAATACGATCCGGCCCCCTGGCGCAGATGCTCGACAATTTCTGCCTTGGGCCAGGCGGTCTTGTAGGAGCGGGCATGGGCCAGGGCGTCGTAGACATCCACGACGGTAACAATGCGGCTGCTGACCGGGATTTCTTCGCCCTTCAACCCGGCCGGATAACCGGTTCCGTCGTAGCGTTCATGATGGTTCAGGGCAACTTCGGCTGCCATGTCGAGGTAGGTGACGGCATCAATCTGTTTGGCAGCATTGCTCAGCAGTTCGTGGCCGATAACGGCATGCCGCTTCATGATTTCGAACTCATTTTCGTCCAGCCTTCCCGGCTTGGACAGGATTTCGCTGGCAATCCCGACCTTGCCGACATCGTGCAAGGCACTGGCCAGTCCGATGTTCTCCAGGAAACGATGGTCTATGACCTCGGCAAACGCCCCGCGCTCCTGCAACCGCTTCGCCATCTCCCGGGACAAGCGGGCAACCCGGCTCAGGTGATCGCCGGTATAGTCGTCATGGAACTCGGCCAGCTTGCCGAGCGTAAGAACAGCCGCTTCCTGGGTTCGGGCGAGTTGCTCAAAGAGCCGGAAGTTATCGAAGGCAATACCGATGTTCAGGCAAAACACCTCGATCAGATCCGCATCAACCGTAGCGGTTTCGTGGTCTGCCAGATCAATGTAGCCGACCACGGGCTGGCTCTTGGGAACCGGGATGTAAATGACGATGTGGTCTTTTGCAAAAATGCTGCGGGCACTCGCAAAGCTGCTTTCCAGCCGCTCGAGCACCAGGGAAGGAAGAACGGAGCGGACGGGATGGCCGATCTCGTCTTCATAGCAGCCGCTGGCTGCCAGAAAATGTATTTCCTTGCTATTGCCGCCAAAAATATTGCCTTGACGTGCCACCAGTACGCCCTGCAAACCGACGCCGAACAGGGACGTCAATTGCATGAGAACGCCGGAAATGAAACTGCGTATCGAGCTCAGCTCAAAAAGCCCGGACGACGACACGACAATTTTGCGCAGGCCGAGGCGGCTGGCTTCTATGGTTTGTAAATCCCGATAGGCCCGCAGGGAGCTGACCAGGGAGGTAAACAACCGCTGCGCGGTCAGCTCGCTTTTTGCCTTGTAGTCATTGATGTCGTAATTGAGGATGACCTCCTCTTCCGGCGCCTGCCCCGGTTGACCGGTGCGCAGGATGATGCGAGCCATCTTGTTGCCCAAGGTTTCGCGAATATGCCTGATCGCCATCAATCCGGCATCGTCCGCCTCCATGATGACATCCATGAAGACGACGGCAAGATCCGGATTGTCCGCCACTACCCGGCAACCCTCCCGGCCCGAGTAGGCATGCAGGAATTCCAGGCTTTTCCCTTCGAAGGAGAACTTTGACAAGACCATGGTCGTCACTGAATGGACTTCCGGATCGTCGTCCACGATCAGTACTTTCCAGCTTCCCAGAGTCTGTTCGCCATCTTCTTCGGGAGCAAAACTCAAATAATCACCCGTCACATCATCGCCATTGCTATCGGACATCTTGCTTGCCTCCTCTAGATGACGTACTGGACGTCAGGAGTTCCGGCATCGGCCACCGAAACCGGGAATCGGATGATGAAGGAAGTGCCGCTCCCCGGCGTGCTTTCGCAGGAAATGCTTCCGTGCAGACCGGCGGTCACCGAGTTGAACACCACATTCAGCCCAAGCCCGCTACCCCCGCTGCTACGGCGGGTGGTAAAGAACGGGTCGAAAATCCTGCCGAGATGCTCAGGCGCAATTCCCTTGCCGTCGTCGGCAACTACCATGATCACCTGGTCGGCATGGCGACGCGCGGAAACCCGGATCGTCCCCGGCCTTTCCTCGTCAAAAGCGTGAATCAGGGCATTGATAACGAGATTGGTCATGATATGGGAAAGTGCTCCCGGATAACTGTCCACTTCCAGATCGGCAGGACAGTCAACCTCAACCCGGTGCGCTCCTTTTTTTATTTGAGGGCCAAGACTGGTCAGAGTTTCATCAATATAGCCGGCCAGATTAAAACTTCGGCGCTCTTGGCTGGTCTGGTCCACGGCAACCTGCTTGAAACTGTGGATCAGATTGCCGGCCCGGAGGAGGTTGGCCTGTACCGAGCGGCTCGACTCGTTGGCAACGGTCAGGTAATGGGTCAGATCTGATTTTTTCAGGGCGTTACTGCTCATCAGACCCTCCAGATTACGGGTTTCCTTTTCCAGATAACTGGCTGCCGTCAAAGCTACCCCGACCGGCGTGTTGATCTCATGGGCCACCCCGGCCACCAGCTGTCCCAAGGAAACCATTTTTTCCGCCTGCACCAGTTTTTCCTGGGCGACCTTCAGCTCGGCCAAGGCATTTTCGGCCTGCTCCTTGGCGCGCACC
>CAZHVZ010000002.1:68590-77035 GCA_964536245.1 uncultured Rhodocyclaceae bacterium
CACGGCGGTGACCATCGCCCGCTCCTGTCCGGACTGCTCCTTGGCGCGCACCAGATCGGTGACGTCGGCATAGGTGGTGACAAAGCCGCCAATTTGCGCTGGCAGGGGGTTGCCCTGAATTTCAAGCACGCTGCCGTCCAGGCGCACCCGGCGAAATTTGTGGGCGGTGGGGTGGCGGGCCATTTCCAGACGCTGCTCGACCAATTCGGCAATCTCTCCCGGCCCGTACTCGCCGCGCTCGGCGTTAAAACGGAACATCGCCTCCAGGGAGGCGCCTTCGCCGCCCAGCTCTTCGGGAAAGCCGAGCAGATCAAGAAATTTCCGGTTATGCACCATGAGCTTCAAGTCGCCATCAAACATGCTGATACCCTGCGAAATGTTTTCTACCGTCGCTTCGAGCAGAGCCTTTTTCCGGGCCAGTTCGTTTTCCCGCTGACGCAGACTGGCGGTGCGCTCCTCGACCCGGCGCTCCAGATCATCGAGGGCTTCCTGAAGATTTTTTTCAGCCTGGCGGCGGGCCGTGACATCGGTAAAGGTGGTGACGAAACCACCGCCAGCCAAAGGTGTCCCGCAAATTTCGAGAATCCTGCCATCCGGCCGGGGGCGTGCAACACAATGGGGCTGCGGGTTATGGGCCAATGCAACCCGCGTTCGCACCTGCTCATCCGAATCGCCCTGACCATAATCGCCCCGCTCGGCATTAAAACGGGTCAAAGCCTCGAAAGAAATCCCCGCACGCAGCAGTTCATCCGGGAAACCGAGCATTTCGCGGAATTTCTCGTTATAGACCACCAGATTGAGGTGGGCGTCAAACATCGAAATTCCCTGGTTCATATGCTCAAGAGTCGCTTCCAGCAGGGTTTTCTTTTCCGACAGCTCCATTTCCCGACGCCTTAGTTCGGCTGTCCGCTCCTCGATGACCTGCTCCTGCTGCTGGAGCGTTTGTTGCAACAAAACCTGCGCCCGGTGCTGTTCGGTCACATCGATGTAGGAAGAAACAAATCCCCCCTGCGGCAAGGGCAAGCCCTGCACTTCAATCACTGTTCCGTCCGGACGGTGGCGGGTAAACCGATGGGGCACGCGCTTCTTTGCCTGGTCAACACGCTGGCTAACCTGCTCCTCAACATCTCCCGGGCCATACTCGCCACGCTCGGCGTTATAGCGCATAAAGGCCTCAAAGGCGGTGCCAGGCCGCCCAAGATAAGAGGGAATTCCCATCATTTCGTTGAAGCGGTGGTTGCAAACCACCATATCCAGATTGCGGTCCATCATGGTGACCCCCTGCGGCAGGTGCTCGAAAGCTTCCCCATAATCGGCACAACGCTGCTCAAGATCGGGAGCCCGGTGATCGGAAACAAGAAGCAGAAAACCCGCCCCCGGCAAGGGTGAGGCCTTGATTCCCGGCGCCAGCGGGGTTGCATCAGCCAACTGTCCGTCCGCCAAATGTGCAAGGGCAGCGCCAACCCTGGCGGTCGGATCGCCAGCGCCCAACGCCCCATTCCGGGCGGCCTCGTGCAGGAGCTGCGACAGCGGAGAACCGGCCTGAGCGCTTGCAGCCGGCAACTGTAAGATTTTCCGGGCCGAACGATTGCAGTGGATCACCGTCAGATCCGGGGTGATCAAAACGGCACCTTCCCCCAGATGATCAAGGACGGATTCAGTAACACCAAGCATTGGAAACCTCATACTTGTCAGACATCGCAGGAGACATCCTGGCACAAAAACCAAGCCGATGGTTCATAATTATGCATCACAGAGTGATCCAATGTATAACCTGCAACACAATAATTTCGTCCATTTTTGACGTCGTCAGCTTGGCTGACACGCTCCTTTTCCGCCATCCTTCCCTTTTTTTGAGAGAATGTCCTGCCTTGGATATCCTTAACCGGTCGATTGCCTTTCCGCCAACCATGAATGCTTCCAGTAGCACCCCTTACCTGCGTACCGGGTATATTGTCAGCATCTTTTTTCTGGTGCTTCTTGGCATCGGCTACGCCACCCAGTCCTGGCGTTCGGAAAAAGCCCATGAATGGCTGTATCTGTCGACCATTGCCGAAATCACCGGCAATTCGCTCAACGGCAACTTTGTTCACCTGGAAAATTCTGCCCGGGCTCTCGCTGCGGACATGGCCATCTCCGAACTGGCACCGGAAACGCTGGATAGGCAAGCAATTCAATCCTGGCTCAAGCGCTTCAAAAGAGAAAACCCGGAACTGCTTGATGTTGCCCTGATGGATGCCCATGGCAGCATATTGGTTGCCGAAAACATCGGTCTCGACCAAGCCCTTCCGTCACTGGCAAACTCGTCCTCCTTTCAGCTTGCCGTCAAGGAGATCACCGCCGAGCAGAAACTGAATGTCGGCCATTCGCTGAAAGGCGTTTTCGGGCAAGGCTGGGTTATTCCCCTGCGCCTGGGAATTTTCAACCGGGACAGGAAACTGACTTACCTGATCGGGGTCACCCTGCCGCTCGCTCACCAGCAAAGCCTCTGGGAAAATGTCACCTTGCCCGAAGGCGCATCCATCGGCCTGCTGCGCAACGACTATTATCTGGTGACTCGCTACCCGGCCCCAACAGCCAGCAACTTTGACGATCTCTACGGCAAACCGAGAGACGGCGCCCTGGTGGAGCATTTGATCCGGGAAACCGGCGCAACGCGTGGGCAAATAGAAGGATTTAACAGCGTGGCCAAGGAAAGCACCTTGTTCTCTTTCCACCGTTTGCCGAATTTTCCACTGACGGTCTTCATTACCCGCCCCGTTTCCAAGCTGCAAAGCAACTGGCTGGCCCAAATGGCCTTTCCCACGGTACTGCTCACCTTGCTCGTCATTGGCAGCTTTGCCGTGGCACGTCTGGCCATTCGCCGGCACCTGGCCAGGGAAACGGAAATGGCCGCCGTCCGCAACAGCCTGGAAGATCTGGGCACCGAGCGTACGGCCGAGCTGAAACAGGCCAAGGAGGAAGCCGAACATCTGGCCCGGGTAAAAACCGACTTTCTGGCCAACATGAGCCACGAGATCCGTACACCGCTCAACGGCATACTCGGCATGGCCCAGATTGGAACCCGACATTGCGCGGAGCCGGCACGCACCCTGGATGCTTTTGGAAAAATACAGAGCTCGGGCCAATTGCTGCTTGGCATCGTCAATGACATTCTTGATTTTTCAAAAATCGAGGCCGGGCGCTTGAGTATTGAACAATCGACCGTAGGTCTCGGCAAAACCCTCGACAGCATCGAAGAAATGATCCGTGCAACGGCAACAGCCAAGGGCCTGTCCTTTGTTGTCACACGCGCCCCATCGCTGCCTGCCTATTGCCTGACCGATCCGTTGCGCATGCAGCAGATTCTGCTCAACCTGCTATCCAATGCGGTCAAATTCACCGACGAAGGCGAGATCACCTTAAGGGTCGAACGAGCAGGGGAGCAACTGGTTTTCCAGGTGCGCGACAGCGGAATCGGCCTGAGCGAAGAGGAAATTCAACGCATTTTCCAGCCGTTTGAGCAGGCCGATGGCTCGACCACCCGAAAATATGGCGGAACCGGACTCGGGCTGGCCATCACCCAACGCCTGACCAGCCTGATGGGCGGTGAACTCCGGGTACACAGCACGCCCGGCCTGGGCAGCTGCTTTGAGGTCCGGCTCCCCTGCCGGGAGATCGATGCCCATTCCACTCCGGAAAATGCTGCGCCCCCTTCTTCTCCTGGCAAGCCCCTTGCCGGTCTGCGGATCCTGGTTGCCGAAGACAACGAAATCAATCAGGAGGTAATCGAAGAAAACCTCCGGGAAGACGGCGCCAACGTCGTCCTGGTGGACAACGGCCACCTTGCCGTGGAGGCGGTATGGAACTGCGGACCGGAGCCTTTCGACATCGTCCTGATGGATATCCAGATGCCGGTCATGAATGGTCACGAGGCGACCCGCCGGATACTTGAATTTGCCCCCGACCTGCCCGTTGTCGGCCAGACGGCTCATGCCTATGGCGACGAGCGGGAGGCTTGCTTCGCCTCCGGCATGGTCGGTCACATTGCCAAGCCGATCGATCCCGGCGAGCTATTGGCCATCATCCTGAAACACACTGGCCGGCAGCCCTGAACGGGCCCTTTTTAGCTGACCCGGCGCCCCTCAGCCTGACGGCGATTGCCCGCCATCACCGGCGCCCCACAAGGCGCTGCCCCCCGCCGCCAGATAGCTGAGGTATGCCCGCAGATCCAGCTCCACCTGGTGATAGTCCGGCTCCATATGCCGGCAAAGGGCGTAAAAGGCCTTGTTGTGGGCTGCTTCCTTGAGATGAGCGAGTTCGTGCACAACGATCATGCGCAGGAAAGCGGGGGGCGTTTCCCTGAACAGGCTGGCAACGCGGATCTCCTGCTTGGATTTGAGCTTGCTTCCCTGTCTCCGGGCAATACTGGTGTGGGTGCCGAGAGCATTGTGCAGAATGTGCAAGGTGCTGTCGTAGGCCACCTTGCTAACCTGCCCGGCATGGCGCATGGTTTCGTTCTTGATTTCGAGAACATAGTCGTACAGCGCCCGGTCGGTGCGCACCTGATGCGCTGCGGGATATTTTTTCAGGAGGATGCCGGCCAGCCGCTGCGCCTTGATCAGCTGGCATATCTGCTCCACCAGTTCCGGCGGATAACCGGCCAGGTAGTTGGCGGGAGGGCTCGGGGGCACCGTTTATTGGACCAGGGGTTCAAAACGCAGCCAGACGGTAAACCGGCTGCCCTGCCCGATGGCACTGTCCAGAGTGATTTTGCCCCCGTAACGCTCCACCAGGGACTGGCTGACCCATAGCCCGAGGCCGGTCCCATCCGCTTTCCTGGCCGTGAAGAACGGCTGGAAGAGCTTCTCCCGGTCCCGTTCGGAGATGCCGGGACCGCTGTCGGCGACCGACAGCTTGAGGCCGATGGGCATATCGGCTTCATCCCAGTCCTCGACCGCCAGAGTCAGACTGCCGCCTTCCGGCATGGCCTGAATGGCATTGACCAACAGGTTGATGAGCACCTGTTGCAATTCGTTGCGATTGCAGCCGACATGGCGGATGGAATCGAGGTGCTGGGTAATGGTGATATTGCCGCGCTTGAGCAGATGGCTGACGAGAACCAGGCTGTCCTGGATCAACGCCGCCGGAGCAACCGGTTCCAGATAACCGACGTATTCCTGGGGGCGGGCGAATTGCAGCAGTTTGGCGACAATCAGGCGGATGCGATGCACCTGTTCCTGGATGAGGCGGATCTCGCCCTCGACCGGCTCGGCAGCGGGGCCGAGCACGTCCCGCAAGACATCCAGATTGCCCTGGATCACCGCCACCGGATTGTTGATTTCATGGGCCCCCCCCGCCGTCCACTGGCCGATGGCCGCCAGTTTTTCCTGAACGACCAGTTGCGACTGGGCGGTTTTCAGGTCGGCCACCGCCTGCTCCAGTTCCGCCGTGCGCCGCGCCACTTCCGCATCAAGCGCCGATCCCCAGCGTTTGAGGGAGGCCGCCTGGCTTTCGACGCGGTCGAGCAGGCGGTCGAACTGCACCGCCAGTTCGCCTATTTCGTCCCGGCTGGCGACCGCCCCCACCCGTACGCCGCTTTCCCCCTGGGCCATGGCATTCATGGTGGCATGCATACGCTCAATGGGCCGGAATACCCGCCGCGCCCAAAGCACCGAGAAAATCGCCGCCCCCCCCATGGCAAGCAGGAAGAGAAAAACAATGATGCCGATGGCAATATATTTGACGCGGTCGAAAGGGCCTTCCAGGAAGCCCACGTAGAGCATGCCGACCGCCTTGCCCTGACTGTCGAAGAGGGGACGGTAGCCGGAAACGTACCAGTCCTGGACAACGAAAGCGCTATCCAGCCAGGTTGTTCCGGCCTCCAGAACGGCAGCCCGCACCGCCCGCGAAACCCGGGTGCCAATGGCCCGCCCGCCTTCAAAAAGGCGGACATTGGTGGCAATGCGCACATCGCCGAGAAACAGGGTGGCCGTACCCCGGCTGCCCAGGGGCAGAGCCCCTTCCGGATAGACCACTTCGTTCAGACGATCAATGAATTCAAGATTTTTGTTGGGCAGCACGCCGCCCGCCAGAATGCCGAGCAGGCGGCCCTCGCCATCGAGGATCGGAGCGGCAGTGTGGATCACCAGCCCCTGATCTTCGGCCATGCGGTCATCCGGAGCAGCATTTCGGGTCGGCACGATGTCGGTGCGGGCCTGAGCCGCCAGTTTCGGGTCCAAGGTCGCCAGCCACTGGCTGGAAAACAGATCGACTTCGGTGGACGCCTGCTGAGCCATGGCCCGCTGCACCACCAGCCAATCGGTAAAAAGCTTTCCGCTCAGCGGCTCACGCCCATCCGGGCCAAGCAGCCGGAGAAAATCCAGGTGCAGGGCTTGCCGGGACTCTTCCAGCAGGCGGCCTACCGCCTGCCCGCCGGCTGATCCAGGCCGGCCTCTCAAGGCTCGGGCCAAGCGCTCCGAGGCGGCCAGACTGTCGACCGAACGCCCGACGCCTTCCTGCACCCGCTCGAAATAGCCTTGCGCCACCGCCAGATCGGAGCGCACCTTGGTGCTCAACAGACGGTCAAAATACGCCCCGCCGCCAACCGCAAGCACCGCTACCAGCACCGGAAGCACCACGCCAAGGGGCAGCAGGGCGAGGAGCAGAAGGCGGATGCGGATCGACTGGCGCCCCCGGGCCAGCCTCTCCTGCCAGGTTTCTACACGCCCCACGCCTGGCATTTGCGCTCCAGGGTCTTGCGGGAAACACCGAGATAACGGGCCGCTTCCGATTTATTGCCCTCGCAAGCCAGGAGCACGGCAAGGATGTGGCGCTTCTCCACCACTTCCAGACTCTCGCTGGCTGCCGCCCCTCCCTCGACCGGTGGCGGAGCTTCCGGTTCCGGCCCGAGATCGAACCAGCCGAGAATCAGGGAACGTTCCACCAGGTTTTTCAATTCCCGCACATTGCCCGGCCAGTCATAGGCCGCCAGCCGGGCCAGGGTGCGGGAATCAATTTCCAGAGGCGGCATCCCGAGATCGACGGCCAAAGTGCCCAGAAAATGCTCAAGCAGGGCGGGTATATCCTCCGGCCGCTCGCGCAAGGCCGGCAAATGGACTTCCACGACCTGCAAGCGGTAATAGAGATCCTGGCGGAAACGATGGCTCGCCACTTCGGTCTTCAGGTCCCGATTGGTGGCGGCGATCACCCGCACATCCACCGGAATCTGCTGCTCCGACCCGACCGGGCGGATGCGCCGCTCTTCCAGCACGCGCAGCAATTTGGCCTGAGCCGCCGCCGGCATTTCGGCAATTTCATCGAGAAAAAGCGTGCCGCCCCGGGCGTAGTAGAACAAGCCTTCCCGGGAACTGTGGGCACCGGAGAAAGCCCCCTTGACGTGCCCGAACAGCTCCGATTCGATCAATTCCGAGGCAATTGCTGCGCAGTTGACCGGGACAAAGGGGCCGGCGGCACGGGGACTCATGCGGTGCAGGGCGCGGGCCGCCACTTCCTTGCCGCTGCCGGATTCTCCGGTGAGCAGCACGGTGGCCGGAGTGGGGGCAATGCGGCGCAAACGTTCGCCAACGGCTTTCATCACTTCCGAACGGCCGATCACCCCTTCAATTTCAGAAACCTGGCTCTTGATTTCCCGGCGCAGGACAAAATTTTCCCGCCTCAACTGGGAACGTTCGAAGCAGCGCTGCACGGCATTGAGCATCTGGGCCAGGGAAAACGGCTTGAGCAGAAAGTCGGAGGCGCCGGCACGCAGGGCATCAATGGCGGTATCGAGATCGGCGTAGGCGGTCATCAGCACCACGTCGCCGGCAAACGGCTCGGTGCGCAGGTCGTGCAGCCATTCGATGCCGGAGCGGCCGGGCAGGGCAATATCGAGAACAATCAGATCGTACAAGCGGTGCAGCAGCATGGGAGCCGCCTGTTCGACGCTGCTGGCGGTATCCACCGTGCCGCAGCGGTTGCCCAGGGCGCGCTGCAAAAAACTGAGCATTCCCGGTTCGTCGTCCACGACCAGAATGGAGTATTGCTGCCAGGGAGCGTCGTTTGGGGTCATGGGCAGAGTGTAGCGCAAGCCGGATCAGGTGAACAGCAGGCCGTCCAGGTAGGTCCAGCGGCCCCCCTGGCGGACGAAACGGCTTTTTTCATGGAGCCGGTAGCCCCGGCCGGCAATACGGTATCGGGCAACGAACTCCACGCTGGCATGATCGGCGTCGATCTGCCGGTGGTCCCTGACCTCCAGCCCGAGCCACCGGGTCCGGCCTTCTGCGGCCAGATTCAGCGTGGCCGGTCGGGTATCCGGATGCCAGGTGATCAGCAGGTAATCCTCCAGTTCGAGGACAAAAGCCGAATACCGGGACCGCATCAGAGCTTCGGCAGTCGGTGCCGCCTGGCCGCCGTGCCAGACCCCGCAGCAGGCAGCGTATAACCTTCCGCTGCCGCAGGGGCAGG
>CAZHVZ010000003.1:0-670 GCA_964536245.1 uncultured Rhodocyclaceae bacterium
CGTGCTCGCGTTCGACGTGTCGGCAGCCTGACTCCGGCAACTCACCGCCCCCGAACTCAACACCGCCCCCCGCTTCATCCTCGGCGGCGGCAGCAATCTCGTTCTCAACGGTGATTTCGACGGCCTCGTCCTGCATATGGCCATCCCCGGCAAGCGCCTGGTGAAGGAAGATACCGAAGCCTGGTACGTGGAGGCCGGCGCCGGCGAAAACTGGCACGACTTCGTGCAATGGACCCTGGCCCAGGGCTGGCCGGGACTGGAGAATCTTTCCCTGATCCCCGGTACGGTGGGCGCCGCGCCGATCCAGAACATCGGTGCCTACGGCCTGGAAGTGGCCGAGCGTTTTCACCATCTGCGCGCCTTCGATTTCTCTAGCGGCCAACCTATCACCTTCAACCGGGAGGAATGCCGATTCGGCTACCGCGACAGCCTGTTCAAGCAGGAAGGCTGGCATCTCGGCGGGCGGCTGGCGATTACCGCCGTCACTTTCCGCCTGCCCAAGGCCTGGGCCGCCAACCAGCGCTACGCCGATGTCGCCGCCGAACTGCAAGCCCACGCCCAGCGCCTGCCCTTCGCCGACAACGATATCCGCGCCGCGCCTGCCGGGGGTCTCGATCAGGCCAAGCGCGACCGGTTCGGTCACAACCGCAATCAGCAGCGCACCTTTGGC
>CAZHVZ010000003.1:680-26062 GCA_964536245.1 uncultured Rhodocyclaceae bacterium
CAAGCCCACGCCATCACCCATCCCAAAGCCCGGGATATCGCCGCCGCCATCGTCGCCATCCGCCGGCGCAAGCTGCCGGATCCGGCCATCCTCCCCAACGCAGGAAGCTTCTTCCACAATCCGGTGGTGGATGCCGCGACCGCCCAGCGGCTATCGGCAGAACACCCAACCCTGCCCCGCTACCCGCAAGCCGATGGCAGCGTCAAGATTGCCGCCGGCTGGCTGATTGAACAGGCTGGCTGGAAAGGGAAAACCCTCGGCCCGGCGGGTATGTACGAGAAACAGGCATTGGTTCTGGTTAACCGGGGCGGAGCGACCGGAAGCAGCGTGCGGCAAGTCATGGCGGCAGTGCAAACCGAGGTTTTTTCCCGCTTTGCGATCCGTCTTACTCCGGAGCCGGTTTTTCTCTGACCGCGAGGCAGGCTGCGATACCCGTACTCAAGGCGTCGGCCATACGCGCTTGCCGTTCGGGATCGCGCAGTTCCAACTCCTCCTCACGGTGCTTGATCACCCCGGCTTCAAAAAGTACGGCGGGCATGGTTGCCTTGTGGAGAACCACCAGATTGTCGTAAATCCACACCCCGTTCTGGCGATCTGCCGGTCTGTGCTTGATGGCGTGAAATGGCGTAGGAACAAAACCGGCCCGACGCAAGGTCACCCCCATGGCCGATGCGCAAAGCAGACTGCGGGCGTAGTCCGGGTTGCGGGTAGACACAAAAATGCCGAATCCTCGCTTGGCTTCGGTATAGGTCTGGCCGTTGCCGTCCCAGTCCCAGTGCTCGAGATAGGCCTCCTGGATCGAGTCGTGGTGAACCGAAAGAAAGAAATTCGCCCCCCTGGCCATGCGCGGACGGGCTTCCAGGCTGCCAATATCGCCCTCGCCATTGACCAGCAAAGTTTGCACACCGTGGGCCTGCAAGGCGTCCACCAGGGGCATAGCAAAGATCTGATTGAAACTGAACTCACTCAAGCCGCGAGCACTGGTCGCTCCGGGCAGGGCAGTGGTATGACCAACATCCACCGCAACCAGCGGAGGCGCCCCGCACACCAGCATAGGCAGGGCTAGCAGGCAGCCACCAAGAACTTTCGGAAATTTCATGCAGGAATTATCCCGGCAATTTATGATTGCGGCACCTCGGCCAGCCGGATTTATTGTCATGCGTCTTTTCGCAAGCGTTTTAGCAGTTCTTTGCCTGCCTGTTTATGCTCAGGATCAATCCGGTGAGCAGGTCTATCAGACCACCTGTATCGAGTGCCACGGAAGCGGAAAGCACAATGCTCCCCGCTTGGCAGACAAACGGCGCTGGAAAAAACTGGTTGGCGAGGGATTGGACGATCTGATCCCGGCCGCCCTGCGCGGGCAACGAAAAATGCCGGCCAAAGGCGGCAATCCCTCATTGAGTGACGTGGAAGTCGCCCGAGCCGTGGTGTACATGGCCAATGCCGGCGGTAGAAAATTTTCCGAGCCGTCGCCGGCCGACGTCATACGCTGGCGCAACAAGGCGGATGCCCGAAAAAAGCCCTGACATGAAAAAAATGATTTGTTTCTCGGACCCCCTGACCGCACCCACCTTCGACCACCCTCGCCCTGACCGCCTGATAACGGGCAACCCGCAACGCACCACCTGGAATCTTTACACCAGTCCCGATGGACAATTCAGCAGCGGGATCTGGGCTTGCGAACCGGGCAGTTGGCGAATCGAGTTTGCCCAAGGCAAGAACGAATTTTTCCAGGTTATCGAAGGGCGCCTTGTCATCACCGATAGCGAAGGCGTGCAAAGGGAATTCGGCCCGGGAGCCGCTGGCATCATTCCCTCCGGTTTCAAGGGCAGCTTCCAGGTGTTGGAGACGGTCCGAAAGCATTACGTGGTAGTGGAATGCCCAGCGTGAATTAGGGTATATTGGCTCAAAATGTAGCCGGGATAGCACAAATGACAATCACCCCAAGCCCGCCACGCGGCACGACATCCCACACTCCGGACTTGAACTGGAGCCAGGTCCGCGAAACCGTCCTCATGCTGGAACTGGCAGCCGTCCAGATCGAAGCCGCCATGAAGGACAGCAATTCTTCCGTCGAGGTGCTGACGGACTCCTTCACCACGATGGCCGGCTACATCCGCATGATTTCGGAAACGGCACAAGCCCTGCCGACAGAGGGTGAAGTGGGCGCCACCCGGGAGAGTCTGATCGGCGTCTCGGGGCATGTTTCCGGAATGGTGCACCAGGCGATCATTGCTTTCCAGTTTTACGACAAGCTGGTTCAGCGCCTTGCCCACGTTGGTCACAGCCTCGGAGGGCTGAGTGATCTGGTCGCTGACCAGCGCCGATTGTTCAATCCGTACGAATGGGTCGGACTCCAGGAAAAAATCAAATCCAAGTATTCAACCCACGACGAAGTGATGATGTTCGATGCCGTTATGGGCGGCGTGCCGGTCCAGCAGGCCGTTGATCAATACATGGCCAGCATGAAGGAAAAAGGCGACGACATCGAGTTGTTCTGAAAGAGCGCGCTTGAAGCCGGGAAGATGGCCGACCGGATGCTTTAGCCGCCACTCCTGGCGCCAAAATCCTGAGCCGCCTCCCACAGGATATTGGCCCGACTCCCGCCTTTGGCAGAGCGCTCAAGCATATCGATGAACGGCCAGGCTCGCTGGCTGATGCCGGGTTTTTGCTCGCCATCCGCGTCCTCTGCCGAGATATCCTTGCCGGCCCCCTTAGCCACCGCTTTTCTCAGTCGCTCCGCCGCCGGCAGCATTTCTTCCAGGGTAAACACGCCTCGCGCCGAACACTCCTTGTCGAGCACCGACAGTATCTGGCAAGCCACCTCCGCGAACATGAGAAGCTCGCCGCTTTCGCTGGAAATAAATTTCACCAACATGAAAATATTCCTTTCATTCTTCTGCCGTAGTCCGTCTCATCGGTTGTCAGGGGCTGCCCCGTTCGTGCACAATGGCGGCGGAGGGGGCTATGAGCACAAATTCTAAGTTAGGTCCGCTGGAATCAGGCACTGACGAGCTGGAACGGCTGTCGCTGGAAGAGGTCGTCCGCCGGGCGCGCTTTGGCGCATCGCCCGCTTGTTTCATCATACCAGCAGGGCGCGGCAGTCTGGCCTGTGATATGGCCCGCCTCGGGGCCACCGTGGTTGCTGCCGACCAGGCTGATTGCGAACAGGATATTGTCGGACGTGCCCTAGCGGGGGGCTTTCGTGACGAAATCCGATTTACCGAGGCGGCTTTCGAGAATTTTCCGGACACCCTTCCTGACCAGCCCTTCGATATTATTTTTTGCCGACGCGGCTTGAGCAACCTGCCTTATTACGAGGCGGCAAAGCTCATCCGCCACCTGCTGAGCAAGCTTAAAATTGGCGGCAAGCTCTATCTTTCCCTGCTTGGAAAACATTCCGAACTTGGGGACGGCTACCCGGATTCCGACAAGTTCGTCGCCGAACGCTTTGCCCAGCTGAACCCGGCTCTGGCAAAAAAATATGGCATTACCAACCCGCTTTGCCTCTATTCCGAACGTGACCTGTTCATCCTTCTCCTTGAAGCCGGCGGCAGCGTACTGCGTACTTTTACCAGTACCCACGGCAACGTCAAGGGCGTTGCCGTACGCGTCTGACCCTTAATTACCTTATTTTTTCCCGAAAGTTGTATGTCTTCGCTTGACCATCTTTTTGAGCAGAACCGGATCTGGTCGGAAAAACTCCGGAAAGAAGATCCAGCCTTCTTCCAGCGCCTGGCAGAACTCCAAAACCCTGAATATCTGTGGATCGGTTGTTCCGACTCCCGCGTTCCCGCCAATCAGATCAGCGGCTTGCTTCCCGGCGAAGTATTTGTCCACCGCAATATCGCCAATCAGGTCGTGCATAGCGATCTCAACTGCCTCTCCGTTCTGCAATTTGCTGTCGATGTCCTCAAGGTGAAGCATATTCTTGTCGTCGGACACCATGGCTGCGGCGGTGTTCGGGCGGCGCTGGAACGCCAGCGCATCGGCCTGGCTGACAACTGGCTGCGCCACATCCAGAACACCCAGGAACGGCACAAGGTGTTTTTTGACAGCCTCGCCGACCCGGCCGACAAATTCCAGCGCCTGTGCGAGGTCAATATCGTCGAACAGGTTCTCAACGTCTGCCATACCACGGTCGTCCGGGACGCCTGGGAACGCGGACAGGCTCTGGAGGTACACGGCTGGGTATTTTCCCTCAACGACGGCATCCTGCATGACCTCAAAGTCACCTCGACCAATCACCCACAGTGCCATACCGCCTATAACGAGGCTATCCAGACGATCTACCAACGTACCTGACGGTCACCAATGAGATTGGGCATCGACCTTGGCGGCAGCAAGATTGAAGTCATTGCTTTAAGCGACGCCGGCGGAGAGCTCCTGCGACGGCGCATCCCCACACCTCAGGCCGATTACATGGCGGTAGTCATGGCGGTGGCTGCCTTGGTGGAAGAAGCGGAAACGGAACTCGGCCAGCGAGGCAGCCTGGGCATCGGCATTCCCGGCGCAGAATCGCGGGCCAGCGGCCTGATCAAGAATGCCAATTCCACCTGCCTGATCGGCAAACCCCTGCGGCGCGACCTGCAAGCCTTGCTGCACCGGGAGGTGCGCCTGATGAATGACGCCAACTGCTTCGCGCTTTCAGAGGCCGTGGATGGCGCCGGGCAAGGAGAGGCAGTGGTGTTCGGGGTGATCCTGGGAACCGGCGTGGGCGGTGGCATTATCATCAACCAGCAACCATTGATCGGCTGTAACGCCATCGCCGGCGAATGGGGGCACACCCCTCTTCCCTTGCCCGACCGCGACGACCTGCCGCTCCGGCCCTGCTACTGTGGCCGCAACGGCTGCATCGAAACCTATCTCAGCGGCCCGGCCCTGACCGCTGAATTTGCCCGGATGACCGGGCAACAACTACCCCCCGGGGAGATCAACGCCGGGGCATTGACCGGTGATGCGTCCTGCGAAGAAGCCCTGCAACGCTATGAGTGCCGCCTGGCAAGAAGTCTGGCTGGTGTCATCAATATTCTTGACCCGGACGTGATTGTTCTCGGCGGTGGCCTCTCCAATCTCAACCGGCTCTACTGCAACATTCCCCTTTTGTGGGAAAAACATGTTTTCTCCGATTGCGTCACTATCCGCCTGCTCCCGCCCGCCTTTGGAGACTCCTCCGGTGTTCGGGGTGCGGCCTGGCTCTGGAATTCCTGAAACATGCCCCCTTTGCTCCCCGCGATCCCGGTTTCCCTGTTTATCGGCATTGTCGGCCAATTTCCCGATAACGGACGTCCGACGGCCATCTACAAATCTCCCGTAGAGGAACCCCTGCTCCTCACTGCCACCGGTTTTAGCGGTGACCAGCAAGCTGACCAACGCGTTCACGGCGGCCCGGAAAAAGCGGTTCATCTTTACCCGGCCAACCATTACGCTTTGCTTTCCCGGCATTTTCCTCAAGCGGCAAGCTTATTCTTGCCCGGCAGCATGGGAGAAAATCTCTCCACCCTTGATCTGGACGAAAATATCGTACGCTTGGGTGATGTCTTTTCTCTTGGCCGGGCTCAGCTTCAAGTCAGCCAGCCAAGAACGCCCTGCTGGAAGATTGACGCCCGTTTTGGCTGCGACGGAATTGCTGCCCATATTGCCGAAACGGGTCTGAGCGGCTGGTATTTGCGCGTTCTCGAACCCGGCATGGTCAGCCCCGGAGACTCGCTGCTTCTTCAGCAGACCGAAGCCTCTGCCCCGGCCCTCGCTACAGCAATCGCCACCTTGCGCGCCCACCGCCCGCCCCTGGCCGAACTTGAGGCCATTGCCGCCGCCCCGGCGATTGCCCCCGGTTGGCAAAAGAAGATCCTCGAACGTATCGAGTGGTTACGGCGGCACGCGGCCAGCCCCGTGCCACGCTGATCGTTTCACGTGAAACCCGATACCGGTATCAGACTGTGGCTCCGCTTGTTCCTGCCCTTTGCCGCAGGCTATTTCCTTTCCTACCTCTACCGTACCGCCAATGCGGTCATCGGCCCGGTTCTCGGGAAAGAACTGGGCCTCTCCGATAGCGCTCTCGGCCTGCTCACCAGCACCTACTTTCTTGCCTTCGGAGTCGCCCAGTTACCGCTTGGCCTCCTCCTTGACCGTTTTGGACCTCGCCGCGTGGAGGCGACGCTACTTCTGATTGCCGCCGCAGGCGCCGGAGTTTTCGCCCTGGCGGATACGCTGAGCGGCCTGGCCCTTGGCCGGGCACTGATCGGCCTCGGTGCTGCCGCTTGCCTGATGGCCGCACTCAAGGCGTTTGCCCAGTGGTTCGCTCTTGAGCGGCAAGCGGCGATGACCGGCTGGATCATGACCTCCGGCGGTCTGGGCGCCCTGGCTGCGGCCAAACCCCTTGAACTGGCCATCAGCCTGGTCGGATGGCGAGAGGTGTGTCTCCTTCTGGCCGTTGTTACTGCTGCCGTTGCCCTGCTCATCTGGCTGCTCAGCCCGGACAAGCCGATTGAATCAAGCGGTGGCGGTATCCGCGAGCAGCTCGCCGGCCTGCGCACGATACTTCTCAGCCGGCATTTCCGTGCCTATGCCCCCATGGGATTTTGGGTCACCGGTGGATTCATGGCGGTACAGGGTCTGTGGGCATCGCGCTGGATGAATGTGATGGAAAATCTGAGCAGCGCTCAGGTAGCGGATCGTCTGACCTGGATCAGCCTGGCCATGCTGGGCGGCTTTCTGTTCATGGGGTTTTTTGCCACCCCCCTGGTACGCCGAGGGGTTCGCCTGGAAAATGTTTATGGCTGGGCAATGACCGTCGGCGTAGCCTGTCTGATCGGCATTACGGCCTTTCCCGAAGTGGCCGGTGGCCTGATCTGGCCATTGCTGGGCGCCAGTTTCTCCCTGTCCACCATTGCCTACTCACTGGTCGCCAAGGCTTTTCCCGTCTCCTGGGTGGGGCGCGCCAATACCGCTTTCAATCTCACCTTGTTTGCCGGTGCTTTTTTGTTGCAGTGGGGAATAGGCGGCCTGGTGGACACGCTGGCAAGCTCCGGCTGGAGCGCCAGGGAATCTTATCGGGCCGCTTTCATCACCCTTTCAACCGGCCAGTGTCTGGCTTTGTTCTGGCTCTTCCGGGCGGGGCGCCGCCTGTGAAGCGAGGTCGATTTGCTGGACCGAACCCACCCGGCCATCCTCTCCCAGATACATTCCGGCAGCCCGGATGACGCCAAGCAAATTGTTGGCATCGTCCTTCAGGGAAAACTGACTATCCACCGATCCCAGATAAATGGCTCCCACTCCTCGTGACTTGAGGGTGGACAAGTCGCTCCCCTGATTCTCCGCCCCTCCCGCCCATAAACGCAGATCCTGGAAAGCCGGATCGGCTTCGTCGATCCAGCCGTTGCGGTCACTATCCAGTTTGGCCAGATCGGCGAAACCATCGCCACTGGCGGTTCCGAACAGTTCGGAACCGTCGTCGGCGAAACCATTGCCGTTACGGTCTAAAACAAGGTAGCCGCTCCCCGCTTTCAGGCCGGGGATCGTTTCCCTGATTCCATCGCTATCAAGATCGAAATCGATGCGCTTGGTTGCCAACTCGGCGCTACTGCCAGCGAAATTCACCACCAGTGGATCGCGCAAAATGACTTTGCCACTCTCCGAATAGTTGCGCTCGCAGCGATAGTCGCGACACAGGTCGATGTTGAAACCGAGGTCAATCTGGCGCCCATCGGCCGTTCTCACCACGCCGCTCCCCTCGACCCGGGTTCGCTCATGCTCGTTGATTGTTTCCTTGGTTTGCCAACTCCAGTCCATCTCCCTGCCCGGACCGGCGACGGCAACGGGTTGGTCGGCAAGACCGTCGCCATCGGCAAGCACCGAGCGGCATTTCTTGCCTTGCATGGTTTCCAGGATGGCCTGCACCAATTGCTGCAACAACCGTGCAACTTTTTCCCGGCTCGCCTCCTTCTCATCTGCCAATGGCCGCCCCAAACCCTGCAAAACCTTGTGGAAGCTCACTTCCCCGTGATGGGTCGACTCATGACTGACGCTGGCTTCACGCCAGCTGCTCAGGCGAATATCAGAATCCTCGATGCGCATGATCTACTCCTCTTCTTGTTTGGGAGTCCATCACTGCAAGGGACGTGCCTGGCCTGCGGCACCAAGCCCTGCCTTTGTATCGTCGCACCAATTGTCAGGCGGAAAACGCGATCAGAACTCGAAGGGGTCCACTTCCAGGTGCCAACGCAAGCGGGAGGAAGCCTTGATACCCTCGATGGCCTGACGCCACAGCGGCAGAAAGGTTTGCAGGGCGCGCCGGGAGGATGATTCAACAAGAAGTTGGCCCCGTTCCAGATTGGCCAGCCGGGACAATTTCATCGGCACCGGGTCGTAAAGCAGGACATCCGGATGTTGATCAACTACCGCCAAGGCACGCGCAGCCCCCAGAAAAGCCATGGAATCGCTCATTTCCGGTGCTTCTGCGCGCAGCATGGCCTGAAAAGCATAGGGAGGGAAACCGGCCTGCTCCCGCTCGCCGAGCAATACTCCGGCGTAGGCCGGATAGTCGTGGGCCAGCAGGGCGCCATAGAGGGGGTGGTCCGGGTATTCAGTCTGGATGTGCACTTCACCCTTCAGCTCGGCTCGCCCCGCCCGCCCGGCAACCTGCATCAGCTGGGCAAAAAGACGCTCCGGGGCGCGCCAGTCGGCAGCAAAAAGGGCGGCATCGGCGCCGATTACGGAAACCAGGGTCAGCTTCGGAAAATCATGCCCCTTGGCCAGCATCTGGGTTCCCACCAAAATATCCGCCTGGCCGGAATGAATTTGTTCGAGAACCGCTTCCCACTGTCGGCGACTTTTCACCGAGTCGCGATCGACCCGGATGATGCGCGCCTCGGGAAAGCGCTCCTGTAACCAGAGTTCGAGCCGCTGGGTACCCCGCCCGAAAGGGTGAATATCCTGATTGCCGCAAGTCGGACAGGCCTTGGGCACCCGCGTCTCGAAACCGCAGTGGTGACAGCGCATTTGCCGGTCGGCCAAATGCAGGACCAAGTTGGCGGCGCAGCGCCGGCAACGGGAAATCCAGCCACAGGCAGAGCAGGCCAGTACCGGTGCATACCCTCGCCGGTTGAGGAAGACAAGGCTTTGTTCACGGCGTTCCAGACGCTGGCCAATGGCTTCCAGAACCGGGTCGGATATCCCTTCCTTGAGCACCTGTCGGCGGGTATCCAACAAGCGGATACTGGGCAAACTGGCCAGGGGATTCGCCCGCTGCAAGAGGTGCAACTTGCGATAACGCCCGGCCTCCGCATTGGCCCAGGATTCAAGAGACGGGGTGGCCGAACCGAGAAGCACCGGGATAGCCAGATCGCGGGCCCGGAAGACCGCCACATCCCGGGCCGAATAGCGCATTCCATCCTGCTGCTTGAAGGACGGATCGTGCTCTTCGTCAACCACGATCAAGCCGAGACGGGGCATGGGAGTAAATACCGCCAGGCGAGTACCGAGAACAATCCCCGCCTCTCCGGAAAATGCCGCCCGCCAGTTGCGTTCCCGCGCCGCTTCGGCCAGTTCGCTATGCAAGGCAACCACGACAACGTCGCCAAAACGACTGCGCACATGCCCTTCGAGCTGCGGCGTCAGGTTGATTTCCGGGACCAGGATGAGCGCCTGGCGTCCTTGCGCCAGAACCCGCTCGATCAGGTGCAAGTAGACTTCGGTCTTGCCGCTACCGGTCACTCCGTGCAACAAAAAGGGGACAAAACCATCGGTCTCGTGAACGGCATCGATCACCTCTTTCTGTTCGTCGGTCAAAAGCGGTGCAACAACCGGCGGCGGTGATTTCTTTCCAGCCACATTGCGCCGCGCGGCAGGTAGCGGGCGCTTCAAACCCACCGGCAGAGCTTGCTGAATGACCTCGCCGAGAGGGGCTTGATAATAGGTGCTGGCAAATTTGCAAAGCCTGAAAAAATCCGCCGGCAGCGGTGGGATATCCCGCAGAATGGCAATCGCCGGTTTGAGTTGCTGGACCGGCCAATCGCTTTCCCCGGTGACGGCAACGATCACCCCTATCCGTTCTCCCCGGCCAAAGGGAACCCGGACCCGCAATCCGACATCGGCCACCACCGCCTCGTCCGACAAATAATCGAACAAACGGTGCAAAGGAAGGTCCAGGGCAACACGCAAAAAAGGCATTTGTTCGTCAGCGAGGAGACAAAATGTCGCCAAGCCATTCTGGGGAAAGGGCTTTTTCAGTTGCCCCCAAAAACTGTGGATAACTTTGTGAATTAAAGTCGAGTCAACAAGCTAACTTACGGGGCCGAAAGGAGTTTTTTACCTTTGCTGAAAAAACAAGCAAGGCAAAATTCTTTATATTTCAAATACTTGGAACAAATTCCCGCTGTCAAGACAAAGTCTGCTGTTTTTTCTCTTGACAACGAAAATTCTGTGCATAAGTAAAGTAAAACCCTCGGGAATAATCTATGCCTTACGTAATAGCCGACTATGGTCGTGGACTGCTTCCACCAGAGCCGTAACGCTATCCGGAGGTGTAAATTGGGAAATGCCGTGGCCTAAATTGAAAACATGGCCGGTGTTACCGGAACCAAAGCTGTCGAGTACTTTTTTTGCCTCGGCCGCAACGATTTCCGGCCCGGCAAACAGGATATTGGGGTCAAGGTTGCCCTGCAAAGCCACTTTATCGCCAACCCGACGGCGCGCTTCTCCGATATCGATGGTCCAGTCCAATCCCACCGCATCACAACCGATGGCCGCTATCTTCTCCAGCCACAAGCCACCGTTTTTGGTGAAAACGATGCTGGGAATGCGCTGGCCATCCTTCTCTTTCTTCAGCCCGGCAACAATGCGCTGCATGTAGTGCAGGGAAAATTCGGGATACGCAGCAGCCGACAGGGAACCGCCCCAGGTATCAAAAATCATCACTGCCTGGGCGCCGCAGTCAATCTGGGCATTCAGATAGTTGATAACGGCATCGGCAGTCACCGACAAAATGCGATGCAGCAGATCCGGACGGTTGTAGAGCATACCCTTGATGTGCCGGAAATCACTGGAGCCGGCCCCCTCAACCATGTAACACGCCAGGGTATACGGACTGCCTGAGAAGCCGATGAGGGGTACCGAATTATCCAGGGCACGGCGAATTTCACTCACCGCATCCATCACATAGCGCAGATGATCATTGGGATCGGGTGCCGTGAGGTCATTGATTGCCCACTCTTCGCGCAGGGGGCGTTCGAATTTTGGCCCTTCTCCCTCCTCGAAATACAGGCCGAGGCCCATGGCGTCCGGTACCGTCAGGATGTCCGAAAAGAGAATGGCCGCATCCAGATCGTAGCGGGCCAGCGGTTGCAGGGTGACTTCGCAGGCCAGGGAAGGTGTCTTGCACAGGTTAAGGAAATTGCCTGCCCGTTTGCGGGTTTCGCAGTATTCCGGCAGGTAGCGTCCAGCCTGGCGCATCAGCCAGAGGGGGGTGTAGTCGGTTGGCTCCTTGAGTAGGGCGCGCAGGAAAGTGTCGTTCTTGGGTCGGCTCACGGGGGACTCCGCCAGAAAATCATAAAGGCCGAATTATCCGCCTTTCCGACCCGCCGGTCACGGTCGGCAAGGCTTACTTGCGCCAGAAATAGGGCGTAAACAGGACAACCAGCGAAAATATTTCGAGGCGACCGACCAACATGGCAAGAGAGCATATCCAGGTCTGAAAATCACTGAGGGGACCGAAATTCTGGGCCGGCCCAACAACGTTCAAACCCGGCCCCGCGTTGTTGATGCAGGCGATAATGGCGGTGAAGGCGGAAATGAAATCCAGCCCGCTGGCGACCAGAAAAAAAGTCAGCTCCCCCACCGTCAAGGCATAGAGAAAGATAAACCCGAGCACCGCCCCGGCGATATTCTGCGGAATGATGCTGCTACCGATACGAATGGGGTTGACGACATTGGGGTGAATCAGCTTTTCCAGCTCCCGAAAGGCTTGTTTGGACAGTATCAGAGTGCGGATCATCTTGATGCCTCCTCCAGTAGAACCGGAAGACACCGACGCACAGGACAGGAAGAGCATCCAAAGCGGCACGAAGATGGGCCACTTGTCGTAGTCAACGCTGGCAAAGCCGCAATCCGTGGCGATGGAGACCAGATTGAAGGACACATGGCGGAATGCCGTGCCGAGGTCTTCGTAGGTATCCGTGCCCCAGAGATAGAAGGAACAGACCACAATACTGGAGGCAATCAGCGCGACAAAAGCCTTGGCCTCCGTATCCGCCCAGTAACAACGCAGGGAGCGGCCTTTCCAGGCAATGAAATGAGTTGCAAAGTTGATCCCGGCGACCATCATGAAAAAAATGAGAATGCCTTCGATCAGGGGCGAGTCAAAATGTCCGACACTGGCGTCATAGGTCGAAAAGCCTCCCAGGGAAAGGGCGGCAAAGGCATGGCAAATGGCATCCAGCCAATTCATGCCGGCCAGCTTGAGGGCTGCGATACAGGCTGCTGTAATCCCGAAATAGACCAGCCACAGCGCCTTGGCGGTACCCGCGATACGCGGCGTCAACTTGGAATCCTTCATCGGACCGGGAGTTTCGGCCTTGTAGAGCTGCATGCCGCCGACGCCGAGCAAGGGGAGGATGGCCACCGCCAGCACAATGATGCCCATGCCGCCCAGCCAGTTCAACTCATGCCGCCAAAGGTTGAGGGAAGGAGGCAGGGTCTCCAGTCCGCTCAAAACAGTGGCACCGGTAGTGGTCAAGCCGGACATGGTCTCAAAGAAAGCATCGGTAAAGGACAGGCCGGGAATGATCAGGATCAGGGGAACGGTGGCAATCGCCGCCATCAAGACCCAGGCCAGGGTCACCAGCAGGAAACCATCCCGGGGACGCAGTTCGCGCTTGTAATGCCGGGTCAGAACAACCAGGATGGCACCGCAACCAAGGCAAAAAACCAGGGCATCAAAGAATTCGCTGGTCGTGCCGTCGTCATAGATCAGGGAGCTGGCAATCGGCATCAGGTAAGTGCCGCCGAAAAAGATCAGCATCATCCCCATGACATGGAGAACAGGGAGCAGGGTGTGCATGGCAGGCCTCTAGAAAAACGAAGCGCCAATCTGGAACAGGCTTTCCACCTTCCTGACCAGCGATTTGCTCAGACAAAAAACAATGACGTGGTCACCGCTCTCGATCACCGTATCGCCATGGGCGATGACGACATGCCCGGCCCGACGGTCCACCGTTCCATCGTCCCGCACCCGAACCACATCGATCTGATCAAAATTCCGCACCAGTGCAGCAACGGTGACGCCTGCCGGCCAATCAATATCGGCAATGCGCCGACCAACCACCTGCGAACTCCGGGCGTCGCCATGGGCAACAATTTCCAGAGCCTCGGCGGCCCCCCGTCGCAGGGAATGCACCGCAACGCCGTCCCCCCGTCGAACGTGTGCCAGGAGGCTGCCAATGGAAACCTGGGCCGGAGAAATGGCAATATCGATCGGCCCCCCCTGAATCATTTCCGCATAGGCGCGCCGATTGACAATCGCCACCACCCGCTTGCACCCCATGCGCTTGGCCAGTGACGCCGACATGATGTTGTTTTCGTCATCATTGGTGAGGGCGAGAAACAAGTCCATATCAACGATGTTTTCCTGCTCAAGCAAGTCCTCATCGGTGGTATCTCCAGAAAGAACCAGCGTTCTCTGCAAACTGTTGGCCGCAAATTCCGCCCTTTCAAGACGATGCTCGATCAACTTGATTTCGTAGTTCTCTTCTAGGCCCCTTGCCACCCGCAAACCGATATTGCCGGCGCCGCCAATCATGATGCGACGTACGGTTTTCGTCATCCGCCGCAACTCCCGCATGACCTGACGGATATCCTCGGCAGCGGCCAGCACAAAAACCTCGTCGCCGGCGCAAATCAGTGTTTCCCCGTCCGGCGGAATTGCCTGATCCCCACGGAAAATGGCGGCAATCCGGGCATCCATGTCTGGCGGCAGATGCTCCCGCATATCCCTGATCGGCCGACCAACCAGCAACCCCCCTTCGTAGGCCCGTACGGCAACCAGACAAACCCGCCCCTTGGCGAATTCCAGCACCTGCAAAGCTTCGGGAAATTCGATCAAGCGCCGGATGTACTCCGAAATGACCTGCTCCGGGCAAATGGCATGATCAACGGCAAAATTCTCCGGCGCCAGCAAGCTCGTATCATCGAGAAAATCCTGCCCACGCAAGCGGGCAATGCGTGTCGGAACATTAAACAGACTGTGCGCCAACTTGCACGCCACCAGATTGGTCTGATCGCTCTGGGTCACTGCAATGAGCAGGTCCGCATCATCGGCCCCGGCGTCCCGTAGCACGGAAGGGAGTGCACCGTTTCCCGATACTGTCCGCAAATCCAGGCGGTCCTGGAGATAAGTCAGGCGCTCCCGATCACTATCAACCACGGTGATGTCGTTATTTTCCGAAACCAGCCCTTCGGCGACACTGGTTCCCACCTGCCCTGCGCCAATAATAATGACTCGCATCGTGTTCCCCTTGCTGATAACTTATTCTTCGCCACGTCGGCTGACGCTTACTCCCAACTGTTTCAGCTTGCGGTACAAGTGGGTCCGCTCAAGTCCGGATTTTTCCGCCAAGCGGGTCATGTTGTTGCCTTCCTGACGCAGATGGTACTCGAAGTACAGCTTCTCAAAAGCATCCCGTGCTTCCCGCAGCGGCTGATCAAACAAGGAAGAAAGGGTACCGGACTCGGCACTTCCGTCCTCCTCGCCGGGCAAGACCCGGAGCACATCGTCCGCCCCGATTTCCTCATCAAGGGCGGTCAGGGCGAGGTTCCTCACGAGAAGGTAAAGATCTCCCCAACCGCCTTCAAGCTTGGTCTTCCACGGCAGGTTGCGCAAGGCATTCAGCGCTCCGCTGGAAAGGCGACGCAGGGGGACTTCCCCCCGCTCAATGAAATGGGTCAGCAAAAGCCCGGCAATTTCCGGAACTTCATCGGCGTGCCCGGCCAAAGGCGGAGGAGATATCCACACTTCCCCCACCCGGCTGAGCAATTTGCTGTCCCAGGCCGCCTCGCCAAGGCTGCCCAAGGATTTGGTGCTGGCCACGACCAGTTGCAGGTTGAGTTTGTCCAGCCGATCCAGAGCAAACACCAGGTTCATTTGCTGAAGCTTGCCGAGGGCGGCCAGATCGGGTACGAACAACACCCCGCCGCTGGCTTTTTCGAGCATTTCCTGAGTCAGGGCACTGCTGACCGAGGATAGATCAAGCCAGGGAGCACGCGGTGGCTGCAGGGTGCGCCCGCAGATTTCCGCCATTCCGCCGGAAACCCCCTTCAACAACAGGATGCTGGTCTTGGCTGCGGCCTGCTCAAGTCGGCGCTTGAACTCCTTGACGAAGGCTGAGCGGGTAAATGCCTCCAGAGTCAGGGGCGGACGCTGCTGCGGAATGTCGTGCTTGAGAGCTTTCTGAACGGCTACCAACAGTTTTTGCAGGGCAATCGGCTTTTCAAGGAAATCGAAGGCGCCGAACCGCGTTGCCTCGACTGCCGTATCAATCGTGCCATGACCGGACATCATTACGACCGGCATGGTCAGCTGCCCACCGGCGTGCCATTCCTTGAGCAGGGAAATACCGTCCGTATCGGGCATCCAGATGTCCAGCAGAACCAGATCCGGCCTCAATTCATCCCTTATGCGACGGGCGGCGGCAGCATTCTCGGCAACGCGGACGTCGTATCCCTCGTCGATCAGAATTTCCGACAGCAGCTCACGAATGCCGACTTCGTCGTCAACGACCAGTATGATCGCCATGGTTGGCTCCCTCTTCCTTGTTTTGCCTGCTCTCTTGCTTCATATCATCCTTGACCAGCGGCAGGTGTAATTCGATGCTCGCCCCACCTTCCGGCAGGTTGTTGATATCAATTCGACCAAGGTGTTCGTCGACGATTTTCTTGACAATGGGTAATCCCAAACCAGTCCCCCTCGCCTTGGTCGTCACATAGGGTTCAAATATACGCGGTAACAGTTCCACCGGAAAACCCGGCCCGTTGTCGGTAATGGCCAATCGGGCAAAGCGGCCGTCCTGCTCGGTTTGCAGGCGGATCAGCGCTGGTTCGCGTCCCTCCAGGGCATCTTCGGCGTTACGCAACAGGTTGTGGATAATTTGTCGCATCTGGGTGGCATCACCGAGGACCGGGGCCATCCCTTCCGCCAGCAGCAGCTCAATCCGTGCGCCTGAGGTTTCGTAGAGTCCAAGCACCTCGCCAATCAGGCCGTTCAGGTCCAGAGGCGCCAGTTCCGGCGCCGGCAGACGCGAATAGTCGCGGAAGTCATCGACCATGCGCTTCATCGACTGGACCTGATTGATG
This sequence comes from uncultured Rhodocyclaceae bacterium, assembly GCA_964536245.1. GTDB lineage: Bacteria > Pseudomonadota > Gammaproteobacteria > Burkholderiales > Rhodocyclaceae > CAZHVZ01. Next base: position 17,025 of record CAZHVZ010000003.1, read on the forward strand.
ATGGTCTGGGTGCCCCGCTTGAGCATTTCGGCGTCACCATTCAACAATTTTTCGGCAAGCTTGAATTGCAGGCGTTCAGCGGAGAGCTGGATCGGTGTCAGGGGATTCTTGATTTCGTGGGCCAGGCGGCGTGCCACCTCACCCCAGGCAGCGCTCCGCTGCGAGGCAATCATGCGGGTGATGTCGTCAAAGACCACCACATCGCCTCCACCGCTGTGTTCCGGCAAGCGGGAACCCCGCAGCAGCAGAACCTGCGGCATGCCATTCGGTCGATCCAGTTCGAGTTGCCCCTGCCATTCGCTCTCTTCCGTCGCTGCAAACTGCTGCCGGATAAATTCACCCATGGCGTGCTGGCGCGGCCATTCATCTACCGCTACGCTGACCAGTCCTTCAAAATCATCGGCGAGAATAGTCAGGGCGCCCTCATTGACCGTGCGCAGGACAAATCGCCGGTCAAATACCAGAACTCCGGTGGATAGATTGGCCAGAATCGACTCCAGATAGCCTCGGGCGGCCTCCAGTTCGGTGCGATGGCGCTCGGTTTCCCGTCGGGCATCATCCAGCTGACGGGTCATCCGGTTGAAGGACTGGGTCAGGATGCCCAGTTCATCCCGGCTATAGACTGCCTGACGCGGCGAGAAATCTCCCTGGGCCACGGCCTGGGTCCCCTCGGCCAGAATGGACAGGGGCGCTGACAGGCGACGGGCGAGGACAAAAGCCAGGGCAAAAGCCGCTGACAAAGCGAGCAATACGGTCAGAGTCAGGGTCAGCGCATAGATGCGGGTCAGCCCCTGACGGGCCAGATGCAACTCCTGGTAATCCCGATAGACCGCCTGCACTTGCTCCGCATCCTCGGCCAAGGCAAGAGGTACCGGCTGCACCAGTTGCAGGATGCGCGGCTCCTCAAAAGGCCCCCGCGCCGTCACGGCAGCCAGAACACGCAATTGCATCTTGCCATTCACATCATCGACCGCCTTCACCGGTCGACCGTTTCGCGCCTGTTTGAGCTGTGCCGAACCGGGCAGGAAAGGAAGAAGACTGCCAAGCTCGGCGTTGGCACTGGAGAGCAGCTGTCCGCCGGTGGAAAACAAGGCAGCAGACTGGACACCATTTTGCTCACGCAGGCGCAGAAGAGCGGATCGCCGGCCTGATTCCGGCAGATCGGACAGCTCAAGCGCCATGCTGCGCCCTTTTTCCGCCAGATCCCCGAGCAGGGAGTCGAGGGCGGTCTGGCCAAGATTGAGGCCCGCTTCAAGCGCTTTTTCCACTCGCACATCGAACCAGCTTTCAATCGAGCGTGTCACGAATTGCACCGACACCCCGTATACGAGAGCGCCAGGCAATACCGCCACCATGCCGAACATCAGCGTCAGCCGCAGTTTGAGCCGGGAGCCGAAAACCTGTGCCCGGTACTCCCGTGACAAGACCGTCACTTGCCAACCCACCAGCCCGAGCAGGGTCAGCGCAACGACAATATTGAGAACCAGCAGCGTCGGATAATGCTCCGAGAGAACCGTCGCGTTGCCCGAGGTGGAAATGAGCAGCATGAACCAGACGATGGCCCCAAAGGCTCCGGCCAAGGCCCCGCCAATCGCAACAAAACGTTTCACTTGGTTTCCGCCGGCAGGGTCAGTTGCCAGACTTTCCAGTCCGAACTCAAATTCCAGTCCTTGTTGCCCAGCGCAGCGATCTGGAATGGCTTTGGCAGCTGACTGACATCCAGGCGGACGCGCAACGCCGCCTGGTAATTTTCTCCAGCCTTGGGCAAGGGCTTGTCCGCTTTTTCCGCCTTGTCGATGACCAGCCAGTTACGGAGCCGCGACAGGATGCGCAAGGCATCGCTCAGGCTGTCGAAGGACTGATGCAGGGCGCCGGTGGACAAGCGGTACTGGCGAGTCAGGGCGTGGTAGGAAAGACGATAGGTCTGGCTGCGGGTCAGCAGTTTGTCATCAAACCAATACCAGCGGGGCCGACTCATCTCGAACTCAACCACAAAATAGAGAACTACTCCCCGTCCCACCGCCTCTTCCAGCCGGCTATTGAAATCCAGGGTGTAATCGGCGGATAGCACGTAGCCATCCTCCGCAGCCAGTAACTGGGGATTGCTGATCTCGATTTCAGCCGCCCAGCCATGGCTGGCCAGACATAGTCCGAGTACGGCCAGCAGGCCTCTTAGCCAGTCAAGCAAGCTTTTCGAGCAGGCAATAGTAGAAACCGTCATGGTCTGCATCTGGCAATAATTGTTCTTCATGGCAGCGGCGACTACCAGCTGTGCGTTTCTGGAAAGCATCAATCTGCCGACCATTTTCCTCCGGAAACACCGAACAGGTCGCGTAAAGTAGTTTACCGCCGGGAACGACGACCCGCCACAAGGCATCGAGAAGCTTGGCCTGGGTCCGGGCAAAGCTGGCCACATCTTCCTCCCGGCGCAGCCACTTGGCATCCGGGTTGCGACGGACCACCCCGCTGGCCGTACAAGGCACGTCGGCCAGCACGGAATCAAAAGGCTGACCATCCCACCACGTGTCCACTGCCGAACTGTCGGCGACGAGAATCCTGGCCGACAAACCGAGACGCCGCAGGTTTTCCTCGACACGGCGGCAGCGGGCAGGCTTGAGATCCAAAGCGGTCAGGTCGAGATCGGATCGTTCCAGAAGATGAGCCGTCTTGCCGCCGGGCGCCGCACAGGCATCCAGCACCCGGCTACCCGGTGCCGCCTCCAGCAATACTGCCGCCCTCTGAGCCCCCGGGTCCTGCACCGACACCCAGCCGTCGGCAAAACCGGGAAGACGATCCACCGGAACCGGACGTTCGAGCAACAAGCCGGCGTCGCCATGCCGCCGCGCAAGCATCCCGATCTCCCGCAAGCGCTCCTGATAGGCAGCAGCCTCAATGATCCGGCGATTGACCCGCAGGGCCATGGGAGGAGGCGAATTGCCGGCAGTGACGATCGCCTCCCAATCCTGCGAGTAAGCCGAACGCAAGCGGTCAAGCCACCAGGCGGGATGGCGCCAGACCGCTGTGTCGTTGGCGGCCAGTTCCACCTCCAGCACCTCCCGGTGACGCAGGAAGTTGCGCAATACGGCATTGACCAGCCCCTTGAAATTCCCACCGGCCATCTGTCCGGCGGCCTGCACGGTCTGGTCAACCACCGTGTGCGGGCTATCCGGCCAGGATTCCAGGCGATAGAGGGCAACCAGCAATAGGGCATGCACCTCGGGGGAACCCAGGGGACGCTCAAGGAGTTGACTCAGGAAGCCATCACCGCGACCGTAATCACGCAAGGTGCCATAAACGATATCCTGTACCGCCGGTCTGGCCGTCAACGCCACCCGGCCCAACAACCCGCTGGCCAGACTCTGCCCGGCCAGAATCGAAGCGACTACTTCGGCGCCCGCATGAAGACTAAAAGCCAGGGAATCGGAAGGAAGAGAAAGATGGGGAGACTTATTTCGCGACATGAGCCGGATTATCGCACGCGGCATAATGGCGGGATGAAACGCTTTTTCCTCGTGCTTCTCTTGTCCGTTCTGACTGGCCCGGCTCTCGCCTGGAACGCCGCCGGGCATCGGATTGTCGCTGCCATCGCCTGGCAACAGATGAGTGCGGCGACCCGGACCGCTGTTGGCGATCTGCTGGCCCGCCATCCGGACTATCCGCGATGGCTTGTCAAAGCTCAGGACCAGCCCGCCTACACCGCCTTCCTGGAAGCTTCAACCTGGCCTGATGACATTCGTCACGACCCGCGCTTCAGTGATGACAGCGCCGATCCGAAAGACTTGATGGCGAGCAGCTTTCGCGACACCCTGCGCCATCTCGACTGGCACTACGTTGATGTGGATAGCCGGGGGCAACCCGTCAAGGGCAGGCTTGACCGGCAAATTGAGCGGCTCGGTGGCATCCTCCATGCAAACCATGTCAGCGAAGAGGAGCGCGCCTATGCTCTGCCCTGGCTCATTCACCTGGTGGGAGATATCCATCAACCCCTGCACGTCGGCCATCATGACGATGAAGGAGGTAACCGCTTTGAAATCGAAAACCCGCTCAACGCCCGCCTCCCCTTCACCAACCTGCATACCTGGTGGGATGATCTGCCCGGCCCCCCCTGGCTGCGGGGCAGCCGCCTGGAACGCGTGAAGGACTCCCTGCACGGTCGATACGACAAGCCGATACAGGGCGATGTCACGCTCTGGCGGGAAGAAAGTCGGCAACTCGCCCTCCATTCCGCCTATCCGCGCAGCAGCGGCAGCCTGCTTCCCCAGATCACGCCGGAATTCCTGGCCGCCAGCAGAAGCATTGCCAACCGCCGTCTGCACGATGCCGGTATACGCCTGGGCCGCTTGCTGGAGCAAAGCCTATCCTCCGTTCCACGTGAAACCGACTAGAATTTCCCCATGAATGGTCTCCACCTCATTGCCGACCTGCACCAATGCCGTTGTGCACCGCCCCTGCTGCTCGATGCACCGGGACTTGAGGCCTTCTGCCTGGATGCCTGCCGCAGAAATGCCTTAAGCGTGGTTGGCCACTTTTTCCACCAGTTTCTTGATAGCACCGGTCAGCCGGCAGGAGTGACCGGCACCGTGGTGCTTGCCGAATCCCATTTGGCCATCCATACCTGGCCGGAAATCCGTGGCGTAACCCTGGATGTCTATGTCTGCAACTTCAGTGCCGACAACAGCCAGCATGCCCAAAACTTGTATGCAGAACTGATTGCCCTCTTTTCTCCCACAAGGGCCGAGAAAAACACGGTAGTGCGAGGTCAGCCCGGCGGCTGAAGCCCTCGCGCCGGAAGCTCGAAAACAACGCCCGGAGCCAGGGCATGTCCGGCAAGGAACTGCCCGGTGGACAAGCGCTTGCCTCCCGCCTTTTGCAACTCGGTCAGCCTTACGGCACCCGTTCCGCAAGCCACAACAATTCCATTCCGGTCGGCGGCGACAATCTCGCCAGGCACGCCGGACGCATCCGTCAACTCGGCCTGCCACAGCTTGACCGCCCCTCCGGAAAGGACCGCCTGCGCGCCCGGAAACGGGTTAAAGGCCCGGATATGGCGGTGTACCTCCCTTGCTGGCTGCCGCCAATCGACGAGCGCCTCGGATTTTTCGATCTTCCGGGCGTAGCTCACTCCGTCCTGCAGCTGGGCAACCGCCGGCAACGGAAGCTTCCCTAGCGCATCCACCACCAGACGTGCGCCGATTTCCGCCAAACGGTCGTGCAGGCTGGCTGCGGTATCGAACAGATCAATCGGCGTTGCCTCGGATAACAGCACCGGACCGGTATCCAGCCCGGCCTCCATCTGCATGATGCATACCCCGGTTTCCGGATCACCCGCCTCGATCGCCCGTTGAATGGGCGCCGCCCCGCGCCAGCGTGGCAACAGGGAAGCGTGGATGTTGAGGCACCCGAAGCGTGGCATGTCGAGAACCGCCTGCGGCAAAATCAGGCCATAAGCTGCAACCACCATGACCTCCGCCGCCAGCGCCCGGATTCTTTCCTGAACCAGAGCCTCTTTCAGGGTGGACGGCTGAAAAACCTCAACCCCCATTTCCTGCGCAACTTTCTTGACCGGAGAAGCCTGTAGGGACAAACCCCGGCCGGCCGGCCGATCCGGCTGGGTCAGGACGAGTATGATTTCGTGTCCGGCGGCAGCAATAGCCCGTAGCGCCGCCGCAGCGAACTCCGGTGTTCCCGCAAAGATAACTCTCATGCAGTGATCCGCGCCTGCTTGGCCAGCTTGGCCCGGATCCGCGTTTGTTTCAACTGGGAAAGATAATCGACAAATACCTTGCCGTTCAGGTGATCCACTTCATGCTGGATACACACTGCCAGCAAACCCTCTGCCTCCAGAGTCCGCTCAGTCCCGTCCTGATCCAGATAGCACACGGTAACCACTTCGGCCCGCTCAACCGTATCGTATATTCCGGGCACGGACAGGCAGCCCTCCTCTCCTTCCCGTAACCCCTCCTGATTCAGGATCACCGGATTAATGAGGGCCAGCAGGGAATTCTTTTCCTCCGACACGTCAATCACCACCACCTGCTTGTGAACATCAACCTGAGTTGCCGCCAGGCCGATGCCGGGTGCCTCGTACATGGTTTCCGCCATATCGACGATCAGCTTGCGAATGCTTTCATCAACACGGGAAACCGGCACCGCAATTTTTTTGAGGCGCACATCGGGAAAACGCAGAATGGGTAGAAGTGCCATATAAAAAGCCGAATAAATGCTTGCTCGATTAAGCCATTATGTGCAGAATCTCTAGCAATTTCCGAGATTTGGAAGCAGCTGATATTTTGACCGCTTTCTGGGGTCTGAGACAACAGAATATGCAGCCTGTTCCATCGGCACACGAGGTACGACAATGGTTCGCATTATATCCGCGCTCATCCTGGCCGTAACTGCCGCCTGCGTTTCAGCGCAGGAACCAGTCAAACTGGTCGCCAATCCCCCTGACCGACATATCGTCGTGCCCGGAGACACCCTTTGGGGAATTTCCGGCAAGTTCCTCCAGGAACCTTGGCGTTGGCCGGAGGTATGGCGCATGAACAGGGACGAGATCAAGAATCCGCATCGTATTTACCCTGGCGATATCATCGTCCTCGATACTTCTTCCGGCTCTCCCCGCCTGAAAATAGCCAAGCCGCTCAAACTCAGCCCGCAGGTGCATAGCGAGGACAATCCCCAGGCGATACCCAGCATTCCCGCCAATGCCATCGAACCTTTCCTGTCCAAACCGCTGGTTATTGAAGCCGATGGTCTGGAAAGCGCTCCGCGCATCGCTGCCAGCCAGGAAGATCGGGTATTTCTCGGCAACGGCGACACCGGTTTTGTTTCCGGCATTCCGGATGCACAGGTCATCGACTGGCAGGTTTATCGCCCCGGCAAGCCCATGAAAGACCCGGAAACCAAGGATGTCATCGGTTACGAGGCCTACTATCTGGGCAACGCCAAACTGGTGCAACCGGGAAGTCCGGCCGTTATTCGCATCGTCACCGCCAAGGAAGAAATCGCCCGGGGAGATCGCCTGGTTCCCGCCCTGCCGCCGAACCTCACCACCTATCTTCCCCACAAGCCGGAAGTTACGGTGGACGGGCGCATCATTGCCATCTACGGCGGCGTCAACGAGGCCGGCAAGCTGTCCATCATCTCCATTAATCGGGGTAATCGCGACGGCCTGGAACTCGGTCATGTCCTGGCCCTTTTCCGCAAGCGGGCGTCCGAGGGCTACAACGACAATAACCGTCGGATTTCCACCGAACTGCCCGAAGAGCGCTACGCCGTGGCTTTTGTATTCAGAACCTTTGAGCGGATTTCTTACGCGCTGATCATGGAGAGTTCCAAACCTATCATCGTCAACGACGCCGTCAGGAATCCGTGACCGCTCGGCAAGAGTTGGCCGCCTGGTTGCGGCTGACCCTCATCCCCGGCATAGGCGGCGAGACACAGCGCAAGCTTCTCGCCGCCTTCGGTTTACCGGAAGCAGTTTTCGCTGCCGATCCCTTGGCGTTACGGAGCATTGTCGGCGACCGCACCGATCGACTCTTGCAAACCGACAACCGGGAAGCTGTCGAGCAAGCCCTGATCTGGCAGGGAGAACCCGGACACCATATCCTGACGCTGGCCGACGAGGCCTATCCCAGGGCACTTCTGGAAATCCCCGATCCACCGTCGCTGCTCTATGTTCGGGGAAACCCAGCCAAGCTGCTGGAGCCCGGCCTGGCTATTGTGGGAAGCCGCAACGCCACCCCCCAGGGCTTACAAACTGCCGAAGTATTCGCCAAAGCACTGGCTGGTCACGGCCTTTCCATAGTCAGCGGTCTGGCTCTCGGCATCGATGCGGCGGCACACCGGGGCGCTCTGGCAGCAGGAGGCTCTACCATAGCGGTGATCGGCACCGGTATTGACCGCCTATACCCGGCCCGGAACAAGGAACTGGCCCTGACCATAGCCCAACAGGGAGTCATTGTCTCCGAATTTCCTCTTGGCACCCCGGCAGCAGCCCACAATTTTCCCCGCCGCAATCGCATCATCTCCGGTTTGGCGCAAGGCGTTCTGGTGGTTGAAGCTGCACCCGAGAGCGGCTCGCTGATCACCGCCCGACTGGCGGCAGAACAGGGGCGGGAAGTCTTTGCCATTCCCGGTTCGATTCACTCACCCGTCGCCCGGGGGTGTCACAAACTGATCAAACAGGGGGCCAAACTGGTTGAAACGGCCCGGGATATTCTCGATGAACTGGGCTGGCAGGAAGGACTGAGGCCCCTGGCAACCGAAGCGCGGACCGAACCGGATGACCCGGTGCTACTCGCCCTTGGCCATGACCCGTGTACGCTGGATGACCTGGTGGAACGCTGCCGCCTTTCCGCTGACCTGCTGCTGCCCCGTCTGCTCGATTTTGAACTGGCCGGAATCATTGCCCCCCTTCCCGGAAACCGCTATCAAAGGCTGGGCTGATACCTCGGCAGTACGCAACAGCGCTTGCCAAGGCGCGCAAGAGGCACTTATCATGCCCCGGCACCCCATAGGCCAAACTCATGACAAAAAAGCTGATCATTGCCGAAAAACCCTCCGTCGCCAGCGATATCGCCAAGGCGCTAGGGGGGTTCACCAAACACGACGACTACTTCGAAAGTGAGTCGTATGTGCTGTCGTCAGCCGTCGGCCATCTGCTCGAGCTGGCCTGTCCGGAAGAATTCGAGGTCAAGCGTGGAAAATGGTCCTTCAACCATCTGCCGGTGATTCCCCCGCACTTCGCCCTCAACCCCATCGACAAGACCAAGTCCCGTCTGGCGGTACTGAACAAGCTGATCAAACGCAAGGATGTCAGCGGACTGGTCAACGGCTGTGACGCGGGACGGGAAGGCGAACTGATCTTTAATTACATTGCCCAGCACAGCAAGACCACCAAGCCGGTCCAGCGCCTGTGGCTGCAATCGATGACCCAGCAGGCCATCCGTGATGGTTTTGCACGCCTGCGCCAGGGCGAGGAAATGCGCGGACTGGGCGATGCTGCCGTCTGCCGCTCTGAATCCGACTGGCTGGTC
>CAZHVZ010000003.1:26072-74599 GCA_964536245.1 uncultured Rhodocyclaceae bacterium
GGCACGCGGGCAATGACCGCTTTCAATTCCAAAACCGGGGGTTTCCACCTGACCACCGTCGGTCGGGTGCAAACGCCAACTCTCGCCATCGTTGTCGAGCGCGAACGGAAAATCCGTGAGTTCAAGGCCCGCGCCTATTGGGAAGTGGAAGCCTCCTTTGCCGCCAAAGCCGGCGATTACACGGGAAAATGGTTCGATGAGAACTACAAGGGCAAGGAAGAAGACGAACACGCCCGCGCTGACCGTCTGTGGGAGCAATCCAGGGCAGATGCCATCCGGGCAGCGACCCAGGGCAAGCCGGGAACCGTCACCGAAGAAGCCAAGCCGGAAACCCGCCTCTCGCCTTCACTATTTGATTTGACCAGCCTTCAACGCGAAGCAAACGCTCGCTTCGGATTCTCTGCCAAGACGACGCTTTCCATTGCTCAGGCTCTGTACGAAAAGCACAAGGTTCTGACCTACCCCCGCACCGACTCCCGCTGCCTGCCGGAAGATTATCTGGCAACGGTCAAGGAGACCCTGACCATCTTGACCGGCGAGGGTGCCGGCAAGGGACACGACGAAGTTCTGCTGGCCAACTACGCGCCCTTTGCCCACCAGATCCTGGCACGCAACTGGGTTCTCCCCAACAAGCGTATTTTCAACAATGCAAAAGTAAGCGATCACTTTGCAATTATTCCAACACCACAGGCACCGAAACAGCTGAATGAGGTCGAGCAGAAGCTCTACGATTTCGTTGTCAAGCGCTTCCTTTCGGTATTTTTCCCGGCTGCCGAATACCTGGTGACCACCCGTATTACCCGCGTTGCCGGCCACCCCTTCAAAACCGAGGGCAAGGTTCTGGTTGCTCCCGGTTGGCTGGCAATTTATGGCAAGGAAGGCCAGGCCGGCGAAGACGGAAACCTGTCCAAGGTCGATGCCGGAGAACAGGTCAGGACTGAAGAGGTTACTGTAAAAGCGCTGGAAACCCGGCCACCGGCCCGTTATTCGGAAGCCACCCTGCTTTCCGCCATGGAAGGTGCCGGCAAGATGGTCGATGACGAGGAACTGAAAGCCGCCATGGCTGGTCGAGGACTGGGTACCCCGGCCACCCGCGCCCAGATTATCGAAAACCTGATCGGCGAACAATATATGGTCCGCGAAGGCCGGGAATTGATCCCGACGGCCAAGGCCTTTTCCCTGATGACCTTGCTGCACGGTCTGGGCGCCACCGAGTTGATTCAGCCGGAGCTGACCGGAGAATGGGAATGGAAGCTTGGCCGTATCGAAAAAGGCGAGTTTACGCGGCAGGAATTCATGCGGGAAATTGCCGAAATGACTCGCCGTATTGTCGAACGGGCAAAAACCTTTGACAGCGATACCATTCCCGGCGATTTCGGGATTCTCAATGCGCCCTGCCCTCGCTGCGGTGGCTTGATCCGGGAGAATTACAAGAAATTTCAGTGCAGCGACTGCGATTATTCCCTGTGGAAAATCGTCGCCGGCCGCCAATTTGAGCCATCGGAAATTGATACCCTGCTCACCGAAAAACACATTGGCCCCCTGACCGGTTTCCGCAACAAGATGGGCCGGGCCTTTGCCGCCGCCATCAAACTGAACGACAAAATGGAGCCGGAATTCGATTTCGGCCAGGACCGGGCCGGTGACGAAGGGGATGGCGAACCGGTGGATTTTTCGGCCCAGGAAGCTTTAGGAAATTGCCCAAAGTGTGCCGGGCAAGTCTTCGAACACGGCAGCTCCTATGTCTGCGAGAAATCCGTCGGCCCCGGCAAGACCTGCGATTTCCGCTCCGGCAAGATCATCCTGCTACAACCCGTGGAACGGGCGCAAATGCAGAAATTGCTGACCACCGGCAGGACCGACCTGCTAAAAGAATTTGTATCCGCCCGTACCCGCCGCAAATTCTCGGCCTATCTGGTTGCCAAGGAGGGCAAGGTCGGCTTTGAATTCGAGAAAAAAACTCCCGCCAAAAAGCCCGCTGCAAAAAAGAAGGCAGAAGCTTGAAGCACAGGGGAGTCCGGGTTTCACGTGGAACCTGGACTTTCCCTGCCTAGCGAATAACCGTTGCTCCGGGTAATTGACAGCCGAGAATCGCCGCCCTGACCGCATCAATGGCTTGAGGCCGGGGAAATGTCACCCGCCAGACCAGGCCAACCTGCCGCCCCGGAGATTTTCCGCCAAACGGCACGACCCGCACCAGAGGTTCCCGATCAATCAGCAGATCGGCTGCCGTACTCGGCATGACCGCCACCCCGGCGCCGCTCGCCACCATATGGCGAATCGTTTCCAGCGAACTGCCTTCGAGGGAAGCTTCCAGAGCACCGGGTTCGGAAAGGCGGGGGCAGGATTCGAGAACCTGATCGCGAAAACAGTTACCCTGCCCGAGCAGCAGGAGATTCTGCCCTTCCAGCTCATCAGCCGAAATGGTCTGCCGCTCCACCCAGGGGTGCCTGGCGGGAACGAGAACGCGGAACGGCTCGTCGTAAACCGGCTGGGCGACCAAGCCCGGTTCGGCAAATGGCAGAGCCATCACAATCACGTCGAGATCGCCGGCCTTGAGCGCGGGAATCAGATTGCCGGTGAAATCCTCCTTGAGGAAAAGCGGCATATTCGGTGCCTGGGCATGCAAGGCCGGAATGAACTGGGGCAGCAAATAGGGGGCAATGGTGTAAATGACTCCCAGACGCAGGGAGCCGATCAAGGGATCGCGTCCGGCATCGGCCATCTCGTCGAGACGCATCGCCTCTTCCAGCACTCTCCTGGCCTGAGCGACAATCCGTTCTCCCAGGGAAGTGATGCGCACTTCGCTCGAGCCCCGCTCAAACAAGGCAGCCCCAAGTTGCCCTTCGACTTTTTTCAGAGCGACGGACAGCGTCGGCTGGCTGACATGGCAGCTTTCTGCGGCTCGACCAAAATGTCTCTCCCGAGCCAGCGCTACCAGGTAGCGCATCTCGGTCAGGGTCACCCGGCACTCCCGGTCACGGCAGCAAAATCGGGAGCTTCCATCCAGCGCCACTCACCGGGCTGCAAGCCGGCCAGATCCAGACGCCCCATGGCTTCACGGTGCAAACTCAGCACCCGATTACCGACTGCGCCGATCATGCGCTTTACCTGGTGATATTTTCCCGAGGTAATGGTCAAACGGAGCCGGTGAGAATCAAGAATCTCGCACTCCGTTGCACACACCGGTTCAGGATCATCGGCCAGAACCACGCCCGCCAGCAGAGCCGAAATCTGTCTCTCATCCAAAGCATCCGCCGTGTGTACCAGATAAACCTTGGGCACCCTCTTCTTGGGAGAGGAAAGTTGATGATTCAACTGACCGTCATCGGTAATAATGAGCAGCCCGGTGGTATCTTCGTCAAGCCGGCCAATCGGCTGTACGCCCCGTTCCCGCAGGGCTGGCGGCAACAAGCTCAGGACGCCGGGATGGTGTACCGGTTTGCGTGAACATTCGTAGCCGGCAGGCTTGTAGAGAAGAATCGTGGCAAACTCCCGGTAGGGCCAGTCCACGCCATCTACCGAAAATACCAGATTACTGGTCGGCACGTCGCAAAAGGGATCTTCGCAAGGCGAACCATTGACCTTGACATGACCATGTCGAACCAGCCTGCGGCAATCCTTGCGGGTGCCGAAGCCGTGTTTTTGTAGAATACGATCCAGTTCCATAACGACGATGCTACCATCCCGCCATGAATTTCGAACATCTCATTGAAATCAACGACCCCGGCAACCCCCTGCTCGAAGTTCTGAGCCGGGAACAACTGTGGCAGGGTTTGCTGTACCGGGTGGAAAATCCCCTGCCTTTCCTGCCGGGACTGGAGTCATGCGCCATCATTGAACGGAATGCCGATCATCTGGTTCGTCAGCTTGATTTTGGCCCGGCGGTCATCGAAGACCACGTCACTCTGGCTCTTAACCAGTGGGTCTGCTTCGAAATCAAACCTTCGGAGTCCCACGCCGGAGGCAGTCTGACCATCACCATCGAGGAGCCGGCCAGCAACCACCTCTTCCTGCGCTTCGCCTACCGCACAACCCTGTCCGACGCACCCGGATCGGAAGACGCAGCCTATGCGTCCTACGTCAAGTCCGCTTATCACCAGGCCGATGTGGATTGCGTACGCCTGATCCGCACCTACCTTGCTGACGGACTTCTTCAGTAAGCCCGGGTCTTCCCCACTGGCCAGAGAGCGGTTTACTCAACGCCCTGGCTGGCCAGATAATCTTCGTAACCGCCTAGGTAATCGACCACCGTCCCATCCCCCTTCACTTCCAGGACCCGGGTCGACAGCGAAGAGACGAACTCCCGGTCATGGGAAACAAAAACCAGGGTGCCGGTAAACTTTTCCAGGGCCGTGTTGAGCGATTCGATGGATTCCATATCCAGGTGATTGGTTGGCTCATCCATGACCAGAACATTGGAGTTGAGCAGCATCAGTTTGCCGAACAACATGCGTCCCTGCTCACCGCCGGAAATCACATTCACCGGCTTTTTCACTTCATCGCCGGAAAACAGCAGCCTCCCCAGAGTGCCACGAATCAGCGTTTCCACGTCGCCGCCTTCGTAACCACCAGCCCTTACAAATTCCGCAATCCAGTCGGTCAGATTGGTTTCTGACTGAAAGAGGGCGGCGTGGTCCTGGGAATAATAGCCCGGCCTGGCCTTTTCGGCCCATTTCAGGCTGCCGAACCGGGGAGTCAGCTCTCCCATGAGCAGCCTGAGGAAGGTGGTTTTTCCGGCGCCGTTCTCGCCGATTACCGCCACCTTTTCCCCGGCGTTGATAGTCAGGGTCAGATTGTTGAAAATCTTGCGCTCACTGCCTTCATAGGCAAAGGAAAGGTTCTCGATTTCCACCGCCTGACGATGCAGTTTGCTTTTTTCATCATAATCGAAACGAATCCATGGATACTGGCGGGATGAGGGCTTGACATCTTCTGGCTTCAGTTTCTCGATCAGTTTGACCCGGCTGGTCGCCTGCTTGGCCTTGGACGCATTGGCCGAGAAACGGCGAACGAAGGTCTGCAATTCGGCGATCCGCTCCTTGGCCTTGGCATTGGCTGCCGACTGGCGCTCCCGGGCCTGCACCGAGGCCTCCATGAAATCATCGTAGTTACCCGGATAAATGGTGATCTTGCCGTAGTCCAGATCGGCCATGTGGGTACATACCTGGTTCAGGAAGTGACGGTCATGGGAAATGATGATCATGGTCGAATCGCGACCATTGAGCACATCCTCCAGCCAGCGGATGGTGTTGATATCCAGGTTATTGGTCGGTTCGTCGAGAAGGAGGATATCCGGGTCGGCAAACAGGGCCTGGCAGAGCAATACCCGTAACTTCCAGCCCGGCGCCACTTCACGCATGGGACCATTGTGCTGCTCGATGGGAATGCCTACCCCAAGCAACAATTCCCCCGCCCGGGATTCGGCGGTATAACCGTCGTACTCGCCAAATTTGGATTCCAGCTCGGCAGCATGCATGTAATCCTCTTCCGTGGCCTCCGGGTTGGCATATATGGCGTCCTTCTCAGCCATGCAGGCCCACATTTCTTCATGGCCCATGAGCACCACGTCGAGCACCCGCATGTCTTCGTAAGCAAACTGATCCTGCTTGAGGTAGGCCATGCGCTCATGCTTGTCCTTGGAGACATTGCCGGCGGAAGGCTCGAGGGCGCCGCACAGGATCTTCATGAAGGTCGACTTGCCGGCCCCGTTGGCACCGATCAAGCCATAGCGGTAGCCTTCACCGAATTTGACATTGACGTTCTCGAACAGGGGTTTGGCCCCAAATTGCATGGTGATGTTGGCAGCGACAAGCACGACGAATCCGATCTGGCAGGAAAAGATGAAAAGGGGCGAATTTTACCTTTTTTCAATGACCTGCACGCAGTGAAGCAGCATGGCTACAATGAGCAATCTTACTGCTGGAGCCTACCATGACCCACGAAACCCGGCTCGAAATGAGCGAATACCAGGCTTTCCACGTTTCCGGCTGGCTGGCTCTGCCCCTCTGGCTTGGCCTGCTGGGAGGTCTGAGCTGGAACTTCCCGGGTGAAGCCATGCTCCACGGCGTACCTCCCGTCAAACTGTTCATTGCCCTGCCCTTATTGGTGCTATTGGCCAAAGGGTTCATCGTCCTTGAACCCAATATATCGGTTGCCCTGACATTTTTCGGAAAATATGCGGGCTCGGTCCGCCAGGATGGATTTTTCTGGGTCAATCCCTTCTGCAAACGGCAAAAAATTTCCCTGCGCGTAACGAATCTCAACACCCCCACCATCAAGGTCAACGACAAGGCCGGCAATCCCATCGAGGTCGCGGCGGTCATCTCCTGGCGCGTCGCAGATACCGCCAAAGCCGCTTTTGACGTGGAAGACTACGGAGCATTCATCATCATCCAGAGCGAGTCAGCCGTCCGGGCCGTCGTGAGCACCCGCCATTACGATGGCGACAGTCATGGGCAGAACTCGTTGCGGGGCGACCTGGATGCCGTTGCCCAACTCCTCGGCGACACCATTCAGGAACACGTCGGAATTGCCGGCCTGGAGGTCATTGACGCCAAAATCGCCCACCTCGCCTATGCCCAGGAAATCGCCAGCGTGATGTTGCGCCGTCAGCAGGCGGAAGCGGTCATTTCCGCCCGGGCGCGCATCGTCGAAGGGGCCGTGGGGATGGTCAAACAAGCCCTGGATGAACTCCAGCAAGCCGGAGTGGTCACATTGTCCGATGCCGACCGGGTCAAGCTGGTCACCAACCTGCTAACAGTTCTCGTTTCCGAATCGGAAACCCACCCGGTACTCTCCGTCGGGCGGGAATAGCATCCCGAGGACACCCTTCATGGTATTACACGCCTTGCCGTGTAATATTCAACCCATACCCCAGCAAGGATTTCACCAAAGACCTTATGGTTCCCCATCTGACAACCGCCCTGACCGGCCCCCTTCTTGAACTCGAGCGTCGTTTTCTCGACAGCAGCACGCATATTGAGCATTGGCTGCGCAGCCAATGGCAGGACCATACCCCGCCCTTTTACGCCTCCTGTGACCTGCGCAATTCCGGATTCAAGCTGGCCCCTGTGGACACCAACCTGTTTCCCGGCGGCTTCAACAACCTCAATCCGGCCTTTCTGCCCCTCTGTGTGCAGGCCGCGATGTCCGCCATCGAAAAAATATGCCCGGAAGCACGAAATCTCCTGCTGATTCCGGAAAATCACACGCGTAACCTGTTTTATTTGCAGAATGTTGCCCAGTTGGCGGCAATATTGCGTCAAACGGGGCTAAATGTACGCCTCGGATCGCTGCTTCCCGATATTCAAGCCCCCACCCCGATCGATTTGCCAAATGGCCAGACCATTGTCCTCGAGCCCTTGAAAAGAGGCCCCTACCGCATTGGCCTGGACAATTTCGATCCCTGTGCAATTCTGCTCAATAATGACTTGTCCGCTGGCATCCCGGAAATCCTCCGGGGACTGCACGAGCAGTTCATCCTGCCTCCCCTCCATGCCGGATGGGCGATGCGCAGAAAATCCAACCATTTTGCCGCCTATGACGAAGTGGCCACTAACTTCGCCAAGGAAATCGGCATTGACCCCTGGCGTATCAACCCCGCTTTCTCGGTTTGTCGCAGTATCAATTTTCACGAGCGGCAAGGAGAAGAATGTCTCGCCGCCAACGTCGCCGCCGTCCTTGATCTGGTCAGGGAAAAATACCGCGAATACGAAATTTCAGAGACCCCCTACGTCGTTGTCAAGGCGGATGCCGGAACCTACGGCATGGGGGTCATGACCGTACGCGATGCCGACGAAGTGATCGCCCTCAACCGCAAGCAGCGCAACAAAATGAGCGTTGGCAAGGAAGGACTTGAAGTCAGCGAAGTGATCATTCAGGAAGGGGTGCACACCTTTGAGACCTTGAATGAAGCGGTTGCCGAACCCGTCATTTACATGATTGACCGCTATGTCGTGGGCGGTTTCTATCGGGTCCATACCAGCCGGGCAAAGGACGAAAATCTGAACGCCCCCGGCATGCACTTTGAACCCCTGGCCTTTGAAACCTGCTGCACCCTGCCTGACTTCTCCTGCCTGCCGGACGCTCCTCCCAACCGCTTCTACGCATACGGCGTAGTCGGGCGCCTGGCTTGCCTGGCGGCGGCGGTCGAGCTCGAGCGTACGGCTCCGGCGGAAGCCTAGGACCAGGCCAGCATGGCGCACCAGCTCCAGTTTGCCAATGAAGTGTTTGGCGGTAGCAGCCGGCCTCTACGGCTGGCGTTCATCATCGACCCGCTTAATTCTCTGAAAGCCTGGAAGGACTCGAGCGTCGCCATGATGCGCGCCGCCGAACGCCATGGGCACGAGGTTTTTGCCATTGATTGCGCCAGCCTTTTCTGGCGGCGCCAGGAAACCGGTATCGCCGGAGGTGTTTTTGGCGATGCCTTTCACTTGCACACCCGCCCGGACGACCACGACTGGTTCCGGGAAACCGGCCATGAACTACTGCCTCTCAAGCATTTTGACGCCGTTCTCATGCGCAAGGACCCGCCCTTCGACATCGAATACATCACCGCCACCTGGCTACTGGAACGGGCCGAGGCGGGCGGCGTTCGCGTCTTCAACAAACCCCGGGCCCTGCGCGACCATTCGGAAAAACTGGCGATCGCCGAATTTGACCGCTTCACCGTACCCTGCCTGGTGTCCCGCGACATGCACCGGATCCAGCATTTTATCGAGGAACAGCGGGATGTCATTGTCAAACCCCTGGATGGCATGGGGGGTAGCCAGATTTTCCGGGTGCACCGCAACGATCCCAACCGCAACGTCATCGTTGAAACATTGACCGGCAACGGCACCCGCACCATCATGGCGCAGCACTATCTGCCCGAAATCGCCCAAGGCGATAAACGTATCCTGCTGATCGGCGGCAAGGTCGTTCCCTATTGCCTGGCGCGCATTCCAAAGGCCGGAGAAACCCGGGGCAACCTCGCTGCCGGCGGGACCGGTGTCGCTCAGGATTTGTCACCCCGCGACCTGGAAATTGCCGAAACCCTGGGACCGATACTCTTCAAGCGGGGTCTCATGCTGGTCGGCCTGGATGTAATTGGCACCCACCTGACGGAAATCAACGTCACCAGCCCCACCTGCATGGTGGAAATTCGCCAGCAGACGGGTTTTGATGCAGCCGGTGCCTTCATTACCGCCATAGAACACGCATGTGGAAACAACTAATTGTCCTGTTCTGTATCGCGACCCTGACTGCCTGCGGGCGTCCGGTGGTGCAGCAGCAGGAAGCCTATGTTTTTGGAACCCGTGTTGAAGTTCTCGTGGTTGACCCCGACCCGGCCAGAGGTCGTACCGCAATTGCCGCAGTCCTGCGGGAATTTGACCGGATGCACCGGAGTTACCATGCCTGGCAACCGTCCGAGCTGACTGCCCTCAACGATGCCATTGCCGCAGGGCGCCCGCATCCGGTTTCGCCGGAGCTGGCCGGGCTGATTGCCGAAGCTGGCCAGCTGGCCGCTCAGGGCGACTATCTGTTCGATCCGGGGATTGGCCGCTTGGTCAAATTATGGGGATTTCACAGCGACGAATTCAAGGCTCAACTCCCCGACCCCCAGGCGATTGCCGCCTGGCGCGCTGCCCGACCGAGTATTTCCCAGTTGACGCTATCCGCCGATGGCGTGGCCCGTTCCAGTAATCGAGCCGTAGCCCTCGATTTTGGCGGCTACCTGAAAGGGGTGGCGCTGGATCGTGCCGCCACCATCCTTCATGCCGAGGGTATCCACAATGCGCTGATCAACATTGGCGGCAACATCCTGGCTCTGGGCGACAAGGATGGCCGTAAATGGAAAGTCGGCATCCAGCATCCCCGTCAGCCAGGCCCCTTGGCCACCGTTGAACTGGCCGATGGCGAGGCAATTGGTACTTCCGGCGATTACCAGCGCTTTTTCGAGGTCGAGGCGCAACGCTATCCCCACCTGCTCGATCCCCGGAGCGGCTATCCCGCCGATCACACCCAGGCCGTAACGGTGATCATTGCCAAGGGGAAAGGAAGCGGAACCCTGTCCGACGCCACGTCCAAACCGCTTTTTATCGCCGGTCCGAATGACTGGCAAGCTATAGCCAGCCGGCAAAATCTCAAGCAGATATTGCGGGTGGACCGTAGCGGTCGCATCCAGGTAACGGAGAGTTTGAAAGGAAGGCTTGAATTTGTTGGTCAGCTCCCCGAGTTGGAGGTAGTGCGGTGACCGACCCGGATATTGAAAATGCCCGTCGCCGCCTGACTGCGTTGGCCGCCTTGCGTCAACTACGCCGCATGGTGGATCAGGACATTCTCATGCAGCATTGGCAGGCAAGGTGGGCGAATCGGATTGGCGCAGGCTTCGCCATTATTGGCGTGCTGCTTGTCTTCTTGCTGCTCAGTATCCGCTAGAAAATCCGGATCAGCTCTGCCGATAACGGGCTATGACGTCGGCTTCCGGCATGGGCCGGGCAAACCAGTAACCTTGCGCCAGATCGCAACCCAGGTCGGCCAGAATCTCAACGTGTTCCTTTTCTTCCACCCCTTCGGCAACAATATCAAAGCCCAGGCTCTTGCCGAGCTGAACGATTGACCCAACGATCGCCTTGTCCTGGGCATTGACGTGCAACTCGCGGATAAAGGCTTGGTCGATCTTGAGAATGTCGATGGGAAAGTTTTTCAGGTAGGCGAGGGAAGAATATCCGGTACCAAAATCATCGATAGCGATCTTGAAACCGTATTCCTTGAGCTTGTTCAGCTTCTTGGTGACCTCCGGAATGTTCCCCGACAAGGCACTTTCGGTCAGTTCAATTTCCAGCAGCTCGGCCAGATCCGGCTCTATGGAAGCCAGTAGTTCCAGGTTGTTCATCAAATGTTCGCTGCGGAATTGAATGGGCGAAACATTCACTGCAATAGGCAGCGAATAACCCAGTTGTTCTCGCAAACGGCGGGCAACAAACAGCGATTCCCGCAAGACCCAGGCTCCGATTTCAATAATCAGACCGGTATCTTCGGCAACCGGGATGAAAACCGCCGGAGAAATCGCTCCGCCCGGTGCGCCCGGCCAGCGCAACAGGGCTTCCAGTGAGTTGATACGCCCCGTGGCAATAGTCGTCTTGGGTTGGAAGACGAGCGCAAACTGTTTTTCCGCCAAAGCCACGCGCAGGCCGTTTTCCATGGACAAACGCTCGGTTGACCGATGCAGTAGCCCCAGTTCGTAAAAGCGATAGGCGTTGCGACTATCCCGCTTGGCCTCATACATGGCCATATCGGCATTGCTCACCAACTCGGCAATGGTCACACCATGATCCGGGTAAAGGCTGATTCCAATCGACGAAGTGACGCGCAACTCGTGGGGTTCAATACGGAAGGGACGGGCAATTTCCACCATGATCTGTTCCGCCAGGGTGGCCGCCTGCTCGCCGTCTTCGATATCGGGCAGAACGACAATGAACTCGTCACCGCCGTGCCGGGTTACCCAGGCCGAACCGGCAACCAAGGCTAACAGCCTTTGTGCCAGCTGGCGCAACATGACATCGCCAACTCCATGCCCCAGGGCATCGTTGATGTTCTTGAAATTGTCCAGGTCGAGACACAGCACCGCCAGACGACTGGCTTGCCGAGCCGCCCGGTCAATGTCCCGGGCCAGATCACGGGTCAGCAGGGAACGGTTGCCAAGGCGGGTCAAGGGATCGTGGAAGGCCTGGAACTCGATCTGTCTTTCCTTGCTGATTTCTGCCGATATGTCGGTAAAGACGAGGATCATTGCCACATCGCCGGAGTCCGGCGCCGGCACGGCACTCACCTTGGCGTCAAACTCGATTCCGGTAGTCGGTCGAATACGCACGTTGCCACGCATGTGCACGGGAACGCCTTCGACCACGACGGTACGGCATAGACCATCGAGAAGTCGTCCATCCGGTTCGAGAACGAAGTGCAGGAGTTCGTCCAGCAACATGCCTTCGACCTGCCGGTCATAGGCGTTGAGGAAATTCCGGGCGGCTGAATTGGCATAGCGCACACGACATTCCCCATCAACCGCAATGACCCCGTCGGAAAGAGCCGCCAGCATGACCTCAATTTCCGCCATGTGTTCGCGCAGGCTGGATTCTGCCGCCGAACGCTTGTCCATTTCCTCGGAGCGATCGCGCAAATAGCGATTGATTGCGGTGACCAGCGTATCCAGCTCGTCGTTGAAGACACGATCCCGGTCCATCGCCACCACCGCGCCCGGAGCCGACGGATCAAGCGCCACCACGTCTTCTGCCAGAGCATGGAGGTGTCTGGCAATCAGGCGATAGACAATGATGAAAATGATGAAAGCCAACCCGATGACCTCGACCAACTGGGTAATCACCAGAGTTACCGTTGCAGCCTGAATATGTTTATCCACCTCGACATAGGATTCGGAAACACTCAGGGTGCCAATCTGCTTCTTGCCATCCGGCGCCATGACGGGGACCGTCCAGACCTTGTCCACCCGCCCGGCGTCCACCCGGGTAGCGCTGGCCAATACCGCCTGGTCGTCCTGAATATCGATCTTGACCAAGGCTCCGCTCTGGGTCATTCCCCGCAGCAAGGCCGTCATACTCGGTGTATCGTAACTCCAAAGCGCAACGGCAATGGCTCCCATATTGCCGTTCAGGGTCTTCTGGACATCGCCGTGGGCCGCCATCAGCATCCGATCACGCTCGTGCATGACGCCAAGCCCGGTCGCCAGCACGAACACTCCCAAGCTCACTGCCAGTACCCATAGCAGTACCCGAAGCGCAAGAACGGAGCGTTGAAGAAACGACATGACTGGTTCGGCAAGCTTTCTATTATTGAAACAAGCCTATGGCCTGCTTAAGAATGGGTGTGACGAAAACTATACCCGACTTGTCCTTGGCCGGACACCCACCCCCACGCTGGACAAGCAAAGGCACGGACGCACCCCCACTTCACAGGGACCAAGACTGGCTTTCGTATTCCATTGAATGCGATGCAAACCACAAGAACAACTCTACTATGGTCATTATAGGAGGCGTGCCAACGAAAATAATCAGTTATTTGGCAGACTCTTCGCAACTTTATGCGCGGTATTTGATGCAAGTCATGCTTTTTCTGAGTAAGCACCCCATGCGTGGTAAGAACGAATTGTCGCGAAAATTGGTGATTGCCCCGAACGGCTACTGCTCAGCTGGAATGATTCATTTTCTGTGGGAAGAGAAAAATGGCACTCAACTGGAAACGGCAAAAGGCATGGAAGCAGCCTTTCAAATGCTGAAAAGTGAGCGCGCCGATTATCTGGCCAGCAATGCCGTGACCGGGTTGAAATCAGAAGTCGTCACTCGTTATCCGATTCACTTGGTCCTCTCCAAGTCCTGGCCGGAAGCCGTCAAAACAATGACTCGCCGTGATGAATTGGCCAGGGGACAAGGGAAAGAATTCGAACGCTGGAAAAAGTGGTGCGGCTCCGCCCCCTACTTGCGGGGAATGTCTTTAGGCTGCTCCAGCGTTTCCAGGATAACTTCCAGGCGCTCCATCACCCGCTCGGCGTCAGGGTAGGATTTGGATAGAACCAGAAAGACCTCCTGCCGAACCAGAATATCTGACCGCAAATATGGCAGAGGCTTGACGGCCACGACTTCAGCGGCAGGTCCTGCGTAATCAATCAAATAGTCCGCCCGGCCCCGTTCCAGCATAAGAAATGCCGCTTGGTGGCTTTGTGCCACGTTGTTGGCGATCCCGTTCTTGGGGTCGGTAATGTAGCCGAGCAAACCGCCGTAGCTGTAGCCATGGACGGTAATGACGCTTCTGCCCGCCAAGTCTTCCCGCGATTTAATGACTGGTTTGTCATTCGTCGAATAGGCCCGGATTTCAGCAACCGCCACCGACCGTCGGCTGAACAGGCAACACTCCTGAAGCGCCGGTGACTTGACCAGTATGGAAAACTGCGCCGTGCCGCTTTGCAGGTACTTGAACATTCTGGACGCCGGATAGCTTTTGGCGTGCCAAGGAATGCCTGCTTTTGCAAACAGCTTGTCGGCCAGGCGATAAAGCGGATTGAGTGGCTCGCCTTGCTCGTCAACATGGATCGTCCAGACAGACTGATCGGGAGCCACGTATTCAATTTCCGGATAGCGGGTCTGGGCGTTCGACAAACCGGCCCAGAGACCCAGAATGAGCGCGATCCAGAGGTTACGGCGCGCCACTTACGCTACCCTAGATATCGATCCTGGCGTTCAAGGCGTTGTTTTCGATAAACGCCCGACGCGGCTCAACCAGTTCGCCCATCAAGGTGGTAAAGATTTCGTCCGCCGCGATGGCGTCATCAATCTGCACCCGCAACAGGCGCCGAACCTTGGGATCCATGGTGGTCTCCCACAGTTGTTCCGGATTCATTTCCCCCAGCCCCTTGTAACGCTGCTTGGAGATTCCGCGCTCGACTTCGCCCAGGAGCCACTTCATGGCTTCGGCAAAGTTGGTTACCGCCTGTTTCTTCTCGCCTCGAGCCATCACCGCACCGTTGCCGAAGAGCCCGGCAAGAGTCTCGGCCGTGCGGCGCAATTGCAGGTAATCACCGGAAAGCAGCAAATCTTCGTCAATCAGGCCAAGTTTGAGATTGCCGTGATGGATTCTTTCCACCCGCAGGGTCCAGCGTTCCTGAATATCGTCGTATTTCGGAAGAATGCGGACACCGGCGGTGACATATTTGGCTACCAGGTCAGCACTGGCCTGAGCTGCAGCTTCGGACGCCAGGTCGAGCTTCAGGTTATGCCGAACCAGGGCATGGAGTATTTCCGGATTAACCAGATGGGCCAAACGCTCGATCACCGCTTCCGTGAGCAGCCAGGAACGGGCCAGTTCTTCCAAAGCCGGCCCGGAAACCGGTTCAGCTCCAGCGCTAGGGGTAAGAACGGCATCGTCCAGAGACAGTTTGAGGAGAAACTGGTTGTACTCCTGGTCGTCTTTCAGGTAGCGCTCGGTTTTGCCGTGCTTGACCTTGTAAAGCGGCGGCTGGGCGATATAGATATGACCGCGTTCGACCAGTTCCGGCATTTGGCGATAAAGCAGCGTCAGCAGCAGGGTTCGGATGTGCGCGCCGTCCACGTCAGCATCGGTCATGATGATGATGCGGTGATAGCGAAGCTTTTCCGGCTTGAATTCATCCTTGCCTATTCCGGTACCAAGAGCGGTAATCAAGGTGACAATTTGCTCGCTGGAGATGAGCTTGTCGAATCGGGCTTTTTCCACATTCAACACTTTGCCGCGCAGAGGAAGAATGGCCTGGAACTTGCGGTCACGCCCCTGCTTGGCCGAACCGCCGGCGGAATCCCCCTCGACGATGTAGATCTCGCACAAGGCCGGGTCTTTTTCCTGACAGTCAGCCAGTTTTCCGGGCAAGCCCACACCATCAAGCACGCCTTTGCGCCGGGTCATTTCCCGGGCACGCCGTGCCGCTTCCCGGGCACGGGAGGCCTCGACGATCTTGCCGGTAATGACCTTGGCGTCGGCAGGTCGTTCGAGCAGAAAATCAGCCAGTTTTTGGGCGACGACTTCTTCAACCGCCGGGCGGGCTTCCGAGGAAACCAGTTTCATCTTGGTTTGCGACGCAAACTTGGGATCAGGCATTTTGACCGAAAGCACACAGGCCAGACCTTCACGCATGTCATCGCCGGAAATTTCGACCTTGGCCTTTTTGGCAATTTCGTTTTCGTCGATATATTTGTTGATTACCCGCGTCATTGCCGCCCGCAGGCCGGTCAGATGGGTACCACCATCGGACTGGGGAATATTGTTGGTGAAACAGAGTACCTGTTCCTGGTAGGAGTCGTTCCATTGCATGGCGACTTCGACACCGATGACTACCCCGGTATCGCCAACCTTGGCTTCTCCGGAAGAGTAAAAAATATTGGGATGGAGAACCGATTTACTGCGGTTGATGTACTCAACAAAGCTCTTGACTCCCCCGGCAAAGGCAAAATCCTCTTCCTTGCCGGTACGCTGGTCGTTCAAGCGAATGCTTACGCCGTTATTGAGGAAAGACAGTTCGCGCAAGCGTTTGGCGAGAATTTCGTAATGAAATTCAACATGACCGAAAATGGTATCGTCAGCAAGGAAATGTACCTCGGTACCGCGCTTTTCCGTGCTGCCAATAATTTTGAGCGGTGAAATTTCGACGCCGTTTTGCGTCTCCAGAACCCGTTCGATGGCGTGGCCTTGATTGAATTCGATGAAATGCTTCTTGCCGTCGCGGCGAATGGTCAGGCGCAACCATTTGGACAGCGCATTGACGCAGGACACCCCGACGCCGTGCAAACCACCCGATACCTTGTAGGAATTCTGGTTGAACTTGCCGCCGGCGTGCAGTTCGGTAAGAGCAATTTCAGCAGCGGAACGCTTGGGCTCGTGCTTGTCGTCCATCTTGACGCCAGTCGGGATGCCACGGCCGTTGTCGATGACGCTGATCGAGTTGTCGGTGTGGATGGTGACGATAATGTCATCGCAATGCCCGGCCAGCGCTTCGTCGATGGAATTGTCGACCACCTCGAAAACGAGATGATGCAGGCCGGTACCATCCGAGGTATCGCCAATGTACATGCCAGGACGCTTGCGTACGGCTTCCAGCCCTTCAAGAATCTGGATACTTGACTCACCGTAGGCCGGTGCAACTCCCTCCGGACCGTTCATTGGCTGATTTTCTTCGCTCATTGCCATGTGTTCCACGTGAAACGACTACTGATTCAAAAAACAACTAGCCCCCGACAGCAATGCCGGGGGCAACAGATTGGTTGGCGTATTGTACCGTGTCAGATGCGCATCGGCATTACAACGTATTTGAAGCGGTCATTGCCGGGGACGGTGATCATGGCGCTGGAGTTGGCATCATTGAAACTCCATTGCACTTCGTCCGTATGCAAATTGTTGAGTACATCGAGAAGATAGCCCACATTGAAACCGACGTCGATATTGTCTCCTTCGTACTGCACTTCGATTTCGTCTTCGGCTTCTTCCTGCTCGGCATTGGCGGCGACCAACTTCAGGCTGTTGTTGCTCAATACGATGCGTACGCCCCGGAATTTTTCATTAGTCAGGATGGCCGCCCGGTTCATGGCCTGCATCAGGCTTTGCCGACCAACTTTCATGTGATTCTTGAGGGAAGCAGGAACCACACGCTGATAATCGGGAAATTTTCCATCAATCAGTTTGGAAACCAGAACCACCGAACCAAAAGCAAAACGCACCTGGTTGGCGGTCAAGGTGAGTTCGAGCGGATCATCACTATCGGTCAGGAGACGGTTCAATTCGAGAACGGTCTTGCGCGGCAGAATCATTTCCTGGCGAGGAAGTTCGGTATCAATATCAACACTGGAATAGGCCAGACGATGCCCATCCGTCGCCACTGCCCGCAATTCCTTGCCGTCCACCAGCAAAAGCAGTCCGTTCAGATAGTAGCGAACATCCTGGGCAGCCATTGAATACTGGGTTTTTGCCAAGAGTTGGCGGAATGCCTTCTGAGTCAGCTGTAATTGCTTGGCGTCTCCTTCGGCAATGGTCATCCGGGGAAAATCATCCGCCGGCAATGTTTGCAGGCTGAAGCGGCTCTTTCCCGCCTTGACCTGGAGACGACGATCTTCCAGAACCAGACTGACTTCGGCACTGTCCGGCAAGGAGCGCAGGATATCCTGCATCTTGCGGGCGCCTACCGTAATGGCTCCGTCTCCGTCGCCACCGGCACCAGCCGTTGTAGTAGTGATCTGGATTTCAATGTCGGTCGCCAGCAAAGTCATGTTGTCGCCCTTCTTTTCCAACAGTACGTTGGACAGTATGGGCAAGGTATGGCGACGTTCGACAATACCGGAAACCGATTGCAGAGGAGCCAACAAGGTGTCTCTTTGGGTTTTGATAAGAACCATAAATCAAATTCCTTTGTATACTAAGTCCGGAACAAGTCTGTGGATAACAATAAATTTTGTATCTAATTCAATTACTTGTTAAACAAATTTGCTTCTTGGTAACCAAGCTTAAAATCTGTGGATGAAAGTAGAACAAGTTATCCACAGGTGAGCAAATCGCCAACTGCTCACATATTCCCAACATTCTGTGCACAGGGTTCTCGACAGGGGTCATTCATCATCATCCTTTAAGAACCTGTATGAGTACATGTAAATCGTGATTCAGTTCATTGTCCTTGATACGTAGTGCGTCGATCGTTTTAACGGCGTGAATGACGGTCGTGTGATCGCGACCACCAAAGGCATCTCCGATCTCGGGAAAGCTGTGGGATGTGACCTCCCGGCATAGCCACATGGCAACCTGACGGGGACGGGCAATGGCCCTTGTTCTTTTTTTGGAGAAAAACTCGGCAACCTTGATCTTGTAGTAATCGGCAACGGTCTTCTGGATGTTGTCGATGCCAACATTGCGCACTGAACCGATAATGTCCTTCAAGGCATCCTTGGCCAGGTCAAGAGCAATTTCCCGACCATGGAAGGATGAATAGGCGAGAACCTTCTTCAAAGCCCCTTCAAGTTCGCGTACGTTGGAACGCAGATGCTTGGCAATGAAAAAGGCAACCTCATCGTTGAGCAAAATACCTTCTGCTTCGGCCTTCTTTTTCAGAATGGCAACCCGCATTTCCAGTTCCGGGGGTTCAATCTGGACTGTCAAACCCCAATCAAAGCGGGTAACCAAACGGTCATCCAGGCCGTTGATATCCTTTGGGTAAGTGTCACAGGTGATAATGATCTGTTTTTTTGCTTCAATCAACGCATTGAAAAGAAAGAAAAACTCTTCTTGAGACCTGTTTTTGCCGTTGAAAAACTGAACATCGTCGAGAAGCAGCACATCCAGCGAACGATATTGGCGCTTGAAGGTATCAAAGGACTTTTGCTGGTAAGCCCGCACCACATCGGAGTAGTAGTCTTCGGCGTGAACGTAGCGAACAATTTTTTCGGGTTGTTCCGCCAGAATGGCATTGCCGATGGCGTGTACCAGGTGGGTTTTGCCAAGACCGGCGCCACCGTAGATGAACAGAGGGTTGTAAGCGCCCCCCGGATTGTGGGCGACCTGTACGGCGGCAGCCCGAGCCAGATCGTTGGCCTTGCCGACAACCAGATTGTCAAAAGTAAACGAGCTTATGAGGCGAGACTTGTCATAACCGTTCGATTTTGGTGCAGGTCTGGCAACTTCGGGTACGTTCTCAGGCGTTACCGGCCTTGCATTGTTTCCCCTCGGGCCACCGGCCAGAGCATCGAGCTTGCGCTCGTTGATGATCAATTCAATGGAGACAGGGGCCGAGAAAAAACTGCGCCCTTGATCTTCGATGCGGCTCAAGTAACGATCGCGCACCCATTTCAGAATAAAACTGTTGGGCGCGATCAGGCGTAGTCCGTCCAGCGGCGCTTCTTCTCCCTCCAGACGCAAGGGTTTGATCCAGGTGTTGAACTGCTGCGCGGGCAATTCCTGTTCAAAACGAAGCAGACAAGCGTCCCAAAAGCCGGACATCGTGAAATACACTCCTCCCGGTTGTTCCGAACAATTCGGCCAAACCGTATTTATTTTATATGAATCAATGTGATACGGAACATCACTGCGTCGCTAATAGGCGACCTTCTGGCCACCGGACGGAAAGCAATTCTACTCCCTGTCAGGAAAGTTATCCACAGCCCGGAAAAATATTTGGTCTTGACACAAGGTGGTTAAACGCGGTGTAATTGCGCGTTTATCTCTCTGAACATCAAGGAATTAAGAACATGAAACGCACGTATCAACCGTCGGTCGTGCGCCGCAAGCGCACCCATGGCTTCCTGGTTCGTATGCGCACTAAGGGTGGCCGCAAGGTAATTGCCGCCCGTCGTGCCAAGGGCCGTCGTCGTCTGGGCGTTTGAGCGCAGACTGTTTTCAGCTAGTCCCTTTGGCGAATCTGAAACAAACATTCGCCCGATCGTATCGCCTTACCAAAACGGATGAATTTTCATCCGTTTTTGGTTTTCGGCGTGCCATTCGCGGTCAATTGCTGATGTTGCACTACCAACCCCGGAGCAGCGCGGAAGATTCAGCACGTCTGGGTCTGGTTGTGGGCAAAAAACAGTTGAAAACGGCAATCGGGCGCAATACCTTAAAACGCGTGGTTCGCGAACAGTTTCGGCTGTTGCGGCCAGGTTTGCCGGCTTGCGATCTCCTGGTCAGGCTGATCACCAAGACCGTCCGGGTGGACCGCAGGCAGGTCGCCCAGGAAGTCCGGTCTTTGTTTGGTCGACTCAAGGGAAGGCTGGCGATCAGGGAAGCCCGCACGACGCTATGAAACGTATTCTGGTTGCTCTGTTGAGGGTCTACCAGTACGCTATCAGTCCTTTATTGGGGCGCCGCTGCCGATATTTTCCCAGTTGCTCCGAATATGCAGTGGAAGCAGTACAAAAACACGGTGCCGCACGCGGTGGCTGGCTTGGCCTGAAACGGGTCTGCCGGTGTCACCCTTGGCATCCCGGTGGGTACGATCCCGTACCCTGATTGATTGAATTACTTGCAATAGGCTGTAAATGGACACTCGACGCCTCGTTCTGGTGCTTATCCTGACTTTCTCTTCCTTCATGTTGTGGGAGAACTGGCAGAAGTACAATCAACCGAAACCGGCTGCCGGTGCCGTTGCCGCAACAACGGTGGGGGGCTCGGCGACACCTCAGCCTAGCGCTGCTCTGCGCGCTCCGGGTGATCCGGTGGTTGCACCGGCAATTGCCGATGCCAAAACCAGCCCGGGGGAAACCTTCACCATCAAGACCGACCTGGTTACGGCAGTGATATCCGCCCAGGGCGCCGATCTCGTGGATTTGGAACTGTTGCGCTACAAGGCCCACGACAACAAGGACAAGACTTTTGTCCTGTTTGATGCCAAACATCACTACATGGCGCAAAGCGGCTTGATCGGCGAGGGATTGCCGAATCACCGCTCCCTCTTCAAACGGGTTGCCGGCCCGACGGAATTGGCCGATGGCGCCAGCGAACTCAAAGTTCGTTTCGAAGCGACTACCCAGAATGGGGTAAAGGTTGCAAAGATTTACACCTTCAAGCGGGGTTCCTACCTGATTGATGTGGCCTGGGAGTTGAACAACACCGGCGACAAGCCGATTGCTCCCCATGCCTACTTCCAGATTCAACGCGACGACGTGGCGCCGGCTGGCGAATCGATGATGGTGTCCACCTTTACCGGTCCGGCTGTGTTTACCGATGCCGACAAGTACCAGAAAGTGGATTTCAGCGATATCGCCAAGGACAAGGCCAAGTTTGCAAAAAATGCCGACAACGGCTGGCTGGCCATGGTTCAGCACTACTTTGTCTCGGCCTGGGTACCGGCTGAAAAGACTCCCCGTGAGTTCTACATGCGCAAGGTCGAAGGCAGCAATAACGTCTTCCAGACCGGCCTGATCATTCCCGTGCAACAACTGGCTCCGGGTAACAAGGCGGTTGCTGCCGTGTCGCTGTTTGCCGGCCCGCAGGAACAGGCGACCCTCAAGCAACTGGCTCCCGGTCTCGATCTGGTGGTCGATTATGGCTGGCTGACCGTGGTTGCGGCGCCCATTTTCTGGGCGCTGGAAGCCATCCACAAGCTGGTGGGCAACTGGGGCTGGGCCATCGTCATCCTGACCATTGCCATCAAGGCGGTGTTCTTCCCTCTTTCTGCAAGTCCATGGCCAAAATGCGCCTGCTCACCCCGCGCCTGGCCCAGATGAAGGAGCGTTTCGGCGACGACCGCAATCGCCTGAATCAGGAAATGATGAAGCTTTACCAGACGGAAAAGGTCAATCCCCTGGGCGGCTGTTTGCCCATCCTCGTCCAGATTCCGGTTTTCATCGCTCTCTACTGGGTACTGCTTGGCGCCGTTGAAATGCGAGATGCACCGTGGATCCTGTGGATCAAGGACATGGCCTCGGCCGACCCGTACTACATACTGCCGGTCATCATGGTCGTCACCATGCTCATCCAGACCAAGCTCAATCCGACGCCGCCCGATCCGATTCAGGCCAAGGTCATGATGATGATGCCCTTCATGTTCGGCGCCATGTTCTTCTTCTTTCCGGCCGGCCTGGTGCTCTACTGGGTGGTCAACAACATCCTGTCCATCGCCCAGCAATGGCAGATCACCCGCATGATCGAAGCCGGCGGCAAGGCGGCCAACGACGCCAAGGCTTGATCCCGGCGCATGAATGACCAGATCGCCGCCATCGCCACTGCTCCCGGTCGTGGCGGTATCGGCGTGGTCAGGGTTTCCGGCAAAAACCTGCTTCCCGTTGCCGCAGCCCTGGCCGGCTGCATTACCCGGCCCCGCCCCGCCCCCCAGGCCCGCTTCAAGGCCCGCGACGGGCGCCCCATCGACAGCGGCCTGCTGCTCTACTTTCCTGCCCCTCACTCCTTTACCGGCGAAGACGTGCTCGAACTGCAAGGCCACGGCGGCCCGGTTGTCATGCAAATGCTGCTGGCCCGCTGCCTGGACCTCGGCGCCCGGCTGGCGGAACCCGGCGAATATAGCCAGCGTGCCTTTCTCAACGGCAAGCTGGATCTCGCCCAGGCCGAAGCGGTGGCTGATCTCATTGACGCCGCTACCACCTCGGCAGCCCGTTCGGCGGTACGTTCCCTGCAAGGAGAGTTTTCCAGGGCGGTCCATGCCCTGACCGACGAGCTGATCAATTTGCGCATGCTGGTGGAAGTCACCCTGGATTTTCCGGAAGAGGAAATCGACTTTCTCCGGGCCGCTGATGCCTTTGGCCGCCTGCAATGTCTGCAATCCGGGCTGGCAACGGTTTTTGACCGGGCCGGACAGGGCAAATTGCTGCAATCCGGCCTGCATGTGGTGCTGGTCGGCCAGCCCAATGTGGGCAAGTCGTCCCTGCTCAACCAGTTGGCCG
Source organism: uncultured Rhodocyclaceae bacterium (assembly GCA_964536245.1). Classification (GTDB taxonomy): domain Bacteria; phylum Pseudomonadota; class Gammaproteobacteria; order Burkholderiales; family Rhodocyclaceae; genus CAZHVZ01. The sequence goes on from CAZHVZ010000003.1 coordinate 48,968, forward strand.
GAGACGAGCTGGCCATCGTCACACCGGTTGCCGGCACGACCCGGGATGCCCTGCGCTCTTCCATCCAGATTGAAGGCATCCCCTTGCATGTCATCGACACAGCCGGCTTGCGCGAGACCGAAGACGAGGTCGAGCGCATCGGCATCGAACGGACCTGGCGGGAAGTCGAGCGTGCCGATGTCATTCTGCTCGTGGTCGATGCCCGCAGCGGTGTCGGTGCGGCGGATCGAGTGATTGTGGACCGCTTGCCGGCCAGCCTGAAACGGATCGTTATTTACAACAAGATCGACCTTGCCGGCGCTCAGCCGGAACGCCACGCGGTCAGTGAAGGAATCGCCATTTCCCTATCGGCCAAGGGTGGTCAGGGGATTGATCTGCTGCGCCAGGAATTGCTGACCATTGCCGGCTGGCATCAGACCGAAGACGTTTTCATTGCTCGTGAACGCCATCTTCGCGCCCTGGCCCAGGCGCGAACCCATATTGACGCAGCCCGTGCCGTTGCTGAAGGATCAAGCCCCGCCCTGGAGCTTTTCGCCGAGGAACTGCGCCTGGCCCAGCAGGCTCTCGGTCAAATTACCGGCGAATTTACGCCGGATGATCTTTTAGGGGTCATATTTTCCCGGTTTTGCATCGGGAAATAACACTGCTTTCCAAACCGGCCTCCCGAGCCGTTGCAATTGCTCCAGGCCAAAACAATGTATTCAGTAGTCATGCCATGTTGATTGACTGGAGGAAGCATTTGAATATAGGATATGCCACTTAAATTTTTCCGGGCATTATATGACTACGCCACAAAACGGCTACGGCTCACAACCGGCTACCACTACGGTTCCCGCTTCCGGAAAAAACACCATCGACGCCCTGTTGAGCCTTGTCAAATGGGGCGGGGTGCTTGGTCAGGGAGCATCGCTTTCCTACAGTTTTCCCTTCAGTTCGTCGCTATCGGCTACCTGGTCCACCAATACTGCTTACTCCACGGTCAAGGAACCATCGACCGCTTATGGCCTGAGTCCGATTGAGCAAGCTGCTGCGGAAAGCGCGCTCAGGGCCTGGAGTAATGTAGCCAGCCTCTCCTTTGCGAAAACCGATGATTCGGTCGGTAACGTCGGGACCATTCGATTCGCATGGACTGGGGCGGTGATGAATAACAGTGTTGGGGTTCCCGCCCATGCCTGGGGGTACTACCCTTCCAGTTACTATGCTCAAGGGGGCGATGTTTGGTTAAGCAAGTCTGCTTTTCAGAATGACAAGGGATTCGGCACGGAAGCCTTTTGGCAGGACAGGGCATATGGGCAGTACCTGCTGCAGCACGAACTCGGACATGCCCTTGGGCTGGACCACTCCTTTGAAGGCAATGCGGTCCTGCCGGCAAGCGAGGAGTCGCGTAAATATTCGATCATGTCCTATACCGCACACCCAAATAGTTTGATCGTCAGTCCATTGGTCAGCGGGCTGTACACCTATTCCTACGTCTACCCGGATACGCCGATGCTTTACGATGTGGCAGCCATCCAGTATTTGTATGGCGCCAACATGACCTACAAAACCGGCGATGACACCTATACCTTTGATCCGGCTACTCCGTTCATCAGAACAATCTGGGACGCCGGCGGTCGCGATACCATTTCGGTAGCCAATTTCGCCAAGGCATGCACGATTGATTTGCAGCCCGGCCATTATTCAAAAATATCTATTGAAACACCCTCTTCCGCAGGGATTAGCTGGACCACCCCGCCCAAGGCGAGTTCTTACGATGGAACGGATAATCTGGCGATTGCCTACGGCGTTACGATCGAGAACGCCATCGGTGGTGCGGGCAATGACACGATTACCGGTAACTCTGCCAATAACCTGATCGATGGCGGTCCCGGAATTGATACCGTGATCTATCTCGGCAACAAATCAAACTATTCCGTTGCCAAGATCACCGCTGGATATCGAGTTACCGATGCCAGCGGAAAAGAAGGCGTTGATACCCTGACCAATGTCGAGCGAATTCAGTATGCGGACAAAACCATTGCACTGGATATTTCGGCAAATGCCGGCCAGGTGTATCGGGTGTACCAAGCCGCGCTTAACCGGCAGCCTGACCAAGGGGGCTTGGGGGACTGGATTTACGGTATGGATAAAGGAATGTCGCTGACAGATGTCGCCAATGGGTTCATTGGTTCGCCGGAATTCAAGGCACTCTATGGCGAAAATCCAAGTACGGCGGAGTTTGTGAACCGGCTCTACCAAAATGTGCTGCATCGGGCTGCGACTATTGGGCTAATCAGCTTGACTCCGGAATTCAATCCAGGCCCACGGTGCTGGCCGGATTTAGCGAAAGCCCTGAGAATCAGGCGCAGGTCATCGGGCAGATTGGCAATGGATTCGAGTACACCCCGCATATCGGGTGAAGTGGCCTGGCATGGCAGGACAATTCTTGGCCTCTTGCCCCGGCTTGATCCATAATCGGGTAAACATGCTTGGGAGCCGCCATGCAACGCCAAATCAAAGGTCGGGACAGTGATGAAAGCTTGGCTAGCGAAACAATTCCCTTTCGCGGGCTGATTCGTTACGAGCAGGAATTGCCGGTTCGCCAGGTTTCCTATTACCTCTGCGGAGACATCCAGGAGCCGCAGTACTACAGTGAGCTGTTCTACACCCTGCGGACGGCCAATGAAACCGACCTGATTTACCTGCACCTGAACTCTCCCGGCGGCGATTTCAATACCGGTCTGCAGATCATGAACAATATCCGTGCTTCCAGTGCCCGGGTGGTGACCATTCTGGAGGCAAGAGCCTATTCCATGGCAGCGCTGATCTTCCTGTGCGGTGACGAATTAATCGTCCATGACAATTGCCAGCTGATGTTCCATATTTATTCCGGGAGTTTTGCCGGCAAGGGCAATGAGCAGCAGGCAGAGGTCATCGCCATCAGCAGTTGGTTCGAGAAGGTGATGACCCGCATTTGCACACCTTTTCTTTCCGAAAGCGAGATCGGAAAAATTCTCAAGGGGTCGGATGTGTGGATGGATTCCGACGATATCCGTCATCGCTTGATGCGTATGCAACGGGCCCAAAACAGGGGTTTGCCGGCGAAGAAAAAGGAGAAGGCCCGGAGCGGCCAGAAATCTTGACGGTTAGCCGGGCGATCCGTCAGCCGGTGGATTGCGCTTTTCGCTCCGAACTGTCCGCTATTTAAGGAAGACTTAATCCGGGCTAAGTAGACTTGGGCTCCACGCTTTCGCGAGTCCTACATGCCCATGCTTTTCCGATTCATGGCTTTACCACTGGCCCTTGCCGCCAGCCTTGGTGCTATCGCTGAGACCATTCCCCTGCAAGCAGCCCACATCAAGGCATTGGGGATAGAGGTAAGGGCCGCCGGCCAGTCGGGAAGTGCTGCTTCCGGACCGTACCCGGCGCGGGTTCTGGTTCCCAATGAACAGATGCGCTTGGTGACCGCGCCGGTGGCCGGCATGGTGGAGAGGCTGGCAGTGGCCCCCGGCCAGTCGGTGCGACGCGGGCAAATCGTTGCTCACCTGGTTAGCCAGCAAGCCCTGGAACTCCAGCGGGATGCCCTGCAGGCGAGTAGTCAGGCCGGTCTCCTCCAGCACAATCTGAAACGGGACGAGCAGTTGTATGCCGAGGGCTTGATTGCCGAATCCCGTTTTCAGGCAACCCGTGCGGCGGCCAGCCAGGCGGCTGCCCAGGCCAGCGAGCGTCGCCAGGGGCTGGCCCTGGCCGGCGTTGCGCCGGGCAAACTGGGGGGCGGTCTCGCCCTGACGGCGCCGATTGACGGAGTGGTGCTCGAACAGGGGGTGCAGCTCGGTCAGCGTATTGAAACCTCGGCCATGCTCTATCGCATTGCCAAACTCTCCCCCCTCTGGCTGGAAATCCAGGCTCCTCTTGACTTGGCCGCAGAGTTGCGGGACGGCATGACGGTCAGGTTGGCCGGCAGTCCGCTGACGGGCAGGCTGATCGCCATCGGACGGGCGGTGGACCCGGCCAGCCAGACCGTATTGCTGCGGGCTTCGGTGAGTGCCGGGACTGAAACCCTTTATCCCGGCCAGGTGGTGGAGGTCGAAATTGATGCTTTTCCCGCCCATCGGCAGAGCCTGCCGGCATCTGCCCTGGCCCGCCACCAAGGGCAGGTGGTGGTGTTTGTGGAACAGAGCGGCAATGAACAGGGAATGATTCTGGAGGTACGCCGGGTCAAGCTGCTTGGCCAGGGCGGCGACAGGGTGGTGGTTGATGGCGTGAAGTCCGGGGAACGGATCGCCGTGAGCGGGGTTTCCGGTCTCAAGGCCCTGCTGGCAGGGGTCGGACAAGACTGATGCTGGCTTCCCTGATCCGTTTTTCCCTGACCCAGCGCCTGCTCGTTCTGGTTCTTACTGCCATGCTGGTGGCGGCTGGTGTGCGGGCTTTCATGGGCTTGCCGATTGATGCCTTTCCGGATGTATCGAGTAGTCAGGTGAAAATCATTCTGAAAGCCCCCGGCATGACGCCGGAGGAGGTGGAATCCCGCCTCGCGGTGCCGGTCGAACAGGAACTTCTCGGGATTCCCAACCAGCGTCTGTTACGCTCGACTTCAAAATATGCCCTGACCGACATCACCATCGATTTCGAGGATGGCACCGATATCTATTGGGCGCGCCAGCAAGTGGGGGAGCGCTTGGCCAGCGCCATGGGCAACCTGCCGCCGGGCGTGACCGGCGGCATCGCACCGATGACCACCCCTCTGGGCGAGATGTATATGTTCACCGTGGAGGGTGATCTCCCCCTTGCCGAAAAGCGCGCCTTGCTCGATTGGGTGATTCGTCCCCAGTTACGGACCATTCCCGGTGTAGCCGATGTGAACAGTCTGGGGGGCGAAGTGCGCACCTTCGAGGTCGTTCCCCGGCCCCAGAGCCTTGCGGCACGAGGACTGGCCCTGAGGGACTTGCAGCGGGTGCTGGAGGCCAATAACCGCAATGATGGTGCCGGTCGTCTGGCGGATGGAGAAGAGGCGCTGCTGGTCCGGGCAGAAGGTGCCATACGCTCCGTGGATGATGTGAAGAGCATCGTCTTGCTGACCACGGACGACAATGTGGTGCGCGTGGAAGATGTCGCCGAGGTGCGCATGGGGGCGCTTACCCGTTACGGAGCCGTGACCAAAAATGGTCGCGGTGAAGCGGTCGAGGGCTTGGTGCTCGGTCTGCGCGGGGCCAATGCCCAGGCTGTCGTAGCGGGAGTCAAGGCAAGGTTGGCCGAAATAGCGCCAAGCCTGCCCAAAGGGGTTTCGACCGAGGCATTCTATGACCGCAGCAATCTGGTCGAACGGGCCGTCGGCACTGTTTCAAAGGCCTTGCTGGAAGCCATTGTTCTGGTTGTTCTGCTTCTCCTGGCCTTTCTCGGGAACCTGCGGGCCGCCCTGGTGGTGGCCGTGATGCTTCCTCTTTCGGCCCTGGCCACCTTTATTCTCATGCGCCTGTTCGGACTGTCGGCCAACCTGATGAGTCTGGGCGGGCTGGCCATCGCCATCGGCATGCTGGTCGATGCGGCCGTGGTTGTTGTGGAGAATATTGAAAGCCAGCTGGCCGAGGCGCAGGACAATCTGCCCACTCTGCACCTGATCTATCGGGCTGCAAGGGAAGTGGCGGCGCCGGTGACCTCCGGCATCATCATTATCGTCATCGTTTTTCTGCCTCTTCTGACCTTGCAAGGACTGGAAGGGAAAATGTTCAGCCCGGTAGCGATGACCATTATCTTTGCCCTCTCTGCCTCGTTATTGCTCTCCCTGACCGTGGTGCCGGTACTGGCCTCCTATCTGATCCGCCGGGGAATCCACCCGGAACCCTGGCTGGTCAAAAAATTGGCGGTCTTCTATGCCCAGGTGCTGGGCGCCGCTCTGGCCCACAGCCGGCGTTTCATCGTGGCTGCGCTGATTGCCCTGCTTGCTGCCGGGGGTGCCTTTCTGTTTCTCGGCAAGAGCTTCATGCCCACCATGGATGAAGGCGATCTGATCATGCAGCTGGAAAAACTGCCGTCCATCGGGCTGGATCAGAGCATCGCTCTCGACAGCCGTGTGCAGCAGGCCGTCCTGGCGCAGGTGCCGGAGATCAAGGCCATCGTCGCCCGTGCCGGTTCCGATGAACTGGGTCTGGACCCCATGGGCCTCAATCAGAGCGATACCTTCCTGGTTCTGCACCCCCGCAATACCTGGCGGAACGATGATCCGGCCTGGCTGGCAGACCAGTTACGGGCGGTGATGAAAGATTTCCCCGGTATCGGGTTTTCATTTACCCAGCCCATCGATATGCGGGTATCGGAAATGCTGACCGGAGTAAGGGGGGATCTGGCCGGCAAAATCCATGGCCCCGACTTGCCGACGCTCAATCGTCTGGCCGGGGAAGTGGTGGCCAGCATCAAAACGGTCCCCGGCGCCGAGGATACCTTCACCCTGAAGAACGACGGCGTGCAGTACCTGAAAATAGCCGTAGACCGCCTGGCAGCCGGTCGTTTCGGCCTGAGCGTGGACGCCGTCCAGAATGATCTGAAAGCTCTTCTGGAAGGACAGAATGTCGGCACCGTCATGGAGGGGGGGCGGCGTATCCCGGTCATTCTGCGTGGCCCGGAAAGCCTGCGTACCTCGCCGGCTGACTTTGCCGCCCTGCGCCTCACCCGGCCCAACGGCGCCAGTGTTCCCTTGGCCGCCGTGGCCAGGATCGAACGGGTCGACGGTCCGGTCAAGGTGGATCGGGAAAATGCCCAGCGCTACGTGGTGGTTCAGTCGAACGTGCGGGATCGTGATCTGGTTGGCTTTGTCGAGGATGCCAAAAACGCCGTGGCGAAAACTGTAAAACTGCCGGAAGCCTACCGTCTGGCCTGGGGCGGTCAGTTTGAAAACCAGCAAAGAGCGTCTGCCCGATTGATGATTGTGGTCCCCGTGGCCTTGCTGCTCATCTTTTTTCTGCTCTTTTCCACTTTTGGTTCGCTGCGTCAGGCTCTGCTGGTTCTTTCCAATATTCCCCTCGCCATGATCGGCGGTGTTTTCGGTCTGCTTCTGGCCGGCGAATACCTGTCGGTACCGGCTTCCGTCGGCTTTATTGCCCTGCTCGGAATTGCCGTCCTGAACGGCGTGGTGATGGTCAGCTACTTCAACCAGCTCCTGGCGCGGGGCTTGCCGGTGGCCGAGGCGGTGGTGGAAGGGGCACGCCGACGCCTGCGTCCGGTGCTGATGACCGCCAGCATTGCTGCGTTCGGCCTGGTCCCCATGCTGTTTGCCAGCGGCCCGGGTTCCGAAGTACAGCGGCCTCTGGCGATCGTGGTCATCGGCGGTTTGCTGACCTCGACAGCCCTGACCCTGGTTTTGCTGCCCATTCTATTCCGCCGCTTCGGAGTGGAACCGAGCTTTGCTTTCAAGGAGGAAATCCATGGCTGAGGTTCTGCTTACCCTGGTGATGCCTGACGACGTGGCCCAACAGGTGGAAGATCTCCTGCTTTCCCGCCCGGATCTGATCCGTGGCTTTACCGCCAGCCGGGCAGACGGCCATGGCTCGGTGGTACAACTGGTGGCGCCGGGCGAACTGGTGAGCGGCCATGCCTCGCGTACCCAGATTCAGACTGTCGGAGCGGAAGAAGCGATGGCTGCCGTCCTGGAGCTTGTGAAAGCCGATCTGCCGCGCGCCAACGTGTTTTTCTGGCTGGTTCCGGTAATCGGCATGGGGCGCTTATGAAACTCCTCATCTACCTGCTGGCTGCCCTTTGTGGCCGGGCGATGGCGGCGGAAGTGCTTCCCAACCTGCCGCCCGTCGAGGTGGTGAGCAAGGTTCTCCGGTCCACTCCCCTGGTGCAGGCGGCCGACCGCCAGATACAGGTTGAGGAGGCCAATCGCAGCCGTCTCGAAGCCGGCAGCCACGAATGGAATGTGCGGTTCGGTGGCCAGCAGCGAAAGAGCACTCCGGCCCTTGGACCTGGTGAGCGCTTCAGCGAATGGAATGTGGCTCTTGAGCGCCCCCTGCGTATGCCCGGCAAAGCCGTGCTTGACGCCGATCTCGGTGCTTCCGGCGTGGCTCTGGCGGATACGGCGGCGGGCGATGTGCTGCACGAAACCAGCCGCAATCTGCTCAAGTCCTGGTTCACCTGGCTCAAGGAACAGGTTGCGGTTGCCCAGTGGGGTGACCAGCTTGCCCTGCTGGATAAACAGGTCCGCTCTGTCCAACGCCGCCAGCAGCTGGGGGATGCTGCCAGGCTGGAGACGGTTCAAGCGGAAGCAGCGCTGGCCCAGGCCGAGGTCCAGTTGGCCCAGGCTCACGCCCGCTTGAACGCCACCCGCGCCGATTTGAACCGCCGCTTTCCCGACCTGCCCCTGGGCGAACCCGGCCCGATTGCTGATCCTTTGCCGATTGTCGGGGATGAGAACGAGTGGATAGAGGCAATCGTGTCCCACAGCCACGAATTCGAGCTGGCCCGGGAACAGACCCGCAAGGCCCGTATTTCGGCTGAGCGGGCGAATCGTGACCGTTTGCCGGACCCGACGGTGGGCATGCATGTCTATCGGGAACGGGGGGGCGAGGAGCATGTTGTCGGAGCCTTTATCAGTATTCCCTTGCCGGGCCAGGCGCGTCGTGCTGCTTCGGAAGCTGCCGTTGCCCAGGTCGAGGTGGCCGCCCTGCACGAGCGCTCAGTCCGGCAGAAGATCATTGCCGAAGCGGCAGCGCTCTATCACACGGCCACGGCCGCCATTTCGTCCTGGCGGTCAGGCCGGCAAGCCGCCGACCGTCTGCATCAGGCAGCAAACATGATGGCGCGGGCCTATCAGCTCGGTGAGGGCAGCTTGAGCGATTTGTTGGCGGCAAGGCGGCTGGCCGGTGAGGCGGGACTGGCGTCCCGGCTGGCCCAGCTTGATGCCCTGGAGCTGCGTTATCGTTTGTTGCTCGATGCCCACCAACTGTGGCCGCTCGATGACCATGGCGACCACTGAGGAGCGATCTGCCGGCAAGCTGCTAGAATCGAACGCCATGCGCATCCTGCTCGTTGAAGACGATCTCCAGCTTGGCGATGGACTGACCGTTGGTCTGCGCCAGTCCGGTTTTGCCGTCGATTGGGTGCGCGACGGGCAGTCGGCGGATCTCGCCCTGCGTACCGAAGAGTTTGATCTGCTGGTGCTCGATCTCGGGTTGCCGCGACTGTCCGGCATGGACGTCCTGCGGCGTCTGAGGGAGCGTGGCCAGTCCCTGCCGGTGCTGATTTTGACCGCTCGCGATGGAACCGGTGACAAGGTTGCCGGGCTGGATGCCGGTGCGGATGACTATCTGGTCAAACCCGTTGATCTGGACGAGCTGGCTGCCCGCATCCGCGCCTTGACCCGGCGCATTGCAGGGCGAGCGGCGCCGATGCTGTGCCACGACGAACTGGTCCTGGACCCGGCGGCCCATAGCGTCACCCTGGCCGGAAAACCGGTGGAGTTGTCGGGTCGGGAGTTTTCCCTGCTCCAGGTATTGCTCGAGAGCGCTGGCCGGGTGCTGACCCGAAGTCAGCTGGAACGATCCCTGTACGGTTGGCGGGATGAGCCGGACAGCAACGCCCTTGAAGTGCACATTCACCATTTGCGCAAGAAATTGGGAAGTGATCTGATTCGCACCCTGCGCGGTGTTGGCTACACCATATCAAAGTGAGCACACACTGGTTTTCCTTGCGCCGCAGGCTGTTGCTATTTCTACTGGGCGGGGTGTTGGCGGCGTGGTTGGCCATGGTCAGCTTCAGCTATGTGGATGCGCACCATGAAGTGGATGAACTGTTTGATGCCCAGTTGGCCCAGGCCGCCCAGGCACTGCTGACGCTTTCCGATCAGAGTGACCGACACGCGGTCGAGAAAATGGGCGCCCCCGCCCATAAATACCAGAGCCGTTTGCGCAGCCAGATCTGGCGTGCCGACGGGACTCTGCTCCTGCGCTCGGGAAATGCTCTGACGACGCCTCTGACTACCGTTGACGGCTTTTCCGAAACCTGGGGGAACGACGGTCACTGGCGGCATTTCAGCCAGTGGAATGAAGCCCGCAGCTTGCAGGTGCAGGTGAGTGAAGATCATCGGGTGCGCGATGAGCTGATCGGCAATGTCGCCTGGCGACTCAGCATTCCCGTATTGCTGGGTCTGCCGTTGCTCGGTCTCTGGATCTGGCTGGCCACCCGTCGCAGCATGTCTGTCCTTGACGGCGTGGCGGCCCGGATTGCTGCCCAGGTGCCGCAGCAGTTGCATGTCCTGGAGCCGAAGACGGCACCGGATGAAATTCGTCCCCTGCTGGAGGCTTTGAACGGCTTGCTCCTGCGGATTGATGAAGCCCTGGCGACCGAACGCCGGTTCACCGCAGATGCCGCCCACGAATTGCGTACCCCGCTGGCAGCCTTGCTGGCCCAGGCCCAGGTTGCCCGGCGGGCACGCAGCGAAGAGGAACTGGGCAGCTCTCTCGATATGCTGCAAAGCGGATTGGTCCGGGCGTCCCATTTGGTGGAGCAGATGCTGCAACTGGCCCGCCTCGATCCCGAATCGGCCCTGCCCGATCCGCAACCGGTAGAGCTGGCGGAATTGGCCGAGTCGGTATGTGCCGAACTGGGTCCCCTGATTATCGGGAAAAACATGGAATTCGAACTCAGCGCCATGCCGGGTTGCATTGTTTTCGGCCAGAGCGAATGGCTGCGGGTTCTCGTACGCAACCTGCTGGACAATGCTATCCGCTATACGCCGGAAGGGGGACAACTCCGGGTTGTCGTCGAGAAGCTTGGGGAGATCTGCCGCCTGGCAGTGATCGATAGCGGCCCCGGTATTCCGGTCCACGAACGGGAGGCTGTCCGGCGTCGTTTCCATCGTCTGGATCAGGGAGGGCAGCCTGGCAGCGGTTTGGGTCTGGCCATCGTGACGCGGATTGCCGAGTTGCACGGGGCGAGTTTTGCCCTTGCCGATGGCGATAATGGAACAGGTCTGACGGCTTCGGTCTCGTGGGCAGGAAAAAATTCAGAGCGTGAATAGTCGAGGCGCTGCCGAAAGTGTGGGCAGTTTCCTCTACTGTTGTTTGTCCCTCTCGCTATACTGAACGGTCAATCGACCATCAGAGGCTTCCTTGTGATCCCCTCGCCCCGCTATACCCTGCGCGAAGAAGTCGCCAACAGTATTACCCATGGCCTGGGCATCGTTCTGGCTATCGCCGGACTGGCCGTTCTAGCCGCCTTTGCCACCCTGCATGGAGATGTCTGGCATATCGTCGGGGTGAGTATTTTCGGTGCCACCCTGATCCTGCTCTATACCGCCTCGACCCTTTACCACAGCATTCCCGGCGAGAAGATCAAGGAAGTGCTGCGCACCCTCGATCATTCCGCCATTTTCTTTCTGATAGCGGGTACTTACACACCGTTCATGCTGGTTAATCTGAGGGGCCCCTGGGGTTGGTCCCTCCTTGCCGTGGTATGGACCCTGGGCATCGGCGGGGTAATCCTGCGCCTGTTTCTACGCGGCCGTTACCATGGCCTGATGGTTGCCATCTATATTGCCATGGGCTGGGCCGTGGTGGTCGCCATCAAACCCATGCTGGTCAGTGTCGGCAGCGGTGGCCTCTTGCTGCTGCTGGCCGGTGGTCTGGCCTATTCCGGCGGGGTGGTGTTCTACAAATGGCGCCGCCTGCCCTACAACCATGCTATCTGGCACGGTTTTGTCCTGGCAGGCAGCGCGTTTCACTATTTTGCCGTGCTTTACTACGTGATTCCCTGGCCAAGTCCTGAACTGGGCTAGCCGTGGAAGGGCTCACTGCTGTCCTGCTGGTCTTGCTGCCGGCAGCCTTTATTGCCGGTTGTGTCGACGCGGTCGTCGGCGGTGGCGGTCTGGTGCAGATTCCTGCCCTGTTTACCGTTTTTCCCGGCGAAACTCCGGCTACCCTGCTCGGCACCAATAAAACCGCCAGTGTGGTGGGCACGGCCAATGCTGCCTGGCGCTATGCCCGCCGGGTGGACTTGCCCTGGCGGACCATTTTTCCTGCCACGCTTGCCGCCTTTGCCTTTTCCTATGGCGGCGCTGCCGCCGTCGCCTGGTTGCCTAAAGAAGCGCTGCGCCCTCTTATCTTCGGCCTGCTTGTTCTGGCTGCGGCCTATACCCTGTGGCGAAAGGACTTCGGGCAGGTCCACCATCCTGCCCACAGCGGTTGGCGCGAGCTGGCCTACGCCACCGCCCTGGGGGCGGTGATCGGCTTTTACGATGGATTTTTTGGTCCCGGTACGGGCAGTTTTCTCATCTTTCTCTTTGTCCGATTTTTCGGATTCGATTTTTTGCACGCTTCGGCCAGCGCCAAGGTGGTCAATGTGGCCACCAATCTGGCCGCCCTCGCCTATTTTGTTCCGGCAGGATACTGCTTGCCCGCTCTGGCGGTGGTCATGGCAGCGGCCAACGTGGCCGGCTCGGCCACCGGAACCTGGCTCGCCCTGAGACATGGCAGTGGATTTGTCCGGCGGGTATTTCTGCTGGTGGTTGGCGTGTTGATCCTGCGTTTTGCCTGGGATACCTGGATGTAGCGGGATCGGTCACAGGTTTCCCTTGCATTACTCCGAGCTATTCATTCAGAATCACGGTTTTGCTACGCTGTCAGGGAGATTAATATGCCGTTTGCCAAGTCGCCGGTCGCTCGCGTGTTGAGCCTTGTATCTGTCGTTACCCTGTTGGCTGCTTGCCAGACGACGGGTGGGGGCGACCCCAACAATCCGTCGCCGACTTCCGGCAGCAGCACGTCCAATCAGGCCAATGCCATGGCTGACAAAGGCATGTACAAGCCGGTCGAATACTCGAATGTGAATAAAAAGGGTCCGGCGCTGGTGGTTATTCCGGGGGAGATCAAGTCTAACAACGCCACCTTTACCCAAAAATACTCTTCCAACAACATTGCCGACTACGCTGAACTGGAACTGTCCAAGGCGAATTTCAAGGTGCTCGAGCGGGCCGACCTTGGTCCCTTGCTGAACGAATTCACGCTTGCCTACACCATGGGCAATCCGCAGGCCGCCCGCAAGGTTCTTCAAAAGGGCAAGTTCAAGACGACCAAGTGGATCGTCAAGTTCGATGTCCTCAAGGCCGAGCCGGTTGCCCAGGCCACGCAGGGATTCGATGGCCGTGCCTTGGGGCAGATCATCGGAGCGGCTTCCGGCTCGCGGGGCGGGGCGATCGCCGGTGCCGCAGTGGGTTCGGTCAATACCCAGGAATCGACCGGTGTCTGGGTCATCGGCATGCGCTACAAGCTGATCAATGCCAACACCACGGAACAGGTTGCCACCGGCTATATGGAAGAAAAGATGGAACTGGGGGCCAAGAGCAGTTCCGTGCTGGGTGTCAGCCAGAGCCAGTCGGGAGGGTTGACCCTGGATTCCCTGGTCCAGCGGCTGGTTCAGAAGTGTGTGTACGAAGTGGATGCCAAGTACAAATAAACCGTAATTTCAGATTTTTGGTTGTTTGGACAGGGTGGCCGGGGAAATCTGGCTGCCCTGTTTTGCTTTGTCGAGGATTTCACCGAAGGTAGCGGCGTCCTGAAAGCCGACTACCCGCAGTCCCTTGATTTCCTGTCCGGAAGCACCAAAAAACAGGATGCCCGGTGGGCCAAAAAGTCCAAAACGGGCCATCAGAGCCTTGTCGTCATCGTTATTGGCGGTAACATCGGCCTTCAGTAGAATGAAGTCCTCCATTTTTGTCCGAACAGCGCTGTCGGCAAAGGTGAAGCGCTCCATCTCCTTGCAGGAAACACACCAGTCCGCGTAGAAATCCAGCATGACAGGCCGGCCGGCCGATTGCAGGCGACGGTCCAGATCGGCCAGGGAAACGATGCGCTGAAAAGGAATTTTGGCAGCCTCGCTCGCCTGTACCGCGCCGCGCAGCCCGGAAAGCGGCTGCAAAGGGTCGCGGTTGCCGGCCAGGGTGCCGATGAGCAAGGCCGCACCGGTCAGCAACATGATGATGCCGACGCCTTTCCAGAAGCGGTGCCAGCCTTTGGCATGGGGCGGAAGCGGATCCAGGGCATGGAGATAGGTGGCGGGGATGATCAGCAAACCGGCCCAGGCCAGCATCTGGACGGCTACCGGAATGACCGGAGAAACCAGCCAGAGTGCGGTACCCAGCAGGACGACGCCGAAGGACTTCTTGACCGCTTCCATCCACGCCCCGGCTCTGGGCAGCAAGGCTCCGGCGGAGAGCCCGACGATCAGGAGCGGAACCCCCATGCCGAATGCCATGACGAACAAGGCCGATCCTCCCAGCCAGGCATCGTGGGTCTGGCCGATGTAGAGGAGAGCTCCGGCCAGGGGAGCGGCAACGCAGGGACCGACGATAAGCGCTGACAAGGCACCCATGACGAAGACGGCCAGGCCGTGCCCGCCGTGCAGGTGTCCGGCCTCTTCGGAAAGTTTGCTTTGCAGGGCGGTGGGCAATTGCAGTTCGTAGAAGCCGAACATCGAAAAGGACAGCGCAACAAAAACCAGGGCAAAGGCACCCAGGACCCAAGGGTTCTGCAGGGCATTGGAAAGCAGGCTACCCGTCAGTCCGGCTGCGATGCCGACGGTTGCGTAGGTCACCGCCATGCCCAGGACGTAGGCCAGGGACAGGGCAAAACCTTTACCACGAGATATCTTTTCTCCCTGTCCGGCTATGATGCCGGACAGGATGGGGATCATCGGAAAAACACAGGGAGTGAGGGCCAGGCCGAGTCCGGCAACGAAGAAGAAGGCCAGATTGGCCCAGAAGCCGGCATCCTTGAGGGTTCTGGCGATTTGCCCGCTTTCGTCTCCGGCGTTAGATTCACTGGCCGAGGCCGCTCCGGCAGCGGGCAGTTCCAGGTTGACGACCTGGGTTTGCGGCGGATAGCACACTCCGGCATCGGCACAGCCTTGGGAGGTGAGCTTGAGGGCCACATTCAAAGGGGCGGAGGAATTTTCTCCCGTGGCACGTTCGAGCGGGAGTTGGATGACCGCTTCCTTGTAGTAAACCTCGACCTTGCCAAAATTTTCATCATTTTTCTCTTTACCCTTGGGCATCCGGGGGGTGCCCAGGCGGCTGGAGCTATCGTCAATGACAAAGCGGAACTTGTCCCGGTACAGGTAATAGCCCTTGGCGATGTCGTAGCGAACTTCAATGGTTTGTCCGTCAAGGAACCGGGCGTAAGGCTTGAAGGCCACCGCCGGATCGAGAAATTCCTCGGCCCCGGCGAGGGAACTGATGAACAGAAAGGCCAGAAAAAGGTGTTTCAACATGTGCTGCTCTCCAAGGCCACCCAGTCGAGATAGGCGGGCAGGCCGCAGCCTATGGGCAGGGCGATAATCTCCGGCACCTGGTAGGGATGGTTGCCGACAATGGCAGCCTCCAGCGCCGGATATCGATTTGCCGTAGTTTTGATGAGCAGTGGAATTTCTCTGGCGGATTCAATTTTCCCTGCCCAGCGATAGACCGAGCGGCAGGGGGCCAGAATATTGACGCAAGCAGCCAGCCCTTGTTCGACCAGGTGTTGGGCCAGATGTTCAGCGCAGACCTCGTCCGGGCAGTTGGTGATGACAAGCAGGGTTTCCATGGGCAGGATTTTACTCCGGGCCGGCGGCGGACCGGACAAAGCCCTGCAAGGCGGAAAGAGCCGCTGCCTGGTGTTGTTCGAGCAGGGGCAAGAGGGCTTCGGCGTTCTCCGGGCGGCCAGCCTTGAAGTGATTCTCTAGGGTCTGCCAGGTGTTGGCCAGATCCATGGCAGAGCTTGTCGCAGCCAGGGTTCGGGCAGCCAGACAGATGGAAAGGGCGAGATCGAATTCTTTTGCGCCCAGCGCCGCGTGCAGGCGGAGCAATTCCCCGGGTAATTCGGCGATTGCCCCTTCGGCGATGATGGTGGCCATTTCCTGATCGTGGTTGACTCTCTTCATGAGGTCGTCGGGATCAAAAGTCTCCTTGCCGGCAACCGGGGAAGAATTGTTTCCGGAGAGGGTGCCTGCCGGCTTGAAGCGGGCGCAAAACCAGAATACCGAGCCCTGGTGTTCGGTACTGTCCACACCGATTTCACCGTCCATCAGCTCGACCAGCTGCTTGCTGATGGCCAGACCCAGCCCGGTGCCGCCAAAGCGGCGGGTGACCGAAGTGTCGGCCTGGGTAAATGGCTGGAACATGCGGGCCAGTTTATCGGCCGGAATGCCGATTCCGGTATCCCGCACGGCAAAGCGGAGCTGAATGCCGGAATTGTCTTCGGCAACAAGGGCTACCTTGATGCCGATCTCTCCTTTTTGGGTAAATTTGAGGGAGTTGCCGGCGAGATTGATCAGTATCTGCCGTAAGCGGCCGGGATCTCCCTTCACCCGATGGGGAACTTCCGGCGCGATGTCGCAGTGAAAGCCGAGGCCTTTTTCGGCGGCCTGGAAGCTCAACATGCGTGCCGTATCGTCAATCGCGCTGGAAAGATCGAAGTCGATCCACTCAAGCGTTATTTTTCCCGCTTCCACTTTCGAGAAATCGAGGATGTCGTTAATGATGGTGAGCAGGGATGCGGCGCTGTGTTTGATGATTTCGGCATGGGCCCGCTGCTCGTCGTCAAGGCGGGTGTCGAGCAGGAGGTCGGTCATGCCGATGATTCCGTTCATCGGCGTACGGATTTCGTGGCTCATATTGGCCAGAAAATCGCTTTTGGCCCGATTGGCGGCCTCGGCTGCCTGGCGTGCATCAATCAGGGCTTGTTCGTTGTCCTTGCGCGAGGTAATCAGCGTTCCGGTTCCACGATAGCCGGCAAACTCGCCGTTGTGACCGAAAACAGGATCTCCGCTGATGGAAATCCAGCGATAGCCCCGCTGATCGGTGGAGTGAATGCGATATTCGAAGCCCCGGAAAGGAATGCGCTGTTCGAGGTCGGCCAGATGTTGTTGCCACTTTTCGCCATCGTTCAGGTCGTCTTCCTCGGCAACTTGGCTACGCTGGCGTCCGATCAGGCGTTCCGTGTTGATGCCCAGGGGGCGAGCGGCATTGTCCGAGAACCAGGAAAAACGCAAGTCGCTATCCATTTCCCAGAACCAGTCCGAGGCAATGGTGGAGAAATCCCGAAAACGGGCTTCTGATTCCCGCAGAGCGGCTTCGGCAGCCTTGCGCAGGGCAATGTCGGCGGCCACAATGACCCAGCCCTTGCCATCTTCGAGGGGCGCACCGGAAACCAGCACCGGATTGGATTTACCCTGCGGCGTGGTAAAGGCTGATTCCGCCTTGTGGAAGGGCAGCCCGCTCCGGGCGGAAAAATCGATGTCAGGAAGAATTTCGGCCAGGGGGCGGCCAATCAGATCTTCTTCCGGACGCCCCAGCAAGGAGCAGGCCGCCGGGTTGGCCACCTCGATCTGACGGTCCCGCGTTGTCACGATCAAACCGTTGGAGAGATTGGCCAGAATATGGTCGAAATGATCTCTCGAAACGGCAGTTTCCTTTAAATGGTCGAGCAGGTGATTGAGTGCCTGTACAACCGAACCGATTTCGTCCGGATAACCCGGCTGCAAGCGTTCGGCATGGGTGGAAAAATCCACCGGACGGTTCAAAAAGGCATTCAGACGGCGCAAAGGCAGGGTCAGGTGGAGATGCAGAAGCAGAAAAACAGCCAGCAGAACGACAATCACCAGCCCGGCGATGAGCAACCCGGCGTCCCGCACCCGCTTGAATTCCTCGTTGAGCCGGAAAAGCAGTTCATTGCTGCGGGCAGTCGATTTGTCCACGTAGCGTTCCACCTCGACATTCAAGGCAAAGGCCTCGTTCCGCAGGTTCTGCGCCCAGACAGCGGCGGGCTGGGCATCGGAAATACCCCAGGTGGCAATGGCCGTGAAGGAGGCGAACATCGGCTCCACCTTGTCGAGAAAGGCAACAAGCTGCCCGTCCGGATCGGAGGCTGGCGCCGCATTCCGCAGATCGTAAACAATGTCGTCGAACTGGCTGGCCTGATAGTCGAGCTTGCCGCTTAATTCGGAATTGCGGGTGAGGACAGAAAGCAGGGCCAGACGCTGAACCTCGGTCACCTGATAGCGCAGGTTCTGTACCTTCTTCAGTACTTCGGCATCAAAGCGGACCTGGCTCTGGATATCTTCCTGAATATTCCGCAGGGAGGTAAAGGTAAATCCGATAAAGCCGACCATCACCAGTACCAGGAGGGCAAAAGCAAACTGGATGCGGGTGCGCAGCGAAATGCCGGGTGGCGACATGGAAAAACTCAGTGTCGCCAGGCGCGGGTGACAATTTCGCGCAGCAGGTGCAGTCGGCGGTGAAAAAAGTGATCGGCACCCGGCACCACGACAACCGGCAGATCCAGAGGCAAGGCCCAGGCGAGCACATTGTCCAGAGGAACGGTTTCATCCGCCGAGCCGTGAATGACAATGGTGTCGTGCGGGACGGCTTCCGTATCGTATTGGCGGGAGCCTTCGACATGGCCGGCAGCGGTACCGACCAGGACCAGGCGCTGAGCGGGATGGCCGAGTTCCATCAGACGCTTGGCCAGCCGGGTCTGGCAGAAGGCGCCGAAGGAAAAACCGGCGAGGGCGACCGGCAGGTCTCCGCAGCGACACTTGGCTTCCTGGAGGACGGCCAGCAGATCTTCGGTTTCGCCATGGCCTTCGTCGTGAACGCCTTCGGTGTCGCCGACTCCCCGGAAATTGGGGCGAAAGCTGGCATAGCCGAGACTGACGAAGGTGCGGGCCAGGGTGTAAGCCACCTTGTTGGTATTGGCACCGCCAGCCAGAGGATGGGGATGGGCAATCAGGGCGATCCCCCTGGGTGCGCCCGGATTTTCGACAATGACGTCAATCTTGCCGGCAGGGCCGTCGATGAGGATTTTTTCTTCGGGCGCTTTCATGGCAAACCTCAGATTTTCAGGCGTTCAACAACCCGGCCATGGACCAGATGCTCCTGGATGATTTCCTCGATATCATCCTTGTCCACATAGGTGTACCAGACCGCATCGGGATAGACCACCAGAACCGGACCCTGGTCGCAGCGGTCGAGGCAGCCGGCCTTGTTGATCCGGATGTTGCCTTTTCCCTTGAGGCCGAGTGCGGCGATGCGGTCCTTGGCGTAGGTCTGCATTTCGGTTGCCCCATGGGCGTTGCAGCAGGTTTCGCCGGGAGCGCGCTGATTGCAGCAGAAAAATACATGATGTTTGAAGTGGCTCATTTGAGATCCTTGTCCGGTTGGGGGAAATTATAGAGGCAGTCGTGGCGTTTCACGTGAAACGCCGTGCATAACGTTTGTCCAGACTGATGATGGCCGAGCTGAGCAAGGCGACGCCCAGGATGGCCAGCCATTCGCTGCCGCCAATGGGGGCGGTATGAAAGATCCGGTTGAACGGCGGCCAGTAGGTGAACAACAATTGCAGACCGAACATGCTGGTGACACCGAGCCAGATCCAGGGATTGTCAAAGAGGCCGGCAGCCTTGTCACCGCCATGCAGCGTACGGCAATGAAAGAGATAGAGGCATTCGACCAGGACAAAGAGATTGACCGCTACGGTGCGGGCTTCGGCCAGGCTGTGTCCGTGCTCCAGTTCAACCAGAAAGAGGCCAAAGGCGCCCCCCAGAAGGAGAAAGGAGACCAGCACGATGCGTCGGATCAGGGTGTGGTCGAGCAACGGGCTACCCGGCTGACGGGGCGGGCGACGCATGATTTCAGCATCGATCGGCTCAAACGCCAGGGTCAGGCCGAGCAGGCCGGCGGTAGTCATGTTGATCCAGAGTATCTGCAAAGGGGTGATGGGCAGAGTGGTCCCGAACAGGATGGCGGCCACGATGACCAGCCCTTCGCCAAAGTTGGTGGGCAGGGTCCAGGTGATGAATTTGACCAGGTTGTCCCAGACGCCTCTTCCCTCCTCGATGGCGGCTTCGATCGTGGCGAAATTGTCATCGGTGAGGACCATGGCCGACGCCTCCCGCGCCACCTCGGTCCCCCCTCTTCCCATGGCCACGCCGATATCCGCCTGCTTGAGCGCTGGCGCATCATTGACCCCGTCGCCGGTCATGGCGACGACTTCTCCGCTCCGTTGCAAGGCTTGCACCAGGCGCAGCTTTTGCTCCGGTTCGACCCGGGCAAATATATCCGTACGGTGCACGGCTTTAGCCAAGGCGTCTTCATCAAGGCAGGCCAGTTCACTTCCGGTCAGGCTGGTGTCCGCGTTCAAGCCAAGCTGGCGGGCGATGGCCATGGCCGTCGCGGCATGGTCGCCGGTGATCATCTTGACCCGGATGCCGGCTGCCTGACAGGCCCGGATAGCCGCCATGGCCTGCGGCCTCGGGGGATCGATCATGCCGATCAGACCATAAAATTCCAGGTCGCCCAGGTTGTCCTCGTGCAGCGTCCCGTGGCCGGCTACCCGGCGCCCGGCCACCGCCAGTACCCGCATGCCCTGCCCGGCCATTTGCCGGGCGGCAGCCTCAATTTCCGGGTGGTCACTGCCCGGGCAGCGGGGCAAAAGCCGTTCCACGGCGCCCTTGACGTACAGTACCGCATCGTCTTCCCGCTTGTGCAGGGTTGCCATCAACTGCCGGCTGGCATCGAAAGGCAACTCATCGAGTCGGGGCTGATCCAGGGCCGCCTCGGTGGGGTCGCCGGTGATGGCCCATTGCTCGCCCTCGCCGCTCAGGCTGGCGTCGTTGCACAGCGCCGCCGCCGTCAGGCATTGCCGGAGAGCTTCCGGCTGCTCGCCGAAGTCAAGGATCTGGCCGAGCGGAACATAGGCCTGACCATTGACCTCGTGCGCCCTGCCCCGGCACCAAACGGCGCGTACGGTCATGGCGTTTTCGGTCAGGGTGCCGGTCTTGTCGGAACAGATGACCGTAGTGCTGCCCAGTGTTTCCACCGCCGGCAGATGCCGGATAATGGCCCGGCGCCGGGCCATCCTGGCCACACCTATGGCCAGGGTGATGGTGACGGCAGCCGGTAGCCCCTCGGGGATGGCGCCCACAGCCAGGGCGACCGCCGCCATGAACATGTCAAAGGCCGCTTCTCCTCGCAGCAGGCCGACGACGAAGGTGACCATGGCCAGTCCGCCGATGGCCCAAAGCAAGCCATTGGAGAAGGCCGTCATCTTGCGTGTGAGGGGGGTGCTCAGGCTTGGCGTGCGGGCGATCAGGCCGGCAATCTTTCCTGTTTCCGTCAGATTGCCGGTCGCCACCACCATGCCGCAGCCCTGCCCGGCGACCAGCGTGGTGCCGGCATAAAGCAGGTTTTTCCGTTCTGCCAGGGAAGTGTTTTCCGGCAACACCTCAACATCTTTGGCGACCGGCAGGGATTCGCCGGTGAGCAGGGATTCGCTGGCTTGCACGGACTTGGCCTGAAACAGGCGCAGGTCGGCGGGAACCCGGTCGCCGGCGGCGAGCAGAACCACGTCGCCGGGCACCAGTTCGCCGGCATCGAGAGACAGCCGGTGGCCGTTGCGGCGTACGACGACGCTGGTGGCAACGCTGCGTGCCAGCGCCGCCAGGGCGCCCTCGGCTCGGGCTTCCTGCCAAGAGCCGATGAGCGCGTTGGCCAGTACGACGGCGAGAATCACGCTGGCATCGGTCCATTCGCCAAGAAAAGCGGTAATCGTTCCGGCGAGGACCAGGACCAGGACCAGGGGTTGAATCAGTTGTTCGCCAAAGCGCTTCCACAGGGGTTTGCCGGCAATTTCGTCGAGGCGGTTGCTGCCATGGCGCTGGCGCCGCAGGGTGACCTCGGCATCGCTCAGCCCGCTTGCTGGATCAACGTCCAGCGCCTGGGCCACCGCCGCTGCCGAAAGGCCATGCCATTTCATGGGCGGCGTCCGGCCAGCAGGAAAAATGGCAGGGTGAGGAAAGGCCAGAGGGAGGAAACCAGCCGGGTCAGGCCGTTGAAATTGAGGAAGTGACCCTGCCGCCAGGCAGCCAGAGCAGCGGCGGAATAGGGGTTGGGCGGCGCCAGATTGACCAGCACGGTCGCCGCCATCAATGCCATGGCGGCGATAATGATGCGCACCGTGGCGGGCAGGAACAGGCTGAGGGCCAGAATGCCCCCACCGGCCAGCAAACCGAGCCGGGCGCCGGGCGTCAGCCAGGAAAGGGCTTCCCCCGGCCCGATCAGGATGGCCGCAGCGAGGGTGCGAATGAGCAGGCCAAGCAGCAGGAACGCAGGCACCACGCCATAGGCAAGAGCTGTCGTGGCCATCAGCTGGCGGAGCAGAAGTCCAACCGCCACGGTATTGAGGGCGATGATGACGGCCTCGATGGTGACGAAGCGGTCGGCGGCAAAGGGAACCGCACCCACCAGTCCAAAGGTTTGGCGCAGGTCGCCGGCGCCGAACAGGAGAATTTCCGGCGACAGGGGAACCAGCAGCCACAAACCCAGCAAGGTGAGGCCGAGTTCGGCATGGTCGAGAGGAGCGATCAGGCTCTGCTGCCAGCGCGTGAAGCGGGGGAAAATGCGCTGGCCGATGGTGTGCGCCAGCAGGGCGCCAAGCAAGGTGCCCACGGCGTTGCAGGCAAGGTCGAGATTGGAGGGGACGCGGGAAGGAAGCCAGGTTTGCAGGCTTTCCAGTGCAAAGCTGAGGGCGGTGCCGAGTACGACAGTCAGAATGGGCGGGGTGAAGCGGCCCGCCAGCCGGTTGAGAGCGAGGGTGAGGAAAAAGCCCAGAGGAAGATAGACCGCCACGTTGGCGAGCAGATCGAAAGCGGTCCAGTAACGTGGCCAGCCCCCTTCGAGAAAGGAAAATGGCGAAACTCCGGTATCCCGCCACCCGGAAAAAGGATGCAGGCTGCCATAGACGATCAGACTGCACCAGACCAGGGCAAGGTAGCGGGCGAGAAGGATGGGGCCGGAGGACTTCATGGGCGGATTTTATGCTGTTCCCGGAGACTACCCTACTCCTCGGAGTAGTTCGGGTATCCCCTGTCCGGGTGGATGCGGATGCTTTTGGGCTATCATGCCAGTTCTCGTCGCTGCACCGTATCCATCAACCCGACTTCCGGCTATCCCCCTATTCATCCATGACGATAGAAAAAGAAAATACGATTTCGGTCGATCAGTTACAGGTAGGGGTATACGTGTATCTTGACGTGGGCTGGATGCATCATCCCTTCAGCTTCAATAATTTCAAGATTCGGGACGAAGATCAGCTCAGGACCATCCGCCAGCTTGGTCTTGAATATGTGCGCTGGGACCCGGCACGAAGTGATCTCAAGCCGTTGCCGAAGGAGGCGGTCACGGATCCGCAAGGCGTGACCGGAAAGGATGACCCGGAGCCGGTTCCGGAAACTCCCGAGATGGCCGAGGCCCTGGCCAAAAAGCAGGCTGCAATGGCCGCCAAGCTGGAGAGAGTGGAGCGTCTGAACGAGCATCGGGAGAAACTGGCCAAGGTCGAGCGGGCTTTCTTGAATGCCGCCAATGTGATTCGCGGGATCAACAAAACCATTTATTCCCAACCCGAAAAAACCGTTTCCGATGCCGGGCAATTGGTCGAGCAGATGGTGGAGGTGTTGCTGGCGGCCCCGGAACTGGCCATTCAGGTGATGGCGGAAAAGCCGGGTGAGGATGTCTACTTCCATTCCCTCAACGTTTCCGTGCTGTCCATGACGCTGGCCCGGGAACTTGGATTGCCCGCCGAAATTGTTCAAGCGATCGGTGTTGGCGCCATTTTTCACGATATCGGCTTGAGCGAGGTGCCGGCCAAGATCCTCAACAATCCCGGCACCCTCACCAAGGCGGAGCGGGAGTTTCGCGAACAGCACTGCCAGTATGGGCTGGACATGGGCAAAAAGATGAATTTGCCGTCGGCGGTACTCAAGATCATCCAGCAGCACCACGAGTTTTTCGACGGAACGGGCTATCCGCGCAAACTCAAGGGTGAGGCCATTGATCCCCTCGCCCGGCTGGTGGCCCTGGTCAATGCCTATGACAATTTGTGCAATCCGGTCAATGTCGCCCAGGCCATGACGCCCCACGAAGCCCTCTCGCACATGTTCGCCCAGCAGCGCAATCGCTTCGACCCCCGCTTCTTGCAGGCCTTTATCCGCTTCATGGGAGTCTATCCGCCGGGCAGCGTGGTGGGGCTGTCCAATGACGCCATCGGTCTGGTCATCAAGGTCAATTCCAGCCGGCCCTTGCGGCCGACCGTCATTGTTTACGATGCCGGCATCCCGAAAAGCGAGGCGATCATCCTCGACCTGGAGGAGGAGCCGGACATCAATATCAGTCGCGCCATCAAACCTGCCCAGTTGCCGACGGCGGTTTTTGAATACCTCAACCCTCGCCGCCGGGTCAGCTATTACTTCGACGCGGCCGGTTCGGCGGGCGGAGCCTGAATGCCATGAACACCTTGTCAATGATTGCCGACCGCCTGTTGCTCGATCAGTCGCTTGAGATGCTGCTGGCCGTTGATCCCGCCAGTCTGACCATTGTTGCAGCCAACCGCCGGGTTTCCGAATTGCTCGGCTATCCGCCGGACAGCCTGATCGGGCGCAGCATTACCGATCTGGAGAGCGCCCTGGCCGATGTTTTTTACTGGGAAGAAGTGCGGCAGGGAGCTTCCGGTGAAGTGGAGAATGTCGAAGGCCTTTACGTTTGCGCCGATGGCAGCGCTTTACCGGTGGTCAAGAGCATACGCCGTATCGTCAACGAAGGGCGTGACTGGCTGGTGCTGCGGGTGCGGGACGAGCGGGGGCTGAAAGGGATCGAGGACAGCATGGCCCTGGTGACCGCCCAGCTTCAGGCGACTCTCGAAGCCACCGGTGACGGAATTCTGGTGGTCGATACCGAAGGCGGCATCGTCAATATGAACCGCCGTTTCAGCGCCATGTGGAGCATTCCCGAGGCCACCCTGCTGGAGGGGGACGAGGCGGTCATCGCCTGGCTTGATGGCCGTCTGGCCGATCCTTCCACAGGTATTTTCCGGAACATGGCGAAGCAGATTGACGAAGAAACTTTTGATCTGGTCGAACTGGCCTGCGGTCGATTTTTCGAGCGCCGGTCGCGTCCCCAGACAACGCGTCACCAGGTCATTGGCCGGGTTTTCAGCTTCCATGATATTACCGACCGCGTGCTCAGCGAACGGGAGTTGATCGGGTCGCGGGAAAAGGCGGAACAGGCCAATCGCGCCAAGAGCGATTTTCTGGCCATGATGTCCCACGAAATCCGTACCCCGATGAATGGCGTCATCGGCATGACCGGCCTCCTGCTCGAAACCGAACTGGATGCCGAGCAGCGCCAGTTCGGGGAAATTATCCGGGTCAGCGCCGAGGCCCTGCTTTCCATCGTCAATGACGTGCTGGATTTCTCCAAGATCGAGGCACGCAAGCTGTCCCTCGAATATATCGATTTCAATCTCTTTTCCCTGCTTGAGGATTTCGCCGATCTCTATTCCATCCGGGCGGCGGAAAAACAGCTCGAATTTGCCTGGTCCATTGAACCCGAGGCTCCCGTTCTGCTCCATGGCGATCCGGGGCGCTTGCGCCAGATACTGATCAATCTGGTGGGCAATGCCATCAAATTCACCCAGTCCGGAGGCGTCAGCGTTTCGGTCGGCAGCTGGGCGAGCAAGGAGAAATCGGTTGTCCTGCGTTTTGAAGTGACCGATACCGGGGTGGGGATTCCGCAAAACCGCCTCGACGCGATTTTCAAGCCTTTTGAACAGGCGGATAGCTCCACCACCCGCAAAT
>CAZHVZ010000004.1:0-313 GCA_964536245.1 uncultured Rhodocyclaceae bacterium
CGTGCTTGATGATGACGCAGGCCGGGGCGTCGAAGGCCTTGACGCATTCCCAGGCGGCATCGGAGTCGGCGATGTTGTTGTAAGACAGTTCCTTGCCCTGGAGCTGGCTGTAGGCGGCGATACTGCCCGGCAGCGCGACGGTGTCACGATAGAAGGCAGCTTGCTGATGCGAATTTTCGCCGTAACGCAGGATTTCGGTGCGGTCGAAAGCCAGTTGCAATTTGGCCGGGAAGATGGCCGGAATCGGAGCGGCGGCTTCCGGCTTGGCTTCAGCGCCTCCGTCGAGGCCAGTCAGCCAGTTGGCGATCATGCT
>CAZHVZ010000004.1:518-21829 GCA_964536245.1 uncultured Rhodocyclaceae bacterium
CGGACCATGGCCGGACCGCCGATGTCGATGTTTTCAATCGCGTCTTCCAGCGTCACGCCGGCCTTGGCGATGGTGGCGGCGAAGGGGTAGAGATTGACGCAAACCAGGTCGATGGTCGGAATGCCGTGTTCGGCGATGGTCGCCAGATGCTCCGGCAGATCGCGGCGGGCCAGGATACCGCCATGCACCTTGGGATGCAGGGTCTTGACGCGGCCATCCAGCATTTCCGGAAAACCGGTGTAGTCGCCGATTTCGGTCACCGCGAGGCCGGCATCGCGCAACAGCTTGGCGGTGCCGCCGGTGGACAGCAGCTTGACGCCTTGGGCGGCGAGGCCCTGGGCGAATTCGAGAACACCCGTCTTGTCGGAGACGGAAATCAGCGCTTGCTTGATGGTCATGGTCATTTACAGAAGTTGATGTTCGGATAATTTCTTGCGCAGGGTATTGCGATTGATGCCAAGCATTTCCGAAGCCAGGGTCTGGTTGCCGCCGGCCTTGGCCAGGACGACTTCCAGCATCGGCTTTTCAACGCTCTTGAGTACCATGCCGTAAATTGCAGACGGTTTTTCACCGTCCAGATCGTGGAAATACTGCTCCAGTGCGCCCACCACGCACGACCCTAAATCATGTTGGCTCATGCTGCCAACGCCTCCTCTGGATTGTCGTTGTACTGCAGATGCTCGTACTGTTCTGCGAGGCCGAAAAAGAAATCATTGACGGCCTGACGCTGCAGTTCGATGCTCGGCAACTGGTTCATGGAATGCCGAAAGGCGGCTGAACCGACCAAACCTTTCGTGTACCAGGCGATATGCTTGCGGGCCACCCGGAAACCCGTTTCCAGCCCATAAAAGGCGTACAAATCCTCCAGATGCGCTTGCAGGATGGCGTGGATTTCAGTCACTTTGGCCGGCGGCAGATGCTCGCCGGTTTTCAGATAATGTTCGATTTCCCGGAACAGCCAGGGGCGCCCCTGGGCGGCGCGGCCGATCATCAGGCCGTCGGCACCGGTGGCGTCGAGCACTGCCCTGGCCTTTTCCGGCGTCGAGATGTCGCCGTTGGCAATGACCGGTATGTTGACCAGGGTCTTGACCAGGGCGATGGTCTCGTACTCGGCTTCCCCACGGTACTGCTGGCAGCGGGTCCGACCGTGAATGGCCACGGCGCGCACGCCGGCGGCTTCGGCAATGCGGGCGATGGCGGGAGCGTTCCGGTTTTCCAGGTTCCATCCGGTGCGAAACTTGAGGGTAACCGGGGTTCCGGGCACGGCGGCAACCACGGCATCGAGAATGCGTCCGACCAGCTGCTCGTCCTGCATCAGGGCAGAACCAGCCATCACATTGCAAACCTTTTTGGCCGGGCAACCCATGTTGATGTCGATGATCTGGGCGCCATTGTCCACGTTGTGACGCGCAGCATCGGCCATCATTTTCGGGTCGGCACCGGCGATCTGAACGGAAATGGGAGCGACTTCGCCCTCGTGATTGGCCCGCCGCAGCGTCTTGGCGCTCCCATATAGCAGGGAATTGGAGGTCACCATTTCCGACACCGCCAACCCGGCGCCCATTTTCTTGCACAACTGGCGAAAAGGACGGTCCGTCACTCCAGCCATGGGCGCGACGAACAAATTGTTGCGAAGCTGGAAGCCAACAAAATTCATGGACGGGAGGACATCGAGCAAAAAACCAATGGGACCGGCAGCCAATCAAAAGCAGTGCCGGGAAGGGGGCGAATTTTACCCGAGAAGCCGCTTAAAAAATAGTCAGTCATTGACATTCTCTTGTCGAAAATCGCCTCGACAGCCGATTGCCTGGCTCGACAAACTGTCCAATAATGGGCACTCACAACCATTGACCAACACGGCGCTTCCACCGCGATGCCAGACTCTCTGCAAACCATGCCTGCCGTCGTTGCCAGTCAGGCAGAACACCACTGGATGAAACTCAATCCGGCCCCGTCCTGCATCGTCGATGCCGATGGCCGGGTAGTTGCCTGCAATCAGCTGTTTCTACAGGAAATGGGCGGCAGCCAGGAGCAGTGGAGAGGGCGGCAGCTTGTGCCGGCTGGCTGCGCCCTGGCGCAAATCACCGGATGCCATGGCCAACTTCAATTGATCGGTCTGGACGGCCAGCCGCACATTTCTCCGGCTTGCAGTGTGCTACGGTCCGAGGGCGGCATCCGGCTCAGCCTCGGCGGCCTGGGCAATACCGGCCAGTACAGCGAAGCGCTGCTGCACGCCACGCAACGGGAACTGGAAGTCATTTTCAACTCTGCCGTGGTCGCCATCGTCTTTGTCCGCCAGCGCCGGATTCTCCGCTGCAACCGGCGGATGGAGGAATTATTCGGCTACGGGATAGGGGAAATGATTGGCCAGCCCACCCGTAACTGGTATCAATCGACAGAGGAATACGAGGGCATCGGCGCCGAAGCTTACGACATTCTCCGGGCAGGAAACTATCACCGGCGGGAACAGTATTTCGTCCGCAAGGACGGCAGCAGCTTCTGGGGGCAAATCGCCGGCCGGGCGCTTGATCCGGAAGCGCCGCAGGAAGGTTCGGTATGGCTGATCGAAGACCGGTCCGAGGCCAAGCAGGCAGCGCATCAGCAGGAATTGGCACAAAGGGTTTTCGAGAGCAGTTCGGAAGCGATCCTGATTACCGATGCCGACAACCGCATTGTTTCGGTCAACCGGGCCTGCGAAGAAATCACCGGCTACTGCGCCGCTGAGCTGATCGGGCAGAATCCCCGCCTGTTCCAATCCGGCTGGCACGACCCGGCCTTCTACCAGCAGTTCTGGCAAACCCTGCTCGAGCAGAATCACTGGCAAGGGGAGCTATGGGATCGCCGCAAGGATGGCAGTGTTTATCCCAAGCTGGCCCACATTGATGTCTTACGCGACCCCGGCAATGGCCGGATCGTTAATTTCGTCGCCCTTTTTTCCGACATTTCCCGGCGCAAGGCCAAACCCATCAATGACCGGCACGGCCACCACATGGGCGATGTCCTCCTCGCTGCCGTGGCCCACCGGCTGCGTTACCTCGTGCGCGGCTCGGACCTGGTGGCCCGCTACGGCGGAGACGAATTTGTCGTCATCCTGGAAGGAAACTATGGCCGCCCGGGCATTACGCAAATTGCCGAAAAACTGGCCATCGAGCTGGCCCAGCCTCATTTCGTCGCCGGGCACACCCTGTCGGTCAGCGCCAGCATCGGCACCGCCCTCTACCCGAGCGACGGCAGGGATGCGGGAAGCCTGATCCGCACGGCCGACAGCGCCATGTATGCGGCCAAAGGACGGGTCCGCTAGTCGGGTTTGCCGCTCAGCCGCACCTGTTCGCCATCCGGGCGATAGGCCAGCAAATGGCCGACCATTCCGCCCTGAATCGATTTGACCATGAGTTCCATCGCCTTCTGCGCTTCTTCGTCGGTCGGCTCACGGTCTCCCTGGCCGCCCAGGCAGCCGACAAAAACCATATCCCATTTTTGTCCGGTATGACGGGACTCCTCGACCAGTTCGGCAAAACTCTGGATGGCACTGGGCTCCTTGTCCACGAACATGACCGGCGCCAAAGCCCCGCCCTGCCCCGCCTCAAAACGCCTGATCTCTTCCGGCCCGGCCCCTTCGGGCAATTCGGCCCGGACAAAAACAAAGAGCATGCGCTGGGGCTCCGGCTGCCGACGGGCGGCCTGCAAGAGACTCTGGAATCCGGAAATAATCATTACGCTCACCAAAAAAAGTAACAGGGTTCAAAACCGGCGGCATTGTCGCACAGCCCGGACCAGCACCGCTCACGGACAACTCAGGGTGAGGGTGTGGTGCTCTCCGGCGGAAGCCGTCTTGACGGGGCCGCCGCAGTAATAGGTGACATGGAGGGTTTTCGCTTTTTCCGGATGGGGGTCACCACACAGGTTATTGGTCACTTGCACGCTATAGTGGTGGCGCCCCGATGCCTGGCTGGCAATCAATCGGGTGGCATCGCAGGAATGCCTGGAACTGGCATAACGGGCACTGGCGACGGCAATGGGGCCGACCGGGTAGACGGCGTAGCCGGGCGGGCTGCCATAAGGCGCCGCCGGATAGCCATAAGCAGGAGAATCATGGCGCTGCCCGCCTGAAACACAGGCCGACAGGAGAAGCACGAGGCAGAGTGCAGAAATGGTGCGAGGCATGTCGATCTCCCTTCAATGGCGGTTGCACACGTTCTAACGCGCCAGGATAGTGTGCGCTGACCGGAACTTTACAGAACGAAAGCGAGCGCCAGCAAGAGCGAAAAAATCAGTTGCAGGCCGGCGGTGGCCGCCAACAGACGGTTGAATACCGGTCCCGGCTGCTCCCGGAAAAACCGCCGCACCAACGAGAGCGCCAAAGCCATCGAGAGCAGGGGCAGAAGGGAAATCCAGCCCAGTTGCGGCAGCAGCAGAAACAACAGGGCATAGGGCAGCAACATCTCTGTTGCATAGACTCGGCGTGTCGCCGGACGCCCCAGCCATACGGCCAGGGTATTCTTGCCGTTGCGGGCATCGCCATCAAGATCGCGGTAGTTGTTCACCGTAATCACCGCCGCCGCATGGCAGCCCACCAGCGCCGCCGCCAGCCCGGCGAGGGGACTCATGCTCAGGGTTTGCAGGTAGTAACTGCCGACCACCGCCACCAGACCGAAAAACAGCCAGACGAACAACTCCCCCAGGGGGCGGTAAGCAATGGGCGCCGGCCCCCCGGTGTACGCCCAGCCGGCGGCCAGGGACGCAATACCGATCAAGACGATGGGCCAGCCCCCGTGCCAGGCCAGATAGATGCCGCACAGCAGGGCCAGCCCGAAGGCCAGCCAGGCTCCGGCGCGAACCTGTCCGGGAGTCAGCCAGCCCTGGGCAGTGGCGCGGGGAGGCCCGAGGCGATCCGGCGTATCGGTACCCCGCAGAAAATCCCCGACATCGTTGAACAGGTTGGTGCCAATCTGGATCAGGGCTGCCGCAACCATGGCCACCAGCAACGGCCCCCAAAGCAGACGGCCACTGTCATGCCAGGCGACAGCGGTACCCACGACAACCGGCGACAGGGAAACGCTCAGGGTTTTCGGGCGCAAGGCAAGAAACCAGACCTGCCGGCGAGAGGGTGCGGACGTTTGCTGGAACATCGCTCAGGGCCAGGCCCGGGCACCCCAGATCATGCGCTTGGCAACGAAATTCCGGGCGCCCGGACACAGATCAAGGGCGAGCAGACCCAGACCGCGAGCCAGGCGCAAGGGGGCAAAATCATTGGAAAAAAGGCGGACGATGCCATCGGTAAACAAGGCCCCGGCCCGGCGATCCAGTTGGCGTTGCCGGGCATAACGGGCCAGCACGGCACTCTCCAGGCCGCCGGCAAGGACTTCTTCGGCCAGTTGCCAGGCATCCCGCAGCCCCAGGTTGAAACCCTGACCGGAAACCGGGTGCAGAGTCTGGGCGGCATTGCCGATCCATATTTCACGTCCTTGGACCAGCTGCTCCCGCAGACGCAGGGCAAGGGGAAAACGACTGCGCGGACCGCAGGCGGTAAATTTCAGACGCTTCCCGAATTGCGCCTGCAAGGCCGCCAGGAAAGCCGCATCATCAAGGGCCATGACCGCATCAGCCCGCTCCGGCGGCAAGGTGAACACGACGGAATAGTCGCTGCCGAGGGGCAGCAAGGCGAGGGGACCGTCCGGCGTGAAGCGCTCCCAGGCCCGCCGAGCGTGGCCAGCGGCAGGCGTCACTTCGGCAATCACGGCATGCTGGCCGTAATCGCGCACTTTGACTGCCGGGTCATCTCCCGGGGTGCCTTCAGCGTGTACCAGCAGACGGCTTTCAATGCGGCGAACCACGCCCTGATGCCTGAGGGAAACGGCGACACCGTCAGCCGAGGTTTCGGTCGCCAGGATTTCCGCCGACTCGATGATCTGCTCCGGGGCCAGGCGGGCGGCCAGGGATGCAGCCAGATCACGATAACGCACGACATAGCCGAGGGCGGGCAAGCCGTGTTCCTGCCGGTCAAGCAGGCTGCGGCCAAAGCCGCCACGCTGGGAGATATGGATGGTTTCAATGGCCGTTGCCGAAGGTCCCGGCCAGGCAGCCAGCGCCTCCAGTAACTGGCGCGCTCCGTGCGACAGGGCCAGGGCGCGGGGATCACCGGCCTGCGCCGCAAGCGGGCGGCGATCCAGCAGGCGCACCCGGAAGTTGCTGCCGGCCAGGGCCAGAGCCAGGGTCATCCCCACCGGGCCGGCACCGACGATGAGAATATCCACTTGTTCGCTTGCCGGCTCAGTCACGGCGCATCACTTCCTCGATTTCGGCAACCGTCCGGGGCGCCGTGGTGTAAACGTCACAAGCGTTCTCGGTAACCCGCACATCATCTTCGATACGAATGCCGATGCCGGCCAGGGCCAGGGGAACATCTTCCGCCGGACGGATATAGAGCCCCGGCTCGACGGTCAGGGTCATGCCCGGCACCAGGGGCATCCAGTCCTTGCCGCTCTTGTATTCGCCGGCGTCGTGCACATCCAGACCGAGCCAGTGGCCGGTACGGTGCATGTAGAAGCGCTTGTAGTCCCCGCGCTCGATCAGGCCGTCCACCTCGCCGGAAAGCAGCTTCAGATCCACCAGTCCCCGGGTCAGCACCTTGACGGCGGCGTCGTGGGCTTCCATGAAATGCCGGCCGGGAGCAATGGCGGCAAAGGCCGCCTGCTGGGCCGCCAGAACGATCTGGTACACCTCCCTCTGGGCGCCATTGAAACGGCCATTGACCGGAAAGGTACGGGTAATGTCGGCGGCGTAGCCGGCCACTTCGCAGCCGGCGTCGATGAGAACCAGGGTGTTGTCAGCCAGCATCTTGTCGTTGCTGACGTAATGCAGCACGCAGGCATTGCTGCCGCCTGCCACGATGGGCGTATAGGCATGGGCATCCGCTCCGCGCCGGCGGAATTCGTAGGTCAGCTCCGCCTCCAGTTCATACTCGGCCATACCGGGCCGGCAGGCATGCATCGCCCTGGCATGGCCGGCGCTGGCAATATCGGCGGCGTGGCGCTGGGTGGCAAATTCGGCAGCGTCCTTGACCAGGCGCATGGCATCGAGTTCGCTACGCAGATCATGGATGGCCCGGGGCGCCTGCCTGCCGGACCGGGCCTGTCCCCGCACCACGTTGAGGGCAGCGGCTATGCGCCCATCCCAGGCAGGATCATGTCCCACCGAATGCCAAAGAGCCGGGCGATCGGCCAGCAGTTCGGGGAATTTCTTGTCGAATTGCTCGATCGGATAAGCCGCATCGAAGCCAAAGGCGGCCTTGGCGGCCTTCGGACCATAGCGGAAACCGTCCCAGATTTCCCGCTCCTGGTTTTTCTCGCGGCAGAAAAGAATCGACTTGGGCCGGGCACCGCCGACCAGCACCAGCACCGCCTCCGGTTCGGGAAAGGCCGTGAGGTACCAGAAATAGCTGTCAAACCGGTAGGGATGGTGGGCATCCCGGTTGCGGATCACTTCCGGCGCCGTGGGTATGACGGCAACGCCATCGCCGATGATTTGCAGGAGGCGTCTGCGGCGGGCAAGAATGGGGGCGTGGGTCATGGTTTTTCCCGTTGCAATTGGCGGTCGAGTTCCGCCAGACGTTCCGGCGTTCCTACGTCGACCCAGCAGCCGGCATGGCGTTCCCCGCTCAAACTGCCTGCGGCAATGGCGGCGTCGAGCAGAGGGCGCAGTTTCATCACCGCTCCGCAGAGCACCCCCGCAAAAAAGGCCGGAGAAAATACACCGATTCCGGCGTAGGTCAGCGTTTGCTCACCTTGGGCCGGAACCACCCGCTCGCCGTCCAGGCTGAAATCCCCTCCGGCATGATGCGCCGGGTTGGCCACCATGACCAGATGGGCCGGGCGGCTTGCCAAATGGGCGGCGCGAGCAAAATCCCAGTCGCAATAGATGTCGCCATTGACCACCAGGAAGGGTTCATCCCCCAGGAGCGGCAGGGCGTTGGCAATTCCCCCTGCGGTTTCCAGAGCGCCCGGCGGTTCCGGGGAGTAACGCAGGGTGAGCCCCCACTGTTTGCCGTTGCCCAGCGCCGCCTCGATTTGTTCACCAAGGTGGGCGTGATTGACCACCACCTGACGAAACCCGGCTGCCGCCAGGCGCTCCAGATGCCAGACGATGAGCGGCTTGCCCCCGGCTTGCAGCAGCGGTTTGGGCGTGTGGTCGGTGAGCGGGCGCATGCGCTCGCCCCGCCCCGCTGCCAGAACAATGGCTTGCATCAGAAGGTGTAGCCGATTTCTTCCTGCCGGCCTTCCAGGGTATCGAGCAGCCCGAGAAAAGGCTTGAGGGCGAGGTAGCGGTCGGCCACCTTGCGGGTGTAAGCGATGAATCGGGGCAGGTCGGCAATGTAGCGCTCCTTGCCGTCGCGGTAATTGAGGCGACAGAAGATGCCGAGCACCTTCAAATGGCGCTGCAAGCCCATCAATTCGTAATCCCGCCAGAAGTCGCCGAAATCTTCCCGCACCGGTAGCCCGGCAGCTCGCGCCTTTTCCCAGTAGCGGACGACCCAGTCGATTTCCTGTTCCTCTTCCCAGGAGATGAAGGCATCGCGGAACAGGGAAACCACATCATAGGCAATGGGGCCATAAACAGCATCCTGAAAATCAATGACCCCTGGCGTCAGCGTGGCCTCACTCTCGACCACCATCAAGTTGCGCGGCATGAAGTCGCGATGGACAAAGACCCTGGGTTGGGCGAGAGCCGAATCAACAAGGAAGCGGAAGGCATGATCAAGGATGCTCCGCTCTTCCTCGCTCAGGACATGGCCGAGGTGGCGACCAATGAACCATTCGGGGAACAGCTCCAGCTCGCGGCGGAGCAGGGCTTCGTCATAGGGCGGCAGAACCCCCGGCTTGGAGGCCAGCTGCCACTGCACCAGCACATCGAGCAGGGGACGCATGAGGGTGTCGGCCAAGTCCGGTTCGGCCTGAAAAGCCTCCAGGTAGCCGATGCGGCCCAGGTCGGTGAGCAGCAGGAAGCCGTTTTCCAGATCCGCCGCCAGCACACGGGGTGCGGCCAGACCGGCCTCGCTGAGCAAACCGGCCACCTTGATGAAGGGACGGCAATCCTCCTTGTCCGGCGGGGCGTCCATGAGGATGGCCGTGGATCCGTCCGGAAATGCCAGGCGGAAATAGCGGCGGAAACTGGCATCCGCCGAAGCGGGAGCAATGCTCACCGGCTGCCCGGGAAAGCGGGCGGAAACCCAATCGTTAACTAGTTGATCGCGCAGCATCTGGTATGGTGTCGTTCGTTGTAAAATGCCATGATTTTAACACTCGGGTTCTCGCTCCCCCTGCCTGTTTCGGCGCCAAACCCAACGCTCCAGCCCCCTATTTCGGATTCCATGCCCGGCTTTGCCCGTCGCCCCATTGCCATTTTCGTCTGCTGCATCTTTGCCGGGACGCAGATCGCCCATGCCGCAACCCCTGCCTCGCGCCTGGTTCTGCCGGCCATCGACGACAACGGAATGCCGATCCCCCCGAAAAAAACCGGCGAAGCTCCCATCCTCCTGGCCACCAGCGACCCCGGCGTCCGGCTGCGGGTGGAACGCAAATTCAACCTGCTGGCGCCCAAGCCCAAAACTCTTTACGACAATCCCACCCTGTTCGCCAAGCCGGTAGAAGAAAAACTCCGGGACAGCTACCCGGCCTTTCTCATTGCCGACCAGATTGAAGGGCGTAATGATGAAGTCACCGAAGCGGAGGGCGATGCCGAACTGCGCCGCCCCAACCAGCTTCTGCTGGCGGACAAGATCACCTTCTGGTCGCTGGAAGACGAAGTTGAAGCCACCGGCCATGTCCGCCTGACCCAGAACGAGGACGAAATCAGCGGCCCGCACATGCGCATGAAAATGGCCGAGCAGATCGGCTTTTTCGAGGAAGCCGATTACAAGCTGAGAAAGGATGTCATCAACCGCTTCTACAAGCCGATTGATGCCATGACTACCGTGGTCAATGCCACCACCACGACCGGTGGCGCACCGATGATGCTTTACGTTCCGCGCAGCGCCGATCTGCCCACCTCGGTTCCCCCCCGCCGTCCGTCCGATGGCTACGGCCATGCCAAGCGGGTGGACTTCGAGGGGGAAAACCAGGTGCACATGACCGATGCCACCTACTCCACCTGCAAACCCGGTGACACCGACTGGTTCCTGCGCGGCGAGGAATTCCGCCTGGACTACGACCGGGAAGTCGGCGAAGCCAAGAACGCCACCCTGTACTTCAAGGATGTGCCGATTTTCTACACGCCGAGCGGCTCTTTCTCCCTCAATCACCAGCGCCAGTCCGGATTCCTGCCGGCCAACATGGGAGCCTCGACACGCAACGGCTTTGACCTGACCACCCCGTACTACTGGAACATCGCCCCCAACTACGACGCCACTTTCTACCCTCGCGTCATGAGCAAGCGCGGTTTCCAGCTGGGCAGCGAGTTGAACTACGTTGATTACAATTTCAGCGGGACCACCCGTTTCGAAGTGCTTCCGGAAGACAGCATCGAGAACCGGAGCCGCTACGCCTATAACCTGAAGCACTTCCAGAACTTTGGTCAGGGCCTGTCGGCCATGATCAACTGGAACGGCGTTTCAGATGACCGCTACTGGCAGGATTTTTCTTCCCGTCTGCTCCAGACCTCCCAGGCCCAGCTGCCGCAGCAGATGCTGCTGCAATACAACCCCGGCTCCTGGTGGAATGCCAACCTGCAATTCATGCGCTACCAGACCTTGCAACCGGACCCGGCCAACCCGATCAGCCGTCCCTATACCCTGGAGCCGCAGATCAACTTCCTCGGACGCAAGGCCAACGCCCTGGCGCTCAACGAAGACCTCACCCTGCTCGGTCAGCATACCCGCTTCACCCATTCCACCCTGGTTGAAGGCAGCCGGACGGTCGCCTACCCGCAGCTTGCGTTCCCCATTCTTGATCCGTCCTACACCATCATCCCGAAATTCGGCCTACATGCCACGCAATACGCTCTGGATCGACAGGCTCCGGGCGACCCCGCCAGCTTCAGCCGGGTTCTGCCGACCTTCACTTTCGACTCCTCGCTGACCTTTGAGCGGGATGCCCAGTGGCTCGGCGCCTCCTACATCCAAACCCTGGAGCCCCGGCTGTTCTACGTGTACATCCCGTACAAGGACCAGTCCAAGGTGCCGGTTTTCGACTCCGGCATCGCTGACTTCAATTTCGCCCAGGTTTTCTCGGAAAACCGCTACACCGGCCACGACCGGATCAATGACGCCAACCAGCTGACTGCGGCCCTGACCAGCCGTTTCCTGGATTCCGATACCGGCGCCGAGCGCTTCAAGGGGATGATCGGCCAGCGCTACTATTTTGCGCCACAAAAAGTCAGCATTCCTGGCGAAACCGTCCGCCAGAAGGACTTCTCCAATCTCGTCGCGGCCTTTACCGGAACCGTTTTCCCGAAAACCTACGTCGATACCGCCTGGGAATACAATTACAACGAGCGGCAAACCGAACGCTTCTCGGCAGGCGCCCGCTACCAGCCGGAATTGTCGAAAGTCCTCAGCGCCAGCTACCGCTACACCCGCGACCCCTACAGCAAGACGCCGCAGGTGGACCAGATCGACATTGCCGCCCAATGGCCGTTGACCAGCAAGTGGCACGCCGTGGGCCGCTACAATTACTCGATGCGCGACAAACAAATTCTGGAAGTCATCGCCGGCCTGGAATACAACGCCGGCTGCTGGGCGGCACGGGGTGTGATACAACGCCTGGAAGCCGTGGCCGGCGTTCCCAACACCACTTTCTTCTTCCAGCTTGAGCTCAACGACTTTGCCAGCGTGGGCTCCAACCCGATCAACCTGTTGCGCCGGACCATTCCGGGCTACGGCAAGATCAATGAAATGCCGATCTCCGGCGGTAGCCTGCTCACCACTCCTTAAATACCATGACCCCTATTTTCCGCTGCCTTGTGCTTCTTCTCTGCTTTCTGACCGGGCCGGTCCTTGCCCAGCAAGCCGCCCGCGAACCGATTGAAGCCGACCGCATCGTGGCTGTCGTCGGAGACGAAGTCGTGACCTATTACGAACTGCGCAACCGCCTGGCGGCGGCCCTCAAGCAGTTGCAGAAACAGGGCACCCCGCTGCCGCCCAAGGAGATCCTGGAACGGCAGATGCTGGAACGGCTGATCATGGACCGCGCCCAACTCCAGTACGCCAAGGAAAGCGGCCTGCGGGTGGACGACATCCAGCTTGACCAGGCCATCGGCCGCATCGCTACCGGCAACAAAATGACGCCGCAACAGTTTCGGGCAGCCCTGGAAAAGGACGGTGTGGTCTTTGCCAAATTCCGCGACGAAATTCGCGAAGAAATGATGATGGGTCGCCTGCGGGATCGGGAAGTGGACTCCAAACTGATGATTTCCGAGGGCGAAGTGGATAACTTTCTCGCCACCCAGGGACCGGTTGGTGCCGGTTCCGAAGAATTCCAGTTGGCGCACATTCTCATGCGCGCACCGGAATCCGCCAGTCCGGAACAATTGCAAAAGCTCAAGGCGCGGGCCGAACAAGCCCTCAAACGAGCCCGCCAGGGAGAAAACTTTTCCGAGCTGACCGCTGCCTTTTCCGATGCCGCAGATGCCCTGCAAGGCGGCAATCTCGGCTGGCGGGGAGCGGATCGTCTGCCCGTCCTTTACGCCGAAGCGCTGAGCCGCCTGAAACCGGGCGAAGTCAGCGAACTATTGCGTTCCCCCGCCGGCTTTCACATCATCAAGTTCATTGCCAAGCGCGGGAGCGCTGCCGGCGCACCGGTCAGGCAAACCCATGCCCGCCACATCCTGATCAAGGTCAATGAAGTCGTTTCCGAGACGGAGGCCCGCCGCAAGATGGAAAATGTCCGCGAACGCCTGATGAATAACGGTGATTTTGCCGAACTGGCTCGCCTCTACTCCCAGGATGGATCGGCCGCCAAGGGCGGCGACCTGGGCTGGCTGAATGTGGGAGACACCGTCCCGGAATTTGAGCGGGTCATGGACAGCCTCAAGGAAAACGAAATCAGCCAGGTGGCGCAATCGCCCTTCGGCATGCACCTGATCCAGGTTCTGGAGCGCCGCCACCAGGACATGTCCTCCGACCATCTGCGCCTGACCGCCAAACAGGCGCTGCGTGAGCGCAAACTGGACGATGCCTATCAGGACTGGTTGCGCCAGTTGCGGGATCGCACCTACGTTGAAAACCGTCTCGACGAAAAATAAGCATGACCAACCAGATTCTGCCCCGGCTGGCCATCACCTCCGGGGAACCTGCCGGTATCGGGCCGGAACTCTGCCTGCGCCTGGCCGGGCAAACCTTTGCCGCACAGCCGGTCATTCTCGGAGACCGCCAGCTCCTCGCCAGCCGGGCCGCAAGCCTCGGGCTGACAATCCCGCTACGGGACTATGCAGCGGACCAGGCGCCTCAAAAAGGCACCCTGGACATTCTCCATACGCCCCTTGCCAGGGCCAGCCAGGCCGGGCGACTGGATGCCGGCAACGCTTCCCATGTCCTTGCCCTGCTTGATCGCGCCCTGGCCGGCTGCCAGTCCGGCGAATTTGCCGCCATGGTCACCGCCCCGGTGCATAAGGGAATCATCAATCAGGCCGGCATTCCCTTTACCGGCCACACCGAATACCTGGCCGAAAAAACCGGCACTCCGCTGGTCGTCATGATGCTCGCCGGCAACACCGAACGCGGCCCGCTGCGCGTTGCCCTGGCCACCACCCACCTGCCCCTCAAGGAAGTGCCGGCAGCCATAACCCCGGCCTTGCTGGAGCAGATCATCCCCATTCTGGACACTGATCTACGGCAAAAATACGGGATCGCCGCGCCGCGCATCCTGGTCACCGGTCTCAATCCCCATGCCGGAGAAAATGGCTATCTGGGCCGTGAGGAAATCGAGGTCATCACCCCGACCCTGAATGCCCTGCGGGAAAAAGGCATCAATCTGATCGGCCCCCTCCCGGCGGACACCCTGTTCACGCCCCCCATCCTGCGTCAGGGCGATGCCGTTCTGGCCATGTATCACGACCAGGGCCTGACCGCCCTCAAATATGCCACCTTTGGTCACGGCATCAATGTCACCCTCGGCCTGCCGATTATCCGCACCTCGGTAGACCACGGCACCGCCCTGGAACTGGCCGGCACCGGCCAGGCCGACCCCGGCAGCCTGTTTGAAGCCGTCCGTGAAGCCGCCCGCATGGCAACGCAAATGGTGGCCGGCCAATGAAAGGACACGTTGCCCGCAAACGCTTCGGCCAGAATTTTCTGGTGGATCAAGGCATCATCGCTGCCATCATTTCCACCATCGCCCCGCACAAGGCCGATACCATCGTCGAAATCGGCCCCGGCCTCGGCGCCCTGACCGAACCGCTGCTCCAGCGGGTGGATCACCTGCACGTTGTGGAAATCGACCGCGACCTGATCGCCCTGCTCAAAAGGAAACACCCGGCCTCGCACCTGAGCATTCATGAAGGAGATGCCCTGGCCTTTGATTTTGCCTGCCTGGGAAGCGGTCTGCGCCTGGTCGGCAACCTGCCCTACAATATTTCCACCCCCCTGCTTTTTCACCTGGCCGACTTTGGCGAGCAGGTACGCGACATGCATTTCATGCTGCAAAAGGAAGTGGTGGAACGGATGGTAGCGGTACCCGGTGATTCCGACTTTGGGCGCCTGTCGGTGATGCTGCAATACCGTTTCCATATGGAGTGGCTGATCGATGTCCCGCCGGAGAGCTTCGACCCGGCGCCGAAAGTCCAGTCGGCAATCATCCGCCTGATTCCCAAACCGACCGCCGAACGCACCGCCAGGGACGAAACCCGCCTCTCCCAGGTAGTTGCCACCGCCTTTTCGCAGCGTCGCAAAATGCTCCGCAATACGCTGAAGAGCCTGCTTGATGACGCCAGCTTCGAGGAACTTGGCATCGACCCCAGGCAGCGGGCTGAAGACCTGACGGTGGAAGACTACATCCGTATTGCCAACTTCCTCAGCCCGGCCAGATAAAACAGCCCGCCGAGGCGGGCCGTGCCGGCTGCCGGGCCGGGAACGAGTCCCTTAGCCTTCCTTCTTCATGCCACAGGTATTCATGCCGAGCAGCGGGTAGGCCGGGCACCAGCCGATCAGACCGGTGGCCAGGGGAACGATGCCGATATAGCCCCACACCGGCAGCACGCCCGCCACGGTAGCGCCAATCAGGCCGAGGCCGACGGCAATACGCAGGACTTTGTCGATACCGCCAACATTTGCTTTCATTTTGTGTTCTCCGTTCAGGTTGGGATGGCAGCAGTGTAGACAGCCGATGCCGTCCTGTATGTAACCTGAGTCACACAGCGGCGATGGTGCGCAGACCTTGCCGATCCATCACCGTCACCTCTTCCCGCCCGAGAGAAACCAGCCCCTGGGCGGCAAACCCCTTGAGCAGCCGGCTGATGATCTCCCGAACGCTGCCCAGCTCCTCGGCCAGATGCTGGTGGGTAAGCTTGATCACATCCTCCTGCCGCGACAACAGCAGGCGGGCCAGACGCTGGTCGAGGCGGGAGAAGGCGACTTCCTCCACCAACTGCATCAGCTCGGCAATACGCTCGGCGAACAGATGAAACACGAAATCCCGGAATGGCCCGTGTTCCGCCAGCAATTGCCCGAACAGCGAGAGAGGCAGAACGAGCAAGGTCAGCGCGCTCTCGGCGATGCCCCGGGCGTTGTAATCCTCCCGCCCGAGCAGACAGCTCGAAGTAATGATGCAGGAACCGCCCGGCTCAACCCGGTACAAAAGAATTTCCCGCCCGTTGGCAGCCGTTTTCACCACCTTGACGCTTCCCGAGAGCAGCAAGGGAAATCCCCGACAGGGTTGGTGTTCGATAAAGAGCACGCCCCCGGCCGCAATATGGATCATGGACTGCGGCGCCAGCAGGGGGGCCAGCAGTTTTTCGGGCAAGCCCTGCAAGGCCGGATACAGCTTGACGAGGGCGGAATGGGACGTTTCGCTCATGAGAGATCGGCCCATACCGGCGCGTGGTCGGATGGCCGCTCCCGCTTGCGCGGCGCACGATCGATGGCGGCAGCGGTGCAGCGGGCAGCCAGCGGTGCGGAAAGCAGAATATGATCGATGCGCAGTCCCTGGTTTTTCTGAAAGCCGAGCATCCGGTAATCCCACCAGGAGTAACTCTTTTCCGGCTGTTCAAAGAGACGGAAGCTGTCGCTCAGGCCAAGACCGAGGAGACGCCGGAAAGCGGCCCGTTCATCGTCGGAGCAGAGAATTTTTCCGGCCCAGGCCCGGGGATCGTGCACATCCCGGTCCTCCGGAGCAATGTTGTAATCGCCGCACAGGGCGAGCTGGGGGTGGGCCGCCAGCTCTTCTTCCAGCCAGCGCTCCAGGGCGGCCAGCCAGTCCAGCTTGTAGGCATACTTTTCACTGCCCACCTCCTGGCCGTTCGGAATGTAGGCGCCGATCACCCGGACACCGTCTACTGTGCCGGCGATCAGGCGCTTCTGGGCATCGGCATAGTGCGGATTGCCGCAAAGCACATCGGTGATCGGCGAACGGGCCAGCAAAGCCACCCCGTTATAGGTTTTTTGTCCGGAGAAAGCGACGTGGTAGCCGGCTTCCCCAATCTCGGCTGCCGGAAAATTATGATCTTCCAGCTTGGTTTCCTGCAGGCAGAGGACATCCGGTTTCTGCTCGGCCAGCCAGTCGAGCAGGTGGGGCAAGCGAACCTTGAGGGAATTGACGTTCCAGGCGGCGATCCGCATGCCGCTTACTTGGTCAAGCCGCCCGAAGGCTTGCTGCCGTAGGGAGCGGTTTTCGGGTAGCCGGCGAGGTCAAGCAGGTTGTTGTAACCCTCGGACTGAAACCCTCGCACCGGCTGGCGCCCCACTTTCAGGGTGGGAACGAAAAGGTCGCCGACCAGTTGTTTGAGTTCGGCGGCCTCGTCCGGTTTTTGCAGCATCTTTTCGGCAAAGGGAACGCCCCGTCCGTTGAGCAGGTCCCGTGCCTTCTTGCAATCCTCAACACAATCCGGAGTGGTGTACAGGGTAACCGGAAAGTACTCGGCAGCCTGCTTGATGGCGTAGGACTGCTGTGTCTCTTCGCTCTCCGGTTTTTTGGTCTTGCTGATCTGCTTGGCACTGCCCGGCGGCGGCGTATCGGTGTACATGGTCTTGCCGGTTGCCGGATCCACCCAGCGATAGGTTTCTGCGGTAACTGAACTGGTGGCCAGAATAACGGCCAAGGCGAAAAGACAGCGCATCGTGCTCCTCCCTTATGGTCTAAGCTGCAATCATACCGCTATGGCGGAGCAAAGCGTCGACCCCCGGAGCCCGGCCGCGAAATGCCTTAAAGGACTCCAGCGCCG
The DNA here is from genome assembly GCA_964536245.1 of uncultured Rhodocyclaceae bacterium. GTDB lineage: Bacteria > Pseudomonadota > Gammaproteobacteria > Burkholderiales > Rhodocyclaceae > CAZHVZ01. Next base: position 17,886 of record CAZHVZ010000004.1, read on the forward strand.
GTCGCGACCCGCCCACCGACAGAATCTCCTCCAGAAAAAGCCGACCGGTGGCCGCATCAAAGGGATTACCCGCCTCTTCAAAAGCGGCATAAGCATCTGCCGACAGCACCTCGGCCCACTTGTAGCTGAAATAACCGGCACAATAGCCGCCGGCAAAAATATGGGAAAAACTGTTGGGAAAGCGCTGCCATTCCGGCGGAATAAGCACCGCCACCTCGCGCCGCACCTGGTCAAGCAATTCCAGGGCGGTACGCTCGGGAAAGCGCTCGAATTCGGCATGCAGGCGCAGATCGAAGAGGGAAAACTCCAGCTGCCGCACCGTTTGCAGCCCGCTCTGGAAATTCCTGGCGGCCAGCATCTTCTTGAACAGTGAGTGCGGCAGCGCTTCGCCGGAATCAACGTGGCCCGTCATGCCCTGCACCACTACCCATTCCCAGCAATAGTTTTCCATGAACTGCGAAGGCAATTCGACGGCATCCCACTCGACACCGTGAATACCGGAAACGCCCAGTTCATCGACCCGGGTCAGCAGGTGGTGCAAGCCATGGCCGGTTTCGTGGAAAAGGGTAATCACGTCGTCATGAGTGAAAGTGGCCGGTTTATCGCCAACCGGGCGGGGGAAATTGCAATTGAGGTACGCCACCGGCGTTTGCAGGCCGTCGGCGACACGCCGCCGCGCGCGTGCCTCGTCCATCCAGGCGCCGCCGCGCTTTTCCGGGCGGGCGTAGAGATCGAGGTAAAACTGACCAACCAGTTCGCCGGCCTGAGTTTCCAGGCGGTAAAAGCGGACGTCCTCGTGCCACACCGGCGCCTCATCTTCCTTTACCGTCACTCCGAACAACTTGCTGATGGCCTCGAACAAGCCGGCCAGCACCTTGGGTTCGGTGAAATACTGCTTGACCTCCTGCTCAGAAAAGGCGTAACGGGCTTGCAGCAGGCGCTCCGACGCAAAAGCGGCATCCCAGGGCAGCAGCGGATCAAGCCCGAGTTCGTCGGCGGCGAACTGCTTCAGTTCTGCCATATCCCGCTCGGCGAAGGGTTTGGCCTTGCTTGCCAGTTCGTGCAAAAAATCGAGGACCTGGGCCGGGCTGTCGGCCATCTTGGGCACCAGCGACAGTTCGGCATAATTGCCATAGCCGAGCATGGCCGCCTCCTCGCTGCGCAGTTCAAGAATGCGCTGGATGAGGGGCGTGTTGTCCCATTCCGGCTTGCTCGTCCCGTCATGGAACTCGGCCGCCCGGGTGGCGTAGGCCCGGTACAGGCGGGCGCGCAGGTCGCGATTCTCGGCGTACTGCATCACCGGCCCGTAAGAAGGCGCGTGCAGGGAAAAGCGCCAGCCTTCGACTCCGGCCTTCCCGGCAGCCGCCCTGGCGGCATCCCGCACATCGTCCGGCAGACCGGCCAGCAAGGTTTCGTCGGTGATTGTTTCCGAAAAGGCATTGGTGGCATCAAGCAGGTTTTCGGAAAACCTGGCCGCCAGCCCGGCCAGCTCTTCCATCATGGCCTGAAAACGAGGCTTTTGTTCTTCCGGCAATTCGGCACCGGAAAGGCGAAAATCACGCACCTCATTGTCAATAATTTTTTTCTGCGCCAACGACAGGCAGGGGTATTCGTTACCCGCCCGAATCGCCTTGTATTTCTCGAAAAGCTTGAGGTTCTGCCCGAGTTCGCTGTAAAAGCGGGTCACCTCCGGCAGCATTTCGTTGTAGGCCTCGCGCCAGGGCGGAATGTCATTGACCGAGTGCAGGTGGCCGACAATACCCCAGGCCCGGGAAAGCGGCTCGATACCGTCGGCGAGCGGTGCCGCAAAGCCCATCCAGGTGGCCGGCGCGGTATCGGCGGTCAGCCGCTCCACCAGTTGCCGGGCATCGGCCAGCAGGGATTCGATGGCGGGTTTGACCTGCTCCGGAGCAATGGCATCAAAGCGGGGCAGGCCGGAGAAATCGAGCAGGAGGTTCATGGCAGCGGTCATCAGGGATTCACCAACGAAAAGGGCGGCGAAGCTTGAGACTCGCCGCCCTGGATTTTGTTCTAAAAGGCTTACAGCGTTTTGCCGGTCAGCCGCTCATACGCCTCGATGTACTTGGCGCTGGTGCGCGCCACGACGTCCGCCGGCAGGCTGGGGCCGGGGGCTTTCTTGTTCCAGTCCAGGGTTTCCAGATAGTCGCGGACGTACTGCTTGTCGTAGGAAGGCGGATTGACGCCTTCCCGGTATTCGCTGGCCGGCCAGAAGCGGGAGGAATCCGGGGTGAGGGCTTCGTCGATAAGATGGAGAACCCCCTGGGCGTCGATGCCGAACTCGAACTTGGTGTCGGCGATAATGATGCCGCGACCGCGAGCGTAGTTGGAGGCTTCCTCGTAAAGGGCCAGGGCGGCACTGCGGGCCTGGGCGGCAATGACCGCGCCGTTGCTGCCGCTGCCGGCCAGTTGTTCGGCCAGGGCGGCGCTGCAATTGGCCTGGGCGGTGGCGAAGGAGATATTTTCGTCGTGGTCGCCGACGTCCGCCTTGGTGGCCGGGGTAAAGATCGGAGTCGGCAGCCTGGCGGCCATCTTCAGGCCGACCGGCAGGGGAATGCCGCAAATGGCGCCGGTGGCCTGGTAGTCCTTCCAGCCGGAACCAATGACATAACCACGCACCACGGCTTCAATGGGCAGGGGCTTCAAACGTTTGACCACCACCGCCCGACCGCGCACCTGATCGCGCTCATTGGCGGCGACAACGCTTTCCGGATCGATGCCGGTGAGCTGGTTGGGGACAATGTGACCGAGCCGGGCAAACCAGAAATCCGCCACTGCCGTCAGCACCTCGCCTTTGCGGGGAATCGGATTGGGCAGGATGACATCGAAGGCCGACAACCGGTCGGTGGTGACGATGAGCAGCTTGTCGGCATCCACTGCGTAAATGTCGCGCACCTTGCCGCAGGACAGCAGGGGCAGGCTGGTAATGGAAGACTTGAAGAGGGGAGCAGTCACGGCAAGGTCTCGGTAGCAAAAACGGCATTATAAGTCAGACCCGCCATACCGGGATTGGGCTGCCCGGCACAAGCGGCCAATCCTGTCGTATAGTGGGCGCTTACGCACCTACCATAACGCCCGCTCAAGGAATGTCCATGCCCCGAATTGCCCGTCTTTTAGGCCTGTTGGCCACCACCGCCGCCTTTCTGCTCGGTTCGGCCAGCCAGGCCGCCGGCCTCGACAGCGTTTCCGCCGGCGAAGCCAATTCCGGCATCAAGGAGGCCCTGGCCAAGGGAGCGGACTTTGCGGTTTCCAGCCTGGGCAAGGACAACGGTTTTCTCGGCAACCCCAAAGTCAGGATCCCTTTACCGGATTCTCTCAAGCAGGCGGAAAAAGCCATGCGCACGTTCGGCATGGGCAAGCAGGCCGACGAATTGATCAACACCATGAACCATGCCGCCGAAAAGGCGGTCGCCGAAGCCACCCCGGTTCTCATGGAAGCGATCCGGAAAATGAGCTTTCAGGATGCCAAGGGGATTCTTCTCGGCGGAGAAGATTCGGTAACACAATTTTTCAAACGCACCACCTCGGAACAGCTGGCCCAGCGCTTTCACCCGATCGTCAAGGAAGCAACGCACAAGGTGCAGCTGGCTGAGCAATACAACAAGTTTGCCGGCAAGGCTGCCAGCGTCGGCCTGCTCAAGCAGAAAGACGCCGACCTCGACAGTTACGTCACCCAGAAAGCCATGGACGGACTGTTTGTCATGATCGCCGAGCAGGAAAAAGCCATTCGCCAGAACCCTCTTGGCGCGGGAAGCGAGCTGCTGGGCAGAATATTCGGTGCGCTTAAATGACTTTTTTCTCTACAATTGGCCATTAGTGATAGTCTTTAGCCTTCTCATACGGAAATAACCATCCCATGGGCGACAAAGCATCCCTCAAATTTCTGGTGGTCGATGATTTCTCGACGATGCGGCGCATTGTTCGCA
>CAZHVZ010000004.1:21839-31832 GCA_964536245.1 uncultured Rhodocyclaceae bacterium
CAAGCTGGTGCAGGCCTATCAGATCCCTGTCTTCAACTTGACCTATCGCATGTTGGGTGATGTGGAAGAAGCCGAAGACGGCGCCGTAGCGCTGGCCCGTCTCAAGTCCGGCGGTATCGACTTCGTGGTGACCGACTGGAACATGCCGAATATGGACGGTCTGACCCTGCTCCAGTCAATCCGCTCCGACCCGGCATTAAAAAGTCTTCCCGTGCTGATGATCACGGCAGAAGCAAAAAAGGAAAACATCATCGCCGCAGCGCAGGCCGGTGCTTCTGGCTACATCGTCAAGCCATTCACTGCCGCCACTCTTGCCGAAAAATTCAACAAGATATTCGAAAAAATGGGGATTTGAATGGTTACAAAGACAGTTAGCAAGGCCGCCACAGCGGCGACCAGAAAAGCTCCGGCCAAACCCGTAGCCAAGACAACCCCGAAGGCAGTCGCCAAGACTGCTCCGAAAGCGGCCGCCAAGACCGCTGTCAAAGCCCCGCCCAAGGCCGCCAGCAAGCCCGTAACCAAACCCGCCGCCAAGACAGTCGGCAAAGTGGCTGCCAAAGCCTCGCGCAAGCCCACGGCAGCCCCGGCCGCCGATCCGGCAGCCAGCACCAATGTCCTGACCGAACTGAAAAGCCTGGCCAAGGAACTGAACAAGGCGGCAAAGGGACTCAACAAGAAAGCTGCCGGCAATCCCAAGGAAGTTTCGGCCATTCTCGGCAGCGTTGAACGGATGACCGCTGACGCCGCCAACAAATCCCTGGCCGAAGCGGAACTGGCCAAGACCCTGGTCAGCGCGACACTGGACTCCCTCTCCAAAAACTGGAGCCGGCAAGACATCGAAACCAGCTTGAAAGCCGTGGCAGGCCACCTGACCAACATCATCGTTGCCCAGGAATTCCAGGATCTGGCCGGGCAATCCCTGCGCAAGGCGATGAAAGCCCTGGTCGGCGCCATCATCGTCGTCGAAGGCGGCGGCCCGACGGAAGAAAAGCGTTTGTCGCAAAGCGAAATTGACGGTTTGCTCAACGACCTGATGCCCTGATGGAAAAAAGCAATCCGCTGGGTGCAGCGGATTGCCGATGCCGCACTCAATCAATTCCATTTTCTGCCGTTACCATGATCAGGAGCGCAGAAAATGAGCCTTGACCGCATTCCCTCGACAGCACAAAAACCCAGCCTGGTAACGGTGGCAAGAGCCCGTCACGACTCGGCTTCTGCCATTCGTCAAGTGGAAGCGCTGGAAGGGGTCGATGCCGACCGTGAGCGCAGTCTACAACAGGAGCTGGCTGAAATTGAGGCCAAGGCGGTCGGTCCCTTTGAAGGGGAAGAGCGCATCCAGCAGGACGCCCGGAAATTCGCCCGCCAGATCAGCGAGCTCGGCCCCAAGGCGGTACGCCTCATGCAGGCCGGAGGCTGGCATGGCGTAGACGCCAAGGCCTGATAAAATCCGCCCTCCCCAACCTCAAGCGCCAAAGCGAAGACCACGCAAGACGCATGGCCGCAAGCAGTGCGCATAGCACGGCAAGGCCTTGCTATGCCATGTGGATGAGCCACCTATGTCAGGACTGAATCCGCAGCAGCGGGAAGCAATACATTATCTGGACGGCCCCCTGCTGGTGCTGGCCGGTGCCGGCTCGGGCAAAACTCGGGTCATCACCCAGAAAATCGCTTATCTGGTCGACAGCTGCGGCTTCCAGCCGCGCAATATTGCGGCCATCACCTTCACCAACAAGGCCGCCAAGGAAATGCTGGAACGGGTCAGCAAACTGCTCGGCAGCAAGGTGGCCGGCGAGTTGCAGATATCCACCTTTCACTCGCTCGGTGTCCGTATCCTGCGCGAGGAGGCCAAGGCTCTCGGCTACAAGCCGCGCTTTTCCATTTTTGATTCAGCCGATTGTGCCGGCATCATCGGCGATGTCGCCAAAACCGTGGACAAGGGCACCCTGCGCCGCCTGCAATCGATCATCTCCAACTGGAAAAATGCCCTGATCAGTCCGGAAGCCGCCCGCACACTGGCCGCCAATGAACACGAGGCCCTTGCCGCCCACGCCTACCTGTCCTACGAGGCCACCCTCAAGGCTTATCAGGCGGTGGACTTTGACGACCTGATCAAGCTGCCGGTGGAGCTTTTCGACAACCATCCGGCGATCATCGAAAAGTGGCAAAACCGTCTGCGCTACCTGCTGGTCGATGAATATCAGGACACCAATGCCTGCCAGTACCGGCTGCTCAAGCAACTGGCCGGGGTACGCGCCCAGTTCACGGCGGTGGGCGACGATGACCAGGCCATTTACGGCTGGCGCGGCGCCGATATCGACAACCTGAAAAAGCTGCCCGACGAATTCCCGGCCCTCAAGGTCATCAAGCTCGAACAGAACTACCGCTCGACAGTGCGTATCCTGAAAGCCGCCAACAACGTCATCGCCCACAATCCAAAGCTCTTCGAAAAACGCTTGTGGTCGGAACTGGGCCACGGCGACCCGATCACCGTCACCGTCTGCCGGGACAACGAAGCCGAAGCCGAAAACGTGGTCATGAAACTGCAAGGCCATCGCTTCGAGCATCGCGGCCAGTTCCGCGACTACGCCGTTCTCTACCGTTCCAACCACCAGGCCCGGCTGCTCGAACAACAACTGCGCAACCAGAAGATTCCCTACCTGCTTTCCGGCGGCCAGTCCTTTTTCGACAAGGCCGAAATCAAGGATCTCACCGCCTACCTGCGCCTGCTGACCAACGACGACGACGACCCCGCCTTCATCCGCGCCGCCACCACGCCGAAGCGGGGAATCGGCGCCGCCACCTTGCAGATACTCGGCCAGTACGCCGGCGAACGCCACATTTCGCTTTTTGCCGCCGCCTTCGAGGAAGGGTTCGCTCACCGCGTCCAGTCCCGCCAGTTGGAGCCCCTGCTTGAATTCGGCCACTTCATCAATCGCGTCGCCTACCGGGCCAGCCGTGAACCGGCGCAGCAGGTGCTGCCCGACCTGCTCAAGGCCATTGATTACGAAACCTGGCTCTACGACCACGAGGAAGAACGCACCGCCCGGAACCGCTGGGCCAATGTGGTGGAATTCACCGACTGGCTGAACAGCAAGGGGGAAGAGGAGGGCAAGACCCTCATCGACCTCACCCAGAGCATCGCCCTCATCAACATGCTTGACAAGCAGGACGCCGATATCGACGCCGTCCAGCTGTCCACCCTGCATGCCGCCAAAGGGCTGGAATACAAGCATGTCTTCCTGGTCGGCATCGAAGAAGGGATTCTGCCCCACCGGGAATCGGTGGAGCCATCCAAGGTCGAGGAAGAGCGCCGCCTGATGTATGTGGGCATTACCCGCGCCCAGCGCTCCCTGCACCTGTCCTACTGCGAACGGCGCAAGCAGGCGCGGGAATTCATCCCGGCCGAACCGTCCCGCTTCATTGCCGAAATGGGCAAGGAAGACCTGCGCTTCTCCGGCGGCAAGGAAGCCGCCCCCCCGGACAAAGTCACCGGCAATGCCCGGCTGGAAGCCATGAAAGCCCTGCTGGCCAGCAAGAAGTAGCCCGCCGGTCAAACATCGTTACAGCGGGTTACTTTTCTCCTGACATCTCCGCCACACGGGGCCGCGTTATTCGGCACAAGGCAGCGCAATCCTGCAAAGCCGGACTGAACAGACCAACAACGCTCAAGGAGATTCAAAATGACCAAGCAACTGATCGCCCTCGCCATCGCCGCCGCTTTCGGGATCGCCCATGCTGCCGATGCAAAACCCGCCGCTGAAAGCAAGCCGGCAGCAGCACCGACCACCGCTACCGCGCCGGCTGCCGCTCCGGCCAAGGCCGAAGCACCGAAAATGGAAGCCAAGGCCGGCGAGGTGAAAAAGGAAACCGCCGTTGCCGACAGCAAACACGAAAAGAAGGCCCACAAGGTCGACAAACATTCCGGCGAACACAAGGCCGAAGCCAAGGCAGAAGCAAAACCCGCCGAAGTGAAAAAGGCCGAGCTGGCCAAGGTGGAACCGGCCAAGGCTGCCGAACCGGTCAAGAAGTAAGCAGTTTCCCTGTACCGGGCCGGCCCTGCCCTCCAAAAGCAGGCTCCGGCCAAGGCGCCCCCGAGGGGGCGCCTTTTTTGTCGACGAAAATGGCCGGCAATAAAAAAGGAGGCCGCAGCCTCCCTTTTCCATCGCTCAAATCAGCTTATTTGGACAGACCCACCAGATGATCCACTGCTGCCTTGATTTCGGCATCGGAAAGGCTGCTGGCGCCGCCCTTGGCCGGCATGGCGTTCTTGCCGCCGATCGCGCTCTTGTACAGCGCATCCTTGCCTTGAGCGATACGCGGCCCCCAGGCGGCCTTGTCGCCGGTCTTGGGCGCACCGGCAGCACCGGACGCATGACAGGCGCCGCAAACGCTGTTGTAAACGGTCGGACCATCCTTCGGCTTGCCATCGGAAACCGGTGCCGCCTTGGCCAGCTCAAACCGGGCCACCGGCTGAATGCGCAAATCAGCGCCGTCGGCATCGCCGGACGCCGAGGCCGACTTGCCGCCCTTGATGGAAAACGGCACCACAACCGCCATCAAAACGATCGCCACGATAATGGTGCCAATCATGATCCCTTTGGATGAGTGCTGCTCGGCCATATGAAATCCCTCTGCGGTACAAATTATGGAATGTTTGTTTTTGATCTGGCGCGCCCGCCAGGAATCGAACCTGGAACGCAGCCTTCGGAGGGCTGAATGATATCCGTTTCAACACGGGCGCATCGGACCGGGCATTTTACCGACTAAGCCATCCGGCGTCCATTGATTGCTTGAAACCTGCCGGATGTCCTACGGCATCCGGTCAATCAAACAGGTCCGGCTGCGGCGGAGAAAGGCTCTCCCGCTTGACCGTAAGCAATACCGGCACTCCCTTGCGGCCAATCGCTTCCACGACAAACCGGTCCTTGATTGCTTCAGCCTTGATCCGCACCAGCCTGGCATGGCGCGTCGAGGTGCCGGCCTTGACGTAGCAGGCCAGAGCGCCTGCCCGCAGCACCCAGGAGGCCTGGTGCGGACTCAATCTTTTCCCGCCGTCGGCTTGCCCGTGCGAGACTCTGCCCACAGGGCGCGGGCAAACGCTTTCCAGGCATCGCCTCCGTGCGACTCAAACCCGAGCTCGGCGCTTTCCTGCATGGTTTTCAGCATCAGGCCGGCCAGACCGAAGAGATCAAGCCTGGCCATCTGCTGCGGATCCACCTGATGATCGGCTGCCAGATGAACCGCATCGGGTTTGAAATCGAGGGCTTCCCTGGCCAGGGCACGAACCTGAACCTCGTCCGACCAGTCTATCCCCAGGGCAATGCCCTTGCGCTCGATTTCCAGCTCCATCGCCCGCGTGTCCTGCGAATAATTTTCAAAGCCGCTCATGGCGTTCCCCGGGGAGTCCTCTTCGGCTATCCATTATAGGCAGTTCCGCTGAACCGGAAAGGGTCATTCATCAGCCTGTAACTTCTGCCGATATAATTCTCCCATGCCCCTGAAAAAAAGAACCTTTCCTGCCCTGGCCGCGATGCTGGTTTGTGCCGGCTCCTCTCTCGCGGCGCGCCCGATGATTACCGATGATGCCCGGACAGTGGACGCCAAAGCCTGCCAGGTGGAATCCTGGCTACGCTTCAACCGTGACAGCAAGGAATTCTGGGCGCTACCCGCCTGCAATTTTTCCGGCAATCTGGAACTGACCCTGGGCGGCGCCATCGAACGCAGCAACGAAGGCGAGCGCACCACTGACGTGGTCATCCAGGGAAAAACCCTGTTTCGCCCCCTGACCACCGATGGCTACGGTATCGGTCTGGTCTTCGGCAGCGTCCGCCACCCGGCCATCCATACCGAAAGCAATGCTTTGGCCGATTATTACGCCTATCTTCCGGCCAGTTTTTCCTTTGCCGGCGACCGCTTTTTCCTGCATACCAATCTGGGCCTGATCCGCCAGCAGGAAAACAGAAAAACCCGAGGCACCTGGGGGCTGGGTTCGGAAACGCAGCTCGACGAAAGTAACTGGCTGATTGCCGAAACCTTTGGCCAAAGCAATGGCAAATCCTACTTTCAGGTTGGAATCCGCCACTGGGTGATTCCGGATCGGGTCCAGATCGACACCACATGGGGAGACCGGATCCAGCACCCCGGCAGTGAACGCTGGTTCTCGGTCGGACTGCGGCTCCTGTCACCCGCGTTTTTGCCCTAATCGAAGTATGTGCGCGCCGCCTCGAAACGCTGCGCGTAATAGCGGTCGCTCAAGCGATCCACCCGGATTTTGCCGTTGGTTTTCGGCGCATGGACGAAGCGCTCGTCGCCGATGTAAATTCCGACATGGGAATTGGCATAGCCCAGGGTGTTGAAGAAAACCAGATCGCCGGGCCGTAATGCATCGCGCTCCACCAGCCGACCCCGCCGGGCAATATCGGCGGCGCTGCCGGCCACCCTGACCCCCGCCGCCTGACCGTAAATGTAACTGACCATGCCGCTGCAATCGAGACCGGCCTGGGGATTCTTGCCACCGAACAGGTAACCGGTATCGAGCAGGCTAAGGGCATAGAGCGCCACGTCGTTGCCCTTCTCGCTGCTACGTGCCGCCCGTTGCGTTATAGTTTCCGTGGACGCAAGCGGCTTCGGCGCCGGAGCACCACAGGCGGCGAGCAGCAAGACGAAGGACAGGGCAGCAACGCGGAACATCATTAAAGTCATTTCTACAAAACAATTACAACTTAGCGTTTTTATGGGAGTTTTTCAATACCATGCAGCTCCAGAACAGCAAATTACTCGTATCGCGCAACGCCATCGGCGGCGCCTGGATAGACGCCGACAGCAATCAACGCTTTGCCGTACGCGACCCGGCCAGCGGCCAGACCATCGGTGAAGCCGCCGAGTGCGGCAAGGCCGAAACCGAGCGCGCCATCGCTGCCGCCAATGCCGCCTGGCCTGCCTGGCGCACCCTGACTGCCAAGCGCCGCGCCCAGATTCTTCAGCGGTGGAACGCCCTCATTCTCGACAATGCCGACGACCTGGCCCGGCTGATCACTGCCGAAGGCGGCAAACCCCTGGCCGAGGCCAAGGGAGAAGTCCTCTACGGCGCCTCCTTCATCGAGTGGTTCGCCGAGGAAGGCAAGCGCGTTTATGGCGAAACCATTCCCTCGCCGGCCGCCGACAAGCGCCTGCTGGTCATCAAGCAGCCGATTGGCGTATGCGCCGCCATCACCCCGTGGAATTTCCCCTTGGCCATGATCACCCGCAAGGTGGCTCCGGCCCTTGCCGCCGGCTGCACCGTAGTCGTCAAACCCGCCGAGCAGACGCCGCTGACCGCTCTCGCCCTGGCCGTTCTGGCCGAACAGGCTGGTTTTCCGCAAGGCGTGTTCAATGTCGTCACCGGTGACCCGGTGGCTATCGGCGGCGCCCTGACCGGCAGCAACATCGTCCGCAAGCTCTCCTTCACCGGCTCCACCGAAGTCGGCCGACTGCTCATGGCGCAGTGCGCGGCAAGCATCAAAAAGGTTTCTCTGGAGCTGGGCGGCAATGCCCCTTTCATCGTCTTCGATGACGCCGATGTCGATGCTGCGGTGGAGGGCGCCCTCATCGCCAAATACCGCAACACCGGGCAGACCTGCGTCTGCGCCAACCGTTTTCTGGTCCAGGCCGGCATCTACGAGCGCTTTGCCGAACAATTTGCCGCCCGCGTCGGCCAGATGAAGGTCGGCGCCGGCACCGAGGAGGGCGTCACCCAGGGACCGCTCATCGACGACGCCGCCTTGGCCAAGGTGGAAGCGCATGTCGCCGATGCCGTCAGCAAAGGCGCTCGCGTTCTCACCGGCGGCGCCAAGCATGGGCGGGGCGGCAACTTCTTCCAGCCGACGGTACTGGCCGATATGAGCACCGCCATGCGCATCGCCCGGGAAGAAACCTTCGGCCCGGTGGCCCCCCTCTTCCGCTTCACCACCGAAGACGAAGCCGTCGCCATGGCCAATGACACCGAATTCGGACTCGCCGCCTATTTCTATTCCCGCGACGTGGCCCGCTGCTTCCGTGTCGGCGAAGCGCTGGAATACGGCATGGTCGGCATCAATACCGGCATCATCTCCAACGAGGTGGCGCCCTTTGGCGGCATCAAGCAGTCCGGCATCGGGCGGGAAGGATCAAAGTACGGGATCGAGGACTATCTGGAAGTGAAATACCTGTGCTTTGACATGACCCCGGCCAAATAAGCCGCTCTCCCGGCCAAGGCGCCGGCCCTCCCCCCCGGAAAAACCTGCTCCTTTCCAGGCTGCATCATGGACACCCCGGCCAGCCTTACGTATGCTGGCCGGAGTTTTTCGACCCGGCGGCCGATCACTGACCGGGCCGCCCTCAACGAGTGATGCAAAACCCTGTCGCTCATCCTGACGCACAACCAAGGAACTCCAATGAGCGATCTCAAACGTCACATCGGGCAAAAAGTCGCCCTGGCCACGGCAGCTTTTTGTGCCCTGCTGACCACACCGGCCTTTGCCATTTTTATCTGGCTGTGGAAGGAACGGGGCCTGGCCGATACCTGGGTGCCGAGCGCCCTGGCGGCAGTCGCTTTTCTCGGCTCCTGCACGGTGGTGCTTTATGTCATGAGCCGCCCCCAGCCGCCCTTGCCGGAAGACGAGCAGGTACCCGACTCCGGCCAATAGCCCGCCGCTCGATCAACCGGGCGCCGGAGCGCCGGTTTACCCCTCCGCTCTCAACTCCGCCTGCCCGACTTGCAGCACGGCACTTGCCCGAAGCTGCGCGGTCGCTTAGCATCCCGCCTGCCCCGTTCTGCGGGGTGGTCTCCCGGTGCCCGCCTTGTGCGGGAGAATCGGGAAGGCGGTGCAATTCCGCCACGTGCCCAGCGCTGTAAGGAGGACGACCGGAACGACATGCCACTGGCCGCAGGCCGGGAAGGCGTTACGGTCGAATGAATCCAAGTCAGAAGACCGGCCGGGAGATCGAACCGGCTGTCCGGCCCGGCAGCTATCGCTTTTCCGCAAGGGGACTCAAGGAAAACTATGTCCGATCAAAACAACCCGCACCGTTTTACCGACACTGCCCGCGATGCGGTGTACCAGGCCATTTTCAGCCGCCGCGACGTGCGCGGCCAATTTCTGCCGACACCGATTCCCGATGACGTATTGAGCCGCGTCCTGATGGCTGCCCACCACGCCCCCTCGGTGGGGTTCATGCAGCCATGGAACTTTCTGGTGGTGCGTTCACCGGAAGTGAAACAGCGGGTGCGCTCCCTGTTCGATACCGCCCACCAGGAAGCCGCCAACCTGTTCGACGGCGAACGCCGCAAAACCTACAGCCAACTCAAGCTGGAGGGCATTGTCGAATCGCCGATCAATCTGTGCATCACCTGCGACCGGGAACGCAGCGGCCCGGTCGTCATCGGCCGCACCCACATCAAGACCATGGACCTCTACAGCAGCGTCTGTGCCGTGCAGAATCTGTGGCTGGCTGCCCGCACGGAAGGTCTGGGAGTCGGCTGGGTCAGCATTTTCAACCAGCCCGCCCTGCAGGAAGCCCTCGGCATTCCGGAACGCATCGTGCCGGTGGCCTACCTGTGCATCGGCTACGTCAGCCACTTTTACGACAAGCCGGAACTGGAAACGGCGGGCTGGCTGCCCCGTCTGCCCCTCGATGAACTGGTCTATTTCGACCAGTGGGGACAAAGTGATGCGGAAGACAGCCTCAACGCCCAGATCCGCCGGCAGCAGCCGGATGCGCAGCAGTACGTCACGCCCCGCTGATGCTGCTCGATTTAGACCCGCTGGCCTTGCCCCTGGCCGCCGCCTTGGCGGTGCTGCTCGACCGTCTTCTCGGAGAGCCGGCCCGCTGGCATCCGCTGGTCGGCTTTGGGCGGCTGGCCGGGCTCCTTGAGCGAGGCCTCAACCGGAACACGCGCTCCGGCGGCCTCCTCGCCTGGAGTTTGGCGGTTGGCCCGTGGCTGGGGCTCGCCTTCTGGCTGCATGGCCTGTTTCC
>CAZHVZ010000004.1:31842-40336 GCA_964536245.1 uncultured Rhodocyclaceae bacterium
GAATGTTGCCCTGCTCTACTTCGCTCTCGGCGCCCGCTCCCTGGCCGAACACGCCGAAGCCGTCGCCCGTCCGCTGGCCAGCGGCGACCTGCCGGAAGCCCGGCGCCGGGTGGGCTGGATGGTTTCCCGGGACACCCGGAGCCTGGACGAAACCGGGGTTGCCAAGGCCGGTCTCGAATCGGTGCTGGAAAATGGCAATGATGCCGTTTTCGGGGCCCTGTTCTGGTTCGCCCTCCTCGGCGGACCGGGCGCCCTGCTTTTCCGTCTGGCCAACACCCTCGACGCCATGTGGGGCTACAAGAACGAACGCTTCCTTGCCTTCGGCTGGGCGGCTGCCCGTCTGGACGATGCCCTCAACTGGCTGCCGGCCCGACTCACCGCCTGCACCTACGCCCTCCTCGGCCAAACCGGACAGGCCTTCGCCTGCTGGCGGCAGCAGGCTCCCGGCTGGGAAAGCCCGAATGCCGGGCCGGTGATGGCAGCCGGTGCCGGCACCCTGGGAGTGGCTTTGGGCGGAGCCGCCATTTACCATGGCCGTGAGGAAATCCGCCCCCCCCTGGGCCGTGGCCGCCCCCCCTGCGCCGCCGACCTTAAGCGGGCCGTTGCCCTGGTCAATCAGGGCCTGCTGCTCTGGCTGGCCGTTCTGCTCACCATCGGAGCCCTGCGCCATGCTTGAACACGGAGGCGGCCTGCGCGCAGCCGCCGAACGCTTTGCTCTTCCTCTCGAGCAGTGGCTGGATCTCTCCACCGGCATCAACCCGGACGGCTGGCCGGTGCCGCCGCTGCCGCCGGAAGTCTGGCAGCGCCTGCCGGAAGCCAACGATGGCCTGGAAACCGCTGCCGCAGCCTATTACGGCAACCCTCGCCTGCTCGTTGTCGCCGGTTCACAAGCCGCCATCCAGACCCTGCCGCACACCTTTTCGCCTGCCGTCATCGCCTTTCCCGCCCCCCTCTACAACGAACACCCGCAAGCCTGGCAGCGGGCCGGCCACCGGGTGCGTCAACTGGGCGGCGGCTTGCCGCGCACCCTCAACGCCGCCACCCCGCTGGTTCTGCTCTGCAACCCCAACAACCCCACCGCCGACACCGTCTCCAGACCGGCCATGGTCGATGCAGCCGGCCAGTTGGCCAGACGGGGCGGAACGCTGATCGTCGATGAAGCTTTTGCCGACCCGACACCGGAAAACAGCGTGGTCGATCTGGCGGGTAGCCCGGAGGCGCCGAACCTCATTGTGCTGCGCTCCCTGGGCAAATTTTTCGGACTGGC
Source organism: uncultured Rhodocyclaceae bacterium (assembly GCA_964536245.1). Lineage (GTDB taxonomy): Bacteria > Pseudomonadota > Gammaproteobacteria > Burkholderiales > Rhodocyclaceae > CAZHVZ01. The sequence continues at coordinate 33,110 of CAZHVZ010000004.1, forward strand.
GGGCAGCCGGGTTGGCTTTGTTTTCGGCGCGGAAGAGCGCCTGCGGCAAATGCAGGAAATCCTCGGCCCCTGGACCGTCAGCGGCCCGGCCCGGGCCGTTGCCCGGCTGGCCCTGAGCGACCGGGAATGGCAGGCGGCAACCCGGCAGCGGCTGCTGGCCGCCGGACAGCGTCTGGGCGAACTGCTCGCCCCCCTTGGCCCGGTCACCGCGACGCCGCTCTTTGCCACCGTGAGTTGCGACCGCCCCGCCGCCCTCTTCGAATTTCTTGCCCGGCGCGGCATCCTCACCCGCTCCTACACCGGGCACCCCTTGCTGCGCTTTGGCTTGCCTGCCGACGAAGACGGCTGGCTGCGCCTGCGCAGCGCCCTCAACGACTGGACGCCGCCATGCTGAAAACCGCCCTGCTCCTTCTCGCTCTGGGCTTCGCCTTGCCCGCCGGGGCCGATATCGTCGTGCCGGACGACACCGGGCAAAACGTGCGCCTCAAGGCTCCGGCGCGGCGCATCGTCAGCGTCGCCCCCCATGCCACGGAAACGCTTTACGCCGCCGGAGCAGGCGCTTCACTGGTCGGCACGGTGGATTACAGCGACTACCCGGAGGCCGCCAAAAAACTGCCACGGGTTGGCGGTTACAGCCGTTTCGACCTGGAAGCCGTCGTTGCCCTCAAACCCGACCTGGTGATCGCCTGGCAAAGCGGCAATCCACCCGCCCAGGTGGAAAAACTCAAGGCCCTCGGACTGACCCTGTTCATCACCCAACCCAACACCATGGATGACGTGGCGGTGCAGATCGAGCGTTTCGGCGCCCTCACCGGCAACGAATCCAGCGCCAACCAGGCAGCGGCAGCCTTTCGCCAGCGCCTGGCCAGACTGCGCCAGACCTATGCCGGCAAGCCTGCGGTCCGGGTCTTCTACCAGATCTGGAAAACCCCGCTGATGACCGTCGGCGGTCCCCAGATCATCAGCGACGCCATTCGCCTGTGCAGCGGCGAAAACGTGTTCGGCAAACTGGAACAGATGGCCCCCACGGTCAGCGTTGAAGCAGTGCTCGAAGCCAACCCGGAAGCCATTGTCGCCACCGGCATGGGCGACGCCCGTCCGGAGTGGCTTGGCGACTGGGACAAATGGACGCGCATGACCGCCGTCCGGCGCGGCAATCTCTTCCACATCAATCCCGATATCATGCAACGCCACACGCCGCGCATCCTGGACGGCACCGAACGCCTTTGCCAACTTCTCGAGCAAGCCCGGAAAAAGAGACCTGCCCCATGAACCGCCTGCCCCGACGCATTGTCTGCCTGACCACCGAAACCGTCGAAGTTCTCTACGCCCTCGGCGAGCAGGAGCGCATCGCCGGCATTTCCGGCTACACCGTACGCCCGCCGCAAGCCCGCAAGGAAAAACCCAAGGTCTTCGCCTTTACCAGCGGCGACCTGGAAAAAATCCTGGCGGTGCAGCCCGATCTGGTTCTCAGCTTCTCCGACTTGCAGGCCGACATCTCCCGCGACCTGATCAAGGCCGGCGTCGCCGTCCATGCCTTCAACCAGCGCAGCGTCGAGGACATTCTGGCGATGGTTGAAACCGTCGGCCGCCTTGTCGGCGCAGAAACAAAAGCACAGGCCCTGGTCAGCCAGCTCGAGGACTGCATCGCCACCGCCCAGCAGCACGCTGCCGAGCGCCTGGCCCGCCATGGTCAAGTGCCGAGGGTCTATTTCGAGGAATGGGACGACCCCCAGATCAGCGGCATCCGCTGGGCTTCCGAACTTATCGCAATCGCCGGCGGCGAAGACATTTTCGCTGACCGCGCCCGCGCCCCCCTGGCCAGGGACCGCCTCCTCGCCGACCCCCTGGAAGTCCCCCGCCGCAATCCGGACATCATCATCGGCTCCTGGTGCGGCAAGCATTTCCGCCCCGAGCGAGTCGCCGGACGCCCCGGCTGGGAGGATATTCCGGCGGTAAAAAACGGCCACATCCACGAACTGAAATCCGCCGTCATCCTCACCCCCGGCCCGGTGGCGATCAGCGAGGGGCTCCCCCAACTGGCCGCCCTGTTCGACAACTGGGCAGCCGGCAAGGGAACCGGCTAACGGGTTTTGTCGGCCTCTTCCCCGGCGCGCTGGGCGGCGGCCTGATTGGCGGCTTCCAGCTTCTGCGTCACCTGGGCGGCGGTTTCCTGACCCTGCTTGACCTGATCGGCCTTCAGTTTCGCCGCCGTGGCGGCGCTGCTGCCTACGTCGGCAACCCCGCAGCCGGCAAGGACAAGGGAAAGGAGAAAAATGACAGGCATGGAAACCTCCACAGATGAATCCGGCACGGAATGCGTTTTTGTTGATTTGAACACAATCCGCCGGCAGCGTCCTTCTCTATAATCAGCCGCCTGTTCTCCCGGAGACTCAAACATGAAACGCTACGCCGGCCTTGCCGCCCTCGCCGCCCTGCTTGCTGCCCAGCCCCTGACTGCCGCCGAGGCATCGGAAGGCGATGCCGCCCTGGCGGAAATCGGCCGTCTCAACGGTGTCGCCCTGGCCTGCCAGCAACCGGCCATCAGCAGCCGGGCACGCAATGCGGTCACCCAGACGGCGCCGAAGACCCGTGCCTCCGGGGAAACCTTCGAACAGGCCACCCAGGCCGCCTTTCTCAAGCAAGGCAAGGAAGTTCACTGCCCGACCGGACCCGAACTGGCCGGCCAGCTGGAAAATGCCGAAAAACGGCTGACTGCGGCGTTTCCACCGGTCAAATGATGCAACGCCTGCTGAGCGGACTGCTTTTCTGCCTGCTTGTCAGCGGCGGGCTGTCCTTGCCGGCCAGCGCTGCCGAAGCGGGCAGCCATGCCTTATTGCAGGAGGAAACACCGGGCATCCTGCCGCGCTACCTGCTGGCCGACCCGATCGGGCGACCGGTCACCAGCGAGGATTTCCGGGGGCGTTTTCAACTCATCGCCTTCGGCTACACCTATTGCCCCGATGTCTGTCCCACCACCCTGGTGGAAATGGCCGATATCCTGAAGCGGCTGGGCAACCGGGCGAAAGCCCTGCAAGCCATTTTCATCACGGTAGACCCGGAACGGGATAGCGGCCAGCAGCTCAAAACCTATACCGAATTTTTCGACCCCCGCATTCTCGGCCTGACCGGCTCACCGGCCCTGGTTCGCCGTGCTGCCGACAACTTCAAGGTACGCTACGCCAAGGTGCGGGAAGCCAATGCCCCGGCTGACCGCTACGCAGTAGACCATTCGGCGGGAATGTATCTGCTCGCTCCGGACGGTAGCTTCATCAAGAAATTTGCCTTCTCGACGCCCACCGGGACCATTGCCGAAGAAATCGGCCAGGCCATGGCTCACTGATCCGGCTGGCGGGCCATGAGACGGGAAATGACCAAAGGGAAAAGCCCGGAACCGATCAGGGCCACGGCAGAAACAAGCAAGGCCAGCCCGGCCATGGGATCTTCCAGGACCGGATGCACTCCCCCGCCGACTCCAAGTACGCTCATCAGGCCGGGAATGGCCGTCAACACACCGAGGCTGGTCAATAGCAGAAAACTGAATGGGTAAGGGCGCATGGCGGGAGTTTATCCGGAGCCTGCCGGAGCGGGCAACGATGCACCGCTGCCCACCCGGCCCACGGCTCCGTCCAATCTCCCCGGCAGCGCCCTCCGGGTATAGTATGGAAGCCTTAACGAAGCGCCATTCAAAGCCTCAGCCATGGAACCAGACCCTTTGGATATTGATTCCGCCCCCCCTCTTTCCCGAGGCCAGGGCTCCTCGGCCAGCGGTCGCAAATTTACCGGCTGGCTGGTTGCCTGTGTCCTGGCCCTCAACCTGCTGGCGGCCGGCCTTGTTTTTGAATTCCTGAGCACAAGCCGCGCCCAGGCCATTGCCGAAGTTTCCACCACTACCGACAATCTGGCCAAGCTGCTGGCCCAAACCATTTCCGCCACTTCCCGGCGCATTGACCTGGCCCTGCTGGCAGCAGGAGACGAACTGGAGCATGAGCTGGAAACCGGCGGTATTGACGATGCCCGGCTCCAGCGGTTTTTCGCCAATATGGAAGCCCGGCTTCCCGAGCTTGATGGCATCCGCGCCACCAATATCCGGGGCGAAGTGATGTGGGGAAAAGGGGTTGATCGGAACGCCCTGGTCAGCATCGCCAACCGGGACTATTTTATCGCCCACCAAAATGCCGCAACGCCAAAGATGCGCATCAGCAAGCCGATCGTCGGCCGCGTCTCGAAAATCCCCATTGTCATTTTCACCCGCAGCTACCGCGACCGGCACGGCGCCTTTGCCGGTCTCGTCACGGCCTCGCTGCCCATCAGCCATCTCTACAAGCTGGTCGCTTCGGTGGACCTTGGGGCGGGCGGTACCGCTGCCATCCGGCACCTTGACCGCGAGCTCATCACCCGCCATCCACCGGTGCCGGGCAAATCCGGGGAAACGGGAGCCCTGGACGCGCCACCCGAATTCATCGCCATGATTGAATCCGGTTCCCCAAGCGGTCGCTTCTTTGCCGAAAATGCCCCCGGCGGCTATGCCCGCAACTACGCCTTCCTCCAGGTGGACGACCTGCCTTTGGCCGTCACCCTCGGCATGGCTCCGGATGATTACCTGCACAATTGGCAGCGGGAGGTTTGGAAAACCGGCATTCTTCTCGCCCTGTTCTCCCTGCTGACCATGGTTGCCGCGTGGACCCTCTGGCGCTCCTGGCAGCGCCGCGCCGCCGATGCGGCCCTGCTCCGGGCCAGCGAACACCGCTTCCGTTCCTATATCCAGGATTCCCCGCTGGGGGTTTTTGTCGTGAATGAAACCGGGCGCTATGTGGATTGCAATCCGGCAGCCCTGGAAATGCTGGGATATGACCGGGCAAGCCTGCTCGAAAAGGCCATTCCGGACATTATCCCGGTCGAGGACACAGACAAAGCCCTGGCCGATTTTGCCACCCTGCAAGCAAGCGGCCTCCTGGAAAGTGAATATCGGCTGAAACACCGGGATGGCCGGATCATTGATGTGCAGTTACGCGCCGTACGCCAAAGCAGCAACCGTCTGCTGGCTTTTTGCCAGGATATTACCCGGCGGAAAAAGACCGAGGAGGAATTGGCGGCCAATGAAGCGCTGCTCCGGCAGATATTCGACACATCCAGCGTCGCCATCTTCCTGGTCGATCTTCAGGGCATCATCACCGTCGCCAACCAGCGCATGGCCACCATGTTCGCCTGCCCGATGGAAAAGCTGATCGGCAGCGAGTACATCAGCCACATTCATCCCAGCGAACGGGAAATCGGGCGCACCAAGATGCTCGCCCTGCTCGCCAGCAACCTCAATACCGTCGATCTGGAACGCCGATACTGGCGGGAGGACGAAAGCCAGTTCTGGGGACGCCTGACCGGCAACCGGTTTATTGATGAGCACGGAGAAAAACGTGGCCTGATCGGGGTCATTGACGACATCACCCAACGCAAGGAAGCCGAGCAGGCTCTTCAGGAAAGCCTCGCCTACAACCGTGTCCTCTTTGCCGACTCCAGGCTGCCCATGGCCGTCCTCGACCCGGAAACGACCTGCATTACCGATTGCAATGACGAGGCGATTGCCCTCTTTGGCTATCACCGCCGGGAGGAATTCCTCGGTCTGACACCAAGCCGCCTGTCGCCGCCGCTGCAATACGACGGCACGCCTTCCGGAATTGCCGCCCGGCAGCGCATTGCCGCCTGCGCCGACAAAGGTTCAGAAGTTTTCATCTGGCAGCATCAGCGTCCGGACGGAACGCTCTGGGATGCCGAGATATTTCTCGCCAGCTTCCAGCATGACGGGCATTCCCTCATGCAATTTCGCATCCTCGACATTACCGAACGCCTGCGAACCGAGCGGGAGCTGGCCGAGTATCGGGAGAACCTGGAAGAGAAGGTTGCCCGGCGCACCAGCGAACTGAAGCAGGCCAAGGAGGCCGCTGAAACGGCCAGCCGGGCAAAAAGCCAGTTCGTGGCAAACATGAGCCATGAAATCCGCACCCCCCTCAATGGCATTCTCGGCATGGCCCACATCGGCCAGCGTGGCGAAGGCCGCATCAGCGCCAGGGAAGCTTTTGCCAAGATTCTCGATTCGGGAAAGCTGCTGCTGGGCATCCTCAACGACATTCTCGACTTCTCGAAAATCGAAGCCGGCATGTTGTCCATGGAGTCCACCCGGGTCAATCTGCCCCGCCTGCTCGACGACACCATCGCCATGCTGGAGCCGCGTGCCGGCGCCAAGCAGATCGGCTTGCAGCTCCAGCGCGCGCCGGATCTGCCGGCAAACTGCCTGAGCGACCCCTTGCGCCTGAGCCAGATACTGCTCAATGTCCTCTCCAACGCCATCAAATTCACCGACCGGGGGACGGTCGTTCTGGAGGCGGATTGTGACGGACAGAACCTGATTTTCCGCATCCGCGATACCGGCATCGGCATGAGCGAAGCCCAGCTCACGCAGATTTTCAAGCCCTTCCAGCAGGCCGACGGGTCCACCACCCGCCGCTTCGGCGGCACCGGCCTCGGCCTGACCATCACCGAACGTATCGTTACCCTGATGCAAGGCAGCATCCGGGCCGAGAGCATCCCCGGCCAGGGCAGCACCTTCGAAATCCGCCTGCCCTACCGGCCCGCTCCCGTCACCGGCGCTCCCGTTCCGCTGCCCGGCCCCGCTTCACCGGCCCCCTTCCCGGAAAACCGGCTGGCGGGGCTTCGTATCCTGGTGGTCGAAGACAACGAGATCAACCAGGCGGTAATGGAAGAAAACCTGCTGGAAGACGGAGCCGAAGTGGTCATCGCCGAAGACGGCCAGCAAGCGGTGGATCGTGTTCGACAGGAAGGACCGGGAGCGTTCAGCGTAGTGCTGATGGATATCCAGATGCCGGTCATGAACGGCCACCAGGCGACCCGGCGGGTCCTGGAAATCGATCCCGGCCTGCCGGTCATCGGTCAAACCGCTCATGCCTTCGCCGAAGAGAAGGAAGCCTGCCACGCCTCCGGCATGGTCGGCCACATCGCCAAGCCGATCGACCCGGAAGCCCTGGTCGAGCTGATTCTCCGGCACGCCCGCAAATCAGCATCCGGAAACGGCAGCAGCCGACCGGGTAACTTGCCAAGGGCAGCCCCCTTGGGATAGTCTTCGCCCTGTTTCGGGATTCCAGTCCGCGCTCGTGGATTGGATGAAAAGGGAAGCCGGTGCGGTCGGCATCTTCGGATGCGAGCCCATCCCGG
>CAZHVZ010000004.1:40370-43110 GCA_964536245.1 uncultured Rhodocyclaceae bacterium
AGCCCCCGCTGCTGTAGGCCTGACAAATCTGCCCCACGCCACTGTACCTTCGGGTATGGGAAGGTTGGCAGACGAGGATGAAGGCGAGCCAGAAGACCTGCCCGGAATCATTGTGGTGCCATTTCTCCGGGGTAAAGGGAAAGGTTCTGTTGATACGCCGTTTCTGAGCAGCCCTCCCGGCCCGTCATCCGTTCCCTAAGCCTGTCCCGGAATGACACCGGTTTCGAGTGCCTCGACGGGAGAGATCATGCACATCATGGAAGGCTTTTTGCCGATCGAACACGCCCTGGGCTGGAGCCTGGCGGCGGCGCCGTTCGTCGTCCATGGCCTGCGCTCGGTCAATCGGCGCCTCCGGGAAGCTCCCGAACTGCGCATGCTGTTCGGCGTGGCGGCGGCCTTTGCCTTTGTCCTCTCGGCCCTGAAACTGCCGTCCCTCACCGGCAGCTCCTCGCACCCCACCGGCACAGGCCTGGGCGCCATTCTCTTCGGCCCGGCCGCGATGGCGCCCATCGGCCTGGTCGTCCTGCTTTTCCAGGCGCTGCTCCTGGCTCATGGCGGACTGACCACCCTCGGCGCCAACCTGTTCTCCATGGCCGTCGTCGGCCCCTTCGTCGCCGCCGGCGTTTTCCGCATCGCCCAACGTTGCCGGGCTTCCCTGGCGGTCAGCGTTTTTCTCGCTGCCAGCCTGGCCGACCTGATGACCTACGTCACCACTGCCGGCCAACTGGCCCTGGCCTTTCCCGACCCGAGCGGCGGCTTTCCTGCCGCCTTCGCCAAGTTTTGCGGCATTTTCGCCATCACCCAGATTCCCCTGGCGGTCAGCGAAGGGCTGCTCACCGTCTTCATCGTCAACGCCCTGTCCCGTTTCAATGCCCCGGAACTGCAAAGCCTCAATCCTGGCCGGCAGCGCGAGGTGCAGGCTTGAAACGTCAAAACTGGCTGGTGCTGGCCGCCGTCGTCCTGCTCACAGTGTTCCCCCTGTGGTGGGTGCAAAAACCGCCCCCCGGCCCGGACGGCAAGGCGGCAGAGCTGTTCAGCGGCTCCGACGGCCAGGGCCAGCAGGCCATTGGCGAATTGGCGCCGGATTACCGCCCGTGGTTCGAACCCTTGCTGACTCCGGCCAGCAAGGACATCGAATCCCTGCTCTTTGCCTTGCAGGCCGCTCTGGGGGCCGGAGTGATCGGCTACTGGCTGGGTGCAGCGGCGACCCGCGACAAGATGCGCCGGGAGGCTGAACGAAAAGCCAACGAGCAGGGCAAGCCGCATGCTGATTGAGCAGGCCGCCTATGCCAGCCGCTGGCGCCGCGTCTGCCCGGCAGCCAAGGCCAGCCTGGCGCTGGGCGGGCTGATTGCCGTCTTTGCCGCGCCCGGCGCCAATGGCGCTCTGGGCGTTGCCCTGATCTTGCTGGCCATCACCCGCTGCCTGGCCGGAGTCCCGCTCACCCTCTCCCTGCGGGCGGCAGCGCCGGCCCTGTTCTTTCTTGCCAGCGGCTGCCTGTCGCTGGCCGTCTCGCTGGGCAGCGATGGCGCGGGAGGACTGACCCTGCACCCGGCGCCCGATGCCGCCGCCCAACTGAGCCAGGCCGCGTCCCGCTCACTCGGCGCGCTGGCCGCCTTGCTGCTGCTCGTGCTGACCACACCGCTGCCCGACCTGATATCTCTCTTCCGCCGGCTGAACATGCCGGAATTGCTGCTCGATCTGATGGTGCTCTGCTACCGCATGCTCTTCGTTTTCTCGGCGGTGGTGCACGACAACGTCACCGCCCAAGCAGCCCGTCTCGGCTACACCACGCCCCGCCGCGCCCGGCGCTCGCTGGGCGGCCTGGCGGCAAATCTGGCCGTGCAGGTCTGGCAACGGGCCGGCGCCCTGCATACAGCGGCCCAGGCGCGCAACAGCGAAGGTCCGCTGCGTTTTCTCGCGCCCCGCTTCGACCACGTCGGCCGCGATACGGCGCTGGCGCTCGCTGCCGGCCTGGCCCTGATTGTCCTCGGACGGCTGCTGTGAAGGCCGATGCCCTGCTCCGACTGGACCAGGTGGTGTACCGCTACCCGGACGGCAGCCTCGGGCTGGACGGCTGTTCGCTGACCATTCCCGAGGGGAGCCGCAATGCCGTCATCGGCGCCAATGGTTCGGGCAAGACCACCCTCTTCCTGCACGCCAACGGCTTGTTGCAGCCGGCCAGCGGCAGCGTGCATTTCGCCGGCCAACCGGTGGATTACCGCCGCGCCGGATTGCGCGCCCTGCGCAGCCGGGTTGGCATGGTTTTCCAGAATCCGGACCACCAGCTGTTCTCGGCCAGCGTCGCCGAAGACGTTTCCTTCGGCCCGCTCAATCTCGAGCTCGACGAAGCCACCGTACGCCGCCGGGTCGATGCGGCCCTCGGCGCCGTAGGCATGGCTGGCGAGGCCGGCAAGCAGGTGCACAACCTCAGTTTTGGCCAAAAAAAGCGCGTCTGCATCGCCGGCGTACTGGCCATGCAGCCCGAGCTGCTGGTTCTTGACGAACCCAGGGCCGGTCTTGATCCGGCCATGCAGGACGACCTGCTGGCCATCCTCGACGATCTCCACGGGCGGGGAATGACGGTGCTGCTATCCACCCACGATGTCGATTTCGCCTATCGCTGGGCCGACCGCATTCACCTCATGGCTGCCGGGCACTGCACGGCCAGTTTCGCCGCCGATGAACTACCGGCCCATCTCGACGACCTAGGCGCCGCCGGACTGCCCACTCCCGCCGTGG
>CAZHVZ010000004.1:43120-50710 GCA_964536245.1 uncultured Rhodocyclaceae bacterium
CGATGCGACCGCCCCCCGTTCGACCGATGCCTTGCTGGCCATGCTGCCGGCCCGGCAAATTCCCAAGGAGCTCCCATGCAAAGTTGCCTGACCCCGTCGCTGCCGCACCGGAGGCTCTGCTGATGGCCGGAAAAATCTGGTTTGTCGGCGCCGGCCCGGGCGACCCCGACCTCATCACCGTCAAGGGCCGCAAGCTGCTTGAAGCAGCCGGCGCCGTGCTGTTCGCCGGCTCCCTGGTCGATCAGGCGGCGACCCTGTACGCCCCGGACGGCTGCGATATCCGCGATTCCAAGGAAATGACCCTGGAGGAAATGACCGACTGGCTGATCGCCGCCGCCCGACAGCACCCGACGGTGGTCCGCCTGCAAACCGGTGACCCCGGCCTATACGGTGCCCTGATCGAAATGACCCGCCCGCTGACCGCCGCCGGCATCGAGTGGGCGGTGATTCCCGGCGTCTCCTCGGCCATGGCGTCAATGGCCGCCGCCGGCGAAACCCTGACCCTGCCGGAACTCACCCAGACGGTGATCCTCACCCGCGTTGCCGGGCGCACGCCGATGCCGCCGGGAGAGGAGCTGGAAGCCCTCGCCGCGCACCGGACAACCCTCTGCATCTACCTCTCGATCACCCTTCTGCACAAGGTTCAGGAAGCGCTGCTCGCCGCCGGCTGGAGCGAGGACGCGCCCATCCTGGTGGTGCAGAAGGCAAGCTGGCCGGGGGAAGAAAAAATCATTCGCGGCACGATCAAGGACATCAAGAACAAATGCCAGGGCGAAAAGATCGGCAGCCAGGCGATGATCGTCGCCAGTCCGACCCTGGGCGCTGCCGACTGGCCGGACCTGATCCGCTCCAAACTCTACGACCCGACTTTCGGCCACCGCTTCCGCAAGGCCGTTACCGCTTCACCCGAGGACGCCGCATGAACCCCGACACCACCCTCCTGCTCATCGGTCACGGCTCCCGTGGCCGCGCAGGCAACCGGGAAACCATCAACTTCGCCGCCCAGTGGCGGGAACGCCATCCCGCATGGCGGATCGAGGTCTGCTTTATCGAACACGCCGAGGTGCTGCTCGACGAAGGGCTGGATCGGGCTGCCCGAAACGCCCGGAAGGTCGTCGTCATCCCCTTTATCCTCAATGCCGCCGGCCACGTCAAGATGGAGCTGCCGGCAGCGCTGGAAAGCGCCCGCCTGCGCCATCCGGACGTTGAATTCATGGTCACCCGCCATCTCGGCATGGGCCGCGAGATCCTTGCCGTATTGCAGGGCCAGCTTGACCGCCTGATGCAGCAACTGGCCATGCCGGACCCGATGACTACTGGCGTCATCCTGCTTGGTCGCGGCTCGTCCGATGCCGGCGCCAACGGCGAACTGGCCAAGATGGCACGCTGGATTTTCGAGGACAACGACCATGAGCTGGTCGATCTGGCATTCACTGGCGTGACCTGGCCGCGCCTGGAAACCGCTGTCCAGCGTCAGGTCCGTCTGGGCATGATGCAGGTCGCCGTGGTCCCGGTCTATCTCTTTTCAGGCATACTCATGGAGCGCATCCAGGAGCAGGTCCTGCGCCTGCAAGCCCAGTATCCGCAGGTCCGCTTTGCCCTGGGAACGCATTTCGGTTTTGACCAGGGAATTTTCCAGCTGCTTGACGGCAAGGCCGCCGGCGAAGCGGCGGCAGGCGGCATGCTGGAGTGCGACGGCTGCAAATACCGCGCACTGGCCGAGGAAGAACACCTGCATGACCATGGCCATACCGCCATCGCCGCTACGCCCGGCGGATGCCACCATGGCCACCGCCATGCGCACCCCCCAGAACACGTGCACGACCATCCCCACGGCTGCGCCCACCCACACGACTGACGCCGGAGAACCGCCATGACCACACTCAATACCGTTACTGAACAGCTCACCGAAGCCGGCCGCGCCATCGAGCACGACTCCTTCGCCATCATCGACGCCGAAGCCGGGCCGCATGGCTATACCGCCGAGCAATGGCCGCTGGTGCGCCGCATGATCCACGCCAATGCGGATTTCGAATTCAACGGCCTCACGGCTTTCCATCCGGACGCCATGCAAGCCGGCATGAACGCCGTGCTCAAAGGCAACACGCCCATCGTCGCCGATGTGGAAATGATTTGCGTCGGCCTCTCCAAGCCGCGCCTGGCCCACTTCAACTTGAGCACCCACCACTATATTTCCGACGCCGACGTGATCGAGCAGGCCAAAGCGGAAAACAGCACCCGCGCCGTGCAGGCCATGCGCAAGGCGCACCGCCTGGGCAAGCTGGAGGGCGCCATCGTCGGTATCGGCAATGCGCCGACCGCGCTGATCGAACTGGTCCGACTGATCCGCGAGGAAGGCGTGCGCCCGGCGCTGGTCGTTGCGATGCCGGTGGGTTTCGTTTCCGCCGCTGAATCGAAAGATTTGATGATGACCGTCAAGGAAGTCCCGTGGGTCGCCATCAAGGGCCGCAAGGGCGGCTCGACGCTGGTCGTGGCGGCAATCCACGCCATGCTGTCGCTGGCCGAAGCCGAGCAGAAGCGGGCGGCATGAGCCCGACTACGCCGGATTCCGGCAAGGTACGCAAGGGCGACGGACGCCGCCAGCGGGGCAACCGCACCGGCTTCACCACCGGCGCCTGCTCGGCGGCGGCAGCGCGGGCGGCCACCCTTGGCCTGCTCGGCGGCGAAGTGCCGGCCAGCGTCACCAGCCGCCTGCCGAACGGCCAGGAAGCGGCCTTCGCGGTCATCGACGGCGTGGTTCGCGGCGAAGGTCTTGCGCGCATCGCCCATGCCGCCATCGTCAAGGATGCCGGCGACGACCCGGACGCCACCCATGGCGCCCACCTCACCGCCGATGTCCGCCTGCTGCCCCACCGGGCCGGCGAAATCGTCCTCAAGGGCGGCCCCGGCGTCGGCCTGGTGACCCGGGACGGCCTCGGCCTGGCAGTCGGCGGACCGGCCATCAACCCGGTGCCGCAGCGCAATATCCGCGACAACGTGCGCGCCGTGGCCGGCGAACTGCTCGACCACGACGGGCTGGAAGTGACCATTTCCGTCCCCGGCGGCGACCAGATGGCCCGGAAGACTCTCAATGCCCGCCTCGGCATCGTCGGCGGCATTTCCATCCTGGGCACCACCGGCATCGTCCGCCCCTATTCCACCGCCGCCTTCCGCGCCAGCGTGGTGCAGGCGGTGGACGTCGCCGCCCGGCAGGGGCAGACCAGCGTGGTGTTCACCACCGGCGGACGGACCGAAAAATTTGCCATGCAGCAGCTGCCGGAACTGGAGGAAGCCTGTTTCGTGCAGATGGGCGACTTCGTCAAGGCGGCCTTCCAGACGGCGGTCAAACGGAGCATGACCCGCGTCTATGTCGGCGCCATGGTCGGCAAACTGACCAAGATGGGCCAGGGCCTGGCCGTCACCCACGCCTGGAAGGCGGAAATCGACCGCGACCTGCTGGCCGATGCTGCCGCCGAAGTGGGCGCCCCCTCGGACCTGATCGAGGAGATCCGCGCCGCCGAGACCGCCCGTTTCGCCGCCGAACGCCTGGCTGCCCTCGGGTTGACCGAAGCCTTCCACCGCCGCCTGGGCAGCAAGGCGATCGCCAGCCTCAAATCCTGCTATCCCGGCAGCTACACCCTGACCATCCTGGTCTGCGACTTTGAAGGACAGTTCATTTGCCGGGTTGAAGAAGAACACTGTCCCATTCCGGATGCCCCCCGCGAGGAGAAAGCATGATCGACCATACCGGCCTTATCGCCAGCGACTTCACCCGGAGCAAGGCTTTTTATCAGGCCGCCTTGACCGCCATCGGCTACCAGTTGCTCATGGAGTTGCCGGCAGCAGTCACCGGGCACACTGATGTTGCCGGTTTCGGTGAGCCCCCCAAGGCCGACTTCTGGATCAGCCAGGGAAGCCCCAACCAGCCCCCCGTCCATGTCGCTTTCCGGGTTCAGCACCGCGCCCTGGTTGCCGCCTTCCATCAGGCCGCCCTCAACGCGGGCGGCCGCGACAATGGCGCTCCCGGCCTGCGCCCCCACTACCACCCGGACTACTACGGCGCCTTCGTCCTCGATCCGGATGGTCACAACATAGAGGCCGTATGCCACGCACCGGTCTAGAACCTGCCCTTACCACCAGCCTGGTCGGTATCCTCGACGACGGCTGGGCCGGCCTGTCCGACACCGCCCGCCAGCGCCTGGCGAGCGCCGAGCTGGTCATCGGCGCCGGCCGCACCCTCGAACTGGTGCGTCCCCATCTGCCGGCCAGCGCCGTTCTCAAGGACATGGACGGCCTCCTCGGCCAGGTACCGGGCTGGATCGGCGCCGCCCGCGCCGCCGGCCAGCCGGTGGTCGCCCTGGCCACCGGCGACCCCCTGTGCCACGGCATCGCCTCCTGGCTGACGAGCAAGCTGGGCCCGGACGGTTTCGAGATCCTGCCCGCCCCCTCCACCCTGCAACTGGCCTTTGCCCGCTTCAAAACGCCCTGGCAGGACATCAGGATCGCCACCTGCCACACCGCCGATGCCGGCGAGTGGGTGGTCGGCGCGCCGCCGAGCCACGGCCTCTACAAACTCATGCGGGCGATTGCCCTGCATCGCCGTGTCGCCCTGTTCACCGGGCCAGACAATAACCCGGCGCGGCTGGCGCGGGCCTTGATCACCGCCGGCTACGGGGAGGATACCCGGCTGTCCATCGCCTGCCGCCTGCTGCTGCCTGACGAAACCGTGTTCACCGGGCTGACCCCCGCTGAAGTGGCCGAGCGGAGCTTCCCCGAACCCAACGTCGTCCTCGTCGAGCGCGACGAAGCAGCCGCACTGCCGGCTTTCGGCCTGGACGACGGCGAATATCTCCAGCGCGCCCCGGAAAAGGGGCTCATCACCAAACAGGAGGCCCGCGCCCTGTCCCTGGCCAAGCTGCGCCTCAAGGCCGATTCAACGGTCTGGGACATCGGCGCTGGCTCCGGTTCGGTCGGCCTCGAATGCGCCCGCCTCGCCCCGCACGGCCACGTCTGGGCGATCGAGAAAAATGAAGGCGACGCCGCCAATGCCCGCGCCAATGCCGCCCGCTTCCGGATCGGCAACTACACACTCTGCGAGGGCAAGGCGCCGGCCTTGCTCGCTACCTGGCCCGACCCCGACGCCGTGTTCATCGGCGGTTCCGGCGGCGAACTGGACGAATTGATCCGCCTCATCCTGGCTCGGCTGAAACCGGCTGGCCGGCTGGTGATGAACTTCGTCACCCTGGAAAACCTGGCCACCGCCACCGCCACCCTCAAGGAAATCGGCGCCGCCTGGGAGGTGGTTCAGCTCCAGGCCAGCCGCAGCCAGCCCATTCTCGACATGCACCGCATGGCGGCGCAAAACCCGGTATGGATCGTCACCGCCAACAAGGAAAACCCATGACCCCCTACGGCAAACTGATCGGCGCCTCCCTCGGCCCCGGCGACCCCGAACTCATTACCCGCCGCGCCTGGTCGGCGCTGCAATCCTGCGCCCGCTGGCTGTACCCGGTGAAGAAGGCAGAGGAATCCTCCTACGCCCTGTCCATCGTCGAACGGGGCGGCCTGGCCGTTCCCGCCGACGCCGAGGAACTGGTCTTTCCCATGACCCGCGACGCCGACATCCTGACCAGGGCCTGGGCGCGCGCTGCCGAGCGCACCGTCGAACTGCTCGCCGAAGGCGACGCCTCCACCTTCGCCACCTTCGGCCACCTCGCCCGCGTCGTCCGGGAACGGGTTCCCGAGATTGAGGTGGAAACCATTCCCGGCGTTTCCTCCTTCGCCGCCGCTGCTGCCGCCACCGGCACCACCCTCGCCGAAGAGGACGAAACCCTGGCCGTAATCCCGGCCAATTACGGCGTCACGGTCATCGACCATCTGCTCGACGAATTCGACACCCTGGTGCTGATGAAGGTCAAACCCCAGGTGGACGAGGTCATCGAACTGCTGGAAAGGCGCGATCTGCTGGCCACCTCCTGCTTCATCGAAAAAGTCGGCGCCCCGGATGAACGGGTGGTGCGCGAAGTTGCCGGCCTCAAGGGCGAAAAGGTCAATTACCTGTCGCTGATGCTGGTGCAGAACCCCAAGCGGGTGCGCGGCGAGTTGCGCCGGGGCTGCCGCAAACGCCAGGAAGCCCAGGCCGCCGTATGAAAATCGCCGTCGTTGCCATCACCAGACACGGCATCGCCCTGGCCGGCAAGGTGCTTGCCGCCCTGCCCGGCGCCCGGTTGTTCGCCCCGGAGAAATTCCGCGCCGAAGCAGCCAGCGCCGCCCCCGACGCCGCCCACTGCTACCAGGGCAAGGTCGGCGAGCAGGTGCCCGCCCTCTTCGCCAACTTTGACGGCATTGTCGCCATCGTCTCCCTGGGCGCCGTGGTACGCCTGATCGCCCCCCACCTCGGCGACAAGGAGAGCGACCCGGCGGTAGTAGTCATCGACGAAGCCGGCAAGTTCGTCATTCCCATGCTCTCCGGCCATCTCGGCGGCGCCAACGCCCTCGCCGGGCACCTCGCCACCGCCCTCCATGCCACCCCGGTCCTCACCACCGCCTCCGACGCCCGCCAGACCCTGGCCGTGGACCTCCTCGGCCGCGAGCTGGGCTGGACCTTCGAAGCCAGCCACGACGAAATCGTTCGTTGCAGCGCCGCTGTGGTCAATGACGAACCCGTCGCCCTGGTCCAGGAAGCCGGCAGCCCGGACTGGTGGCCCCGGCACGCCAATGGCCGCAGCGGCCCCCTGGCCGCCAACATCCAGCGCTTTTCCCGGCTGGAGGAAATCGACCCCGACCGCTTCGCCGCCGTGCTGTGGATCAGCCAGCGGGAAATGCCCGCCGACTACGCCAGCAAACTGGCCGGCAAGCGCGTCATCTACCGCCCCTCCGGCAACGCATAAAACGGCATGTTCCCCAGCCAACATCTTTCGCTCAATCCGCCCCCTTCCCCCTCGCAAGCGCCGAGCAGCGCAGAACAGGCGGGAGCCGTTGGTTCGCAATGTTCGAGCCGCAGGCGAGTTTTGCGAACCACCCGCCAGATCGAGCAGCGCAGGGAACCGGGCCGCCGGCCCGGCGCGAGCGCGGGGGTCGCCTTTCTTTGCTTCCTTTCTTTGGCGAAGCAAAGAAAGGAAGCCGCCGGTCAACGGCGGAACCCGGCGTCTCCCCTGACCGAACTGCGCCGCTCACTGCCCGCGAAGGGGAATCCGGCCATACTCCGTAGCCAACGCTTGGCAAGCCCGCCATGAAGATTGCCCTCGGTCTCGGCTGCGACCGCAACACCCCCGCCGCCACCATCGCCCGATGCATCGCCGAAGCGCTGGCCGCCTGCGGCGCCACACCAGCCGACGTGCACGCCGTCGCCTCCATCGACCTCAAGGCCGACGAAGCCGGCCTGCGGCAAGTCGTCGACGCGCACGGCTGGTCAATCCGCTTCTACCCGGCTAGCCAGCTGGCCGAAGTACCCGTCCCCAACCCCTCGGAAACCGTCCGCCGATACACCGGCACCCCCTCGGTTTCGGAAGCCGCCGCCCTGCTCGCCGCTAACGCCGACCTGAGCCAGCTGCTCGTCGAAAAACACAAGCTGCGCGGCCCCGATGGCCG
>CAZHVZ010000004.1:50725-51916 GCA_964536245.1 uncultured Rhodocyclaceae bacterium
AAAATCATGCTCGTCGGCCTCGGCCCGGGCAGCAACGACCACCTCACCGCCCGCGCCCGCGCCGCCATTGCCGAGGCCGACACGGTCATCGGCTACGTCACCTACATCCGCCTGGTGGCCGACCTGGTGGAAGGCAAGGAAGTGGTCAAGAAGTCGATGACCGAGGAACTCGACCGCGCCATCGAAGCCCTCGACCGGGCCAGGGAAGGGAAAAAGGTGGCGCTCATTTCCTCGGGCGACGCCGGAGTGTATGGCATGGCCGGGCCGACCTTTGAAGTGCTTTTCCAGGCCGGATGGACGCCCGACTCGGACATCGAAGTGGAAATCGTCCCCGGCGCCTCGGCCCTCAACACCTGCGCCGCCCTGGTCGGCGCCCCGCTGACCCACGATTTCTGCGCTATTTCCCTGTCCGACCTGCTCACCCCCTGGCCGACCATCGCCCGCCGCCTCGACGCCGTGGCCTATGCCGATTTCGTGGTGGCGCTCTACAACCCGAAGAGCGGCCGCCGCACCGGGCAGATTCTCGAAGCCCAGCGCCTTTTCCTGCGTCACCGCGACCCGCAAACGCCGGTCGCCATCGTCAAGTCGGCTTACCGCCCGAAGCAGCGCATCGAGTTCACCACCCTCGAAAAAATGGGCGAAGCCGACATCGGCATGTTGTCCACCGTGCTCATCGGCAATTCCAACACCTTCATCCAGCACGGCCTGATGGTGACGCCGCGCGGCTACGCCAACAAGTACGCCGTTGAAGAAGGCGAGCGCAATACCAAAGAAGGCGAACAGGCCGGCCGCTCCTTGTCCACCGGCCTCGGCGGCTGGATGGCGGCGATCCGGGCGAGCGGCAAGGGCGCCGCCGAACTGGCCGCCGAATACCGCCTGCCGGAGGACTACATCCACTCCGTCCTCGCCCGGCCCCTGGTGGAAGAAGACCTGGAGGAGGCCGCCGCCGGCGAATGAAGTTTGACTCGCTGGCGGCTCCGGCCCCGCCAGCGCAGGGAGCAGCCAGGCCGGAATGCGCAACAGGTGCCCACGGCGAGCAATACGCCACGGGTGAAACGGGAACGGGGTGCGTGGCCAGCAGCAATGCCTGCCGCAATTCCCCGGCTGCCCCCGCAACGGTAAGCAAGTGCGGGCGCGCCATCAAGCCACTGAGCAAATGCTTGGGAAGGCGGCGCGTCAAGACTTGCCAGC
>CAZHVZ010000004.1:51926-63639 GCA_964536245.1 uncultured Rhodocyclaceae bacterium
GGCCCGGCAAGGTGCAGAGCAGTCAGCCGGAAACCGCAACAGGTGCCCGCCGCCGCCAGGCATCGGGTGAAACGGGAACGGAGTGCGCGATCCGAGCGATCGCAATGCCCCGGCTGCCCCCGCAACGGTAAGCGAGTGCGGACGCATCATCAGGCCACTGAGTGAAAACTTGGGAAGGCGGTGCGTCAAGACTTGCCAGCCCGGAGACCGGCCTGTTGCCTGGTGTCGCCCGTCACGGCGGGCGGCTCATGCAATGGATCGTCTGCGGGATTGCGGATGACTGCATACCCCCTGCCAACGGGCGGGGAAGGCAGCCTCCCGGGCAGACGGTCGTTCACTGGAGTCCGCATGCAATACCGACTGTTTTTCCCTGTCACCCTGGCTCTGGCCATCGCCCATTTACCCACCGCCCAGGCCGCCGGCGCCCCCACCTTGCAGGAAGTGCTGGTCAGCAGCAGCGGCCAGGATCTGACCGGAGTGGCCGATTCAGCCAGCGAAGGCACGGTGGGCGCCCAACAACTGGCCAACCGCCCCCTGCTGCGCCCGGCGGAAGTGCTGGAGACGGTTCCCGGCATGATCGTCACCCAGCACTCCGGCGACGGCAAGGCCAACCAGTATTTCCTGCGCGGCTTCAACCTCGACCACGGCAGCGACTTCTCGACCCGGATCATGGGCATGCCGGTGAATATGGTCAGCCACGCCCACGGCCAGGGCTACATGGATCTCAATTTCCTCATTCCCGAAGTGGTGAGCAGTATCAAATACCGCAAGGGGGTTTATGCCGCCGAGGAGGGCGATTTCGCCACCGCCGGCAGCGCCCGCATCGACATCCAGCGGCGGCTGGAACAGAATTTCGCCGAGTTCGGCCTCGGCCAGCACAACTACCGCCGCCTGCTCGCCGCCGGCAGCACCGAGGTCAATGGCCGGCAACGACGGTCCCTGGGAGCAACCGGAAAAGCTCAAGAAACTCAACGGCCTGCTGCGCTTTTCCGAAGGCAGCACGGCCAACGGTTTCGCCCTTACCGCCATGGCCTACCAGGCTAACTGGACAGCCACCGAGCACGTACCCGAGCGGGCCATCGCCAGCGGCGAAATCGGCCGCTTCGCCGCCCTTTCTCCCAACGACGGCGGCCAGACCCGGCGCCTCAGCCTTTCCGGCGAATGGGCGCGGACCGACGCCGGGGGCGCCAGCCAGGCCAGCCTCTACGTTATCGACACCCGGCTCAACTATTTTGCCGCCCCTTCCGGCTTCATCAACGGGCCCCAGGGCGACCAGCACGAACAGGCCGAAGCCCGCACGGTGTGGGGCGGCGACCTGCGCCGCTCGTGGTTCCTCGGCCCGGAATTCAAGGACAGCGAAGTGACCGCCGGCCTGCAACTGCGCCACGACACCATCCGCCGTCTGGCCCTGACCACCACCGAAGACCGCCAGCGCAGACAAACCGTCCGCGCCGACCGGGTGGGCGAAACCGCCGCCGGCCTTTTCCTGGAAGCGCGCAGCCAATGGACCCCCTGGCTGCGCAGCACCCTCGGCCTGCGCCACGACGAGCTTTGGGCGCGAGTCACGCCCAGCGACGGCGCCTTCAACCTGGACAACGGCGGCAGCAGCCACGCCGGGCAAACCAGCCCCAAGCTCGGCATGGTGCTCGGCCCCTTCAAGCTGCTCGGCCAGACCGAGTTTTACGGCAACTGGGGCAACGGCTTCCACAGCAACGATGCCCGTGGCGCCACCACCCGCAGCAACCCGCAGGACGGCTCCCCGGTGGAAGCGGTTCCCCTGCTGGTCAAGGCACGGGGAGGCGAACTCGGCGTGCGCACCAATCCCCTGCCGGGCTGGCAGAGCAGCCTTTCCCTGTGGCAGATGGCCCTGGCTTCCGAGCTGGTATTCATCGGTGACCAGGGAATCACCGAACCCAAGGGCGCCTCCCGCCGCCATGGGCTGGAATGGTCCAACTACCTCACCCCGGCCAGCGGCTGGATCATCGACGGCGACCTGGCCCTTTCCCAGGCCCGCTTCACTGTAGCCGACCCGGACAACGGCGGCCGCCATGTGCCCAACGCTATCCCCCTCACCGCCTCCCTCGGCCTCAGCGCCGACCCCGGCGGCCGCTGGTTCGGCGGCCTGCGCCTGCGCTACCTAGGCGCCTACGCCCTGGAAGAAACCGGCCAGCAGAAATCGACACCCTTCTGGATGGCCAATTTCAAACTCGGCTACCGCATCGACCCCAAGCTGCAAGCCACCCTCGATGTCCTCAACCTCTTCAACCGCAAAGCCAACGACATCGAATACTGGGGCGGCGCCTGCACTCGCAGCGAAACCCTGGCCGGGAGCTGCGGTGGCGGAATAGACGGACGGCTGGTGCATCCCCTGGAACCGAGAACGCTGCGGCTGGGGCTGCGGATCGGGTTTTAGGGGGCTGAAGGTGACGCCTGTTGAGTCAGGAACAGGATCGACGACGGCGCCGGCAACGGGCAGGCTTTCGGACTTATGGCAAATCACCTTACCAGGCCAGGTGGAGGCTCACAGGAAATGGAGCCTGTCGGAAACCCCATGCCTGCCACCATCGCCAGCCCCCGGATGGATCACGAAGGCGTATGCCAATCAATTGACCTCAGACTCTGCTACCTTACAATCCCCATAGCCACCGCCACCCGGCGGTTCAGTCCAACGAGGTTTGTCCGCCGATATGAACGCCCCCCGCCCGACCTCGTCTGCGTCGGCGGATAAACGCTAATGAGATGGACTCCCCCTCCGTCTAGGGGGACACTGAGGGAATTGCCGCCAAGGGGCTATGAGCCAGCCAAGGAGGTGTGCCATGAAAGTTATCCGCATCGGTTTTGATATTGCCAAGACGGTTTTTCAGGTCCACGGCGTGGATGTGCGCGGCAAGACGAAACTCGGGGCCATCAGCAAGCGTGGCGACGTGACGCTACGCACCTTGCTGATTCACGGCACCCGTTCGGCGTTACGACTGACGACTGGCAAGACGGATCGCAAGAGTGTTTGGACAGAAGCGCTCAAGGAACGAAGTTGTGCAAACGTCACAGCGGTTGCCCTGGCCGCCAAGAATGCACGTATCATCTGGGCGATGCTGTCCCGAGGGACTGAATACCAAGTGGCAAGCTGACGCTTGCTTTGATTAACCGATTGGTCAGATTCCCGCCTGAAGATTGCGAGCGAAATGAGTTGATGGGACAACGGTTCAGACCGACGTGGAACCAGCCTGATAACGTGTTTGGCCGAGGCAAGGCCGCTACGCTAATGAGGATTCCACGGTGCGAATGTCATCAGGGCCGATGCCGACGGGCATCACAGTAGGCCGGATAGATTCCTGCAGGCTGTTACCAAAGAACCAACAACTTATTACTTGCAAATCGGGGGAGTCCATAGATATTCGTTAGCCATCGACAAACCATGGCCTCTCTTCTTGGCGGTAACATTCACGCGGGCCTATCCGGTCTTGAGCTTGAAGTCGAAGTGTTCGATTTCGGGGAAGGAATTGCGCTTACGAGGACTTATGCACACCTGATGGCGCCGTTCATGATGGCTTTCACACGCGCACCGGCCGGGGGGCATCATCCGGGGCCATGGAAGGCAGCGTCAGGTGGAAGCGCGTTCGACGTAAGTGCGCAACTGCTGATACCAGCCCATATCGAAGAGAAGTTCGGTTCAAAGATGGAAGTTGCCCTAACGTTTCTTTTCTTACTACGGCTTGGCGTTAACCCGGCAACTACGCTCCCTGTTTTCTCAAACCACCCCTTCGCCTCACTTCCACAAGTTCGCGACAACGATACGCAGCTGCTTCCATTTGAAATTCAGCGGCGCCATTTTCCTCTTGGCGTAGTCGGGGGCAGAGCAAATGCAAGTGCCCTAGATTGGGTCAAAGATCGATGGCAAGTCACCCATAGACTAATAGGCCAGAGCACAGAATTTTCGCTAGCGGTTGATGCAATCGACACCGGGCAATTCGTTCAGAATCCCGCACTAACGCTGGTATCTCTCTGGGGAGCACTGGAGGCGCTTTTCTCCCCATCCACGTCCGAATTGAAGTTTCGCGTTTCATCGCTCATCGCGGCATTTCTTGAATCGCCCGGTAAAAGACGTCACACTCTTCAAAAGGAAATTGCCAAGCTGTACGACAAGCGTTCCGCTGCGGCACACGGCAAGCCTAAGCATGAAGCCGAAGACGTTCTGGAAACCTTCAACTTGCTTCGTCGCGTACTTATTGAAATCATTAACCATGGCTACGTGCCTAAGAAGGAACAACTTGAATCACTTCTCTTTGGCTCCGAGCCCGATGTCGATGGCTAACCCTGCGGTGCAGGAGACGCTGTAGAAAAACCCTTTCCCAGCCCGATTTATGGCAAACAGAATGGCGCAGGTTTGATCTGCACCATTCTGTTTCTTCATGCCATTCAACTGATCGGCCGCATCATCCCGGTTTCAGCAGGGCCTGCCGTTGCTTGAAGGGGCTCTCCCCCGTTGCCTACTGCCCGTACCCGTGATGGGCCAGCTTCTCGATGTTGTGCACCAGGGAGTACAGTTTCCACTGGGTGTCCACCTTCTTTCGCCCACGTAGGGTGAACCGATCTAGCCGTTTGTTGTGGCGCAGGTTGCGCTGTCACCGCTCAGGGCGATGAAGGTGACGTGTTCGCGGCACAGCCGCTCGATGCCCCGGCTGCTGACGACGCCTTGGGCGTAGGCGCAGAGGATGAGTTTGAGCAGCATCCCCGGCGGATAGGCGCTGGCTCCACGCTCATCATTGCGGTAGCGGGCGTCGAAAAGCGACAGGTCAAATTCGTGGTCGAGCAGGTGGTGCACGGCGTGTTCGAAACTGCCAGGCAGAAGCTGTTTCTCCAGATTCACCGCCAGGAATCTCGGGCTGGTGTCGATTGCCTTGTAGCGGGCCATGGCGCCTCCCTGAATTAAACTTTCGGCTGGAGTCTTGTTATTCCATATAGTTCACGGCACGATGGCGGAATGAATACAATTTTTCTACAGCGTCGTTAGAAAGCTTTTCAATGGACTGCCCAACCTGCCAACAGAAAATCCCGTTCTTTTCAAAAGCGATCCATTCATGGGGAAAAATAAAAACATGCCCGCATTGCACTTCTCCGATGCGCCAAGATTTTGCCTATGGAAAATTCTTCATATTGGCGTTCGCTGTTGGCCTGCCGATTAAGTTGCTTGGGGTATTTATCCCTGCCTTAGCTTTCTTGAAAAGCTCGTTGGCCACGGGGCTCATCATGGGGGTCCTCATTATGTTCTGTATGCGTTTCAAGCAGGTCGAACCATAAGCTTCAGGCTTTCGCTTCCTAAGATATTCTGGAACAAACCACGGTTTCCCCCTCCCCACGCGCATACTTTGGCGCGCTGACGGTCAGGCAGGCTTTCCTCCCCCGTCGTTGTGGCCAGGAACTTGTGGCAAAGGGCATTCTGGTTGAGACTATCCGCCAGTCAATTCCATCGAATGCCCCCCGCCCATGCCCTCGCCGACCAGTTCCCAACCGTTCCAAGCCCTGGCTGCCGCCCTGCGGGACGGCGGCTTCCCAGCGCACGGCGAGCGCCTGGAAAACATCCTTGGCGGCGCCTGGACAACTTCTTCGGAGTTGATCGCCGAGCTTGGTGTGGCGGTGCTGGCCATCCGCCGGGAATGCCGGCCTCTGGACCCGTCCGGGAAGCTTCTGGTCAAACAATGCCTGCGCGAGGTGCGCAAGGCCTGGCCGGGATTTGGCTGGTTTGACTGGCTTCCCTTCCTCCGCTGATCAGGCAGGCCGGAACACTTCTTGACCGGCTCCTGTTTTCCGCAAAGCTGCCAAGCTGTTCATTCCCCGCTTTCCGCTTCAGAGAATGAAATGAGTATTGATGAAATTCGACTTGTTGCCGAGAACGATGGCGTCGAGCAGCTTGCGCGAGGCTTCGGTCTGTTTGGCGGCGACCATGGTGCGGATGGAGAAGGCGCGCAGGGCGTCGTGCACGGATAGCGTGCCTTCCGCCGAATCCTTGCGCCCGACGAAGGGGAAGACATCCGGGCCGCGCTGGCACTGGCAGTTGATATTGACCCGGCACACCTGATTGACCAGGGTGTCGACCAGCGAGGCGATGTGATCGGGGTTACTGCCGAAGACGCTGACCTGCTGGCCGTGGTCGGAAGTGATGACGTAGTCGAGGGGGGTTTCGATGTCCTCGAAGGTGGCCACCGGAATGACCGGTCCGAACTGCTCTTCGCGGTAGAGCTTCATTCCTTCCTTGACCGGGAAGAGCACCGCCGGGGTGAACAGGGTTTCCACCGAGGCGCCGCCGCCGGGGTTGATCACCTTGGCACCCTGGCTGACGGCATCGGCGATGCAAGCGTTCAGGTAGGCGACCATTTCCATTTCCGGCAGGGGGGTGAGCATGACGCCCTTTTCCCAGGGCATGCCGATGACCAGCCGGCCCACCTCATCGCAGAGGCGGCGCAGGAACTGCTCGGCGATGGACTGGTGCACCAGGATCATCTTGATCGCCGTGCACCGCTGGCCGTTGAAGGAGAGGGCGCCGGTGATGCATTCCCGGACGGTCAGCTCGATATCGGCGTCGGGCAGGATGATGGCGGCATTCTTGGCCTCCAGCCCGAGGACGGCACGCAGGCGGTTGGTCTTGGGGTGGGATTTTTTCAGCTGGTCGGCCACTTTCGACGAACCGATCAGGGCCAGCACATTGACCTGGCCGGAAGCCATGATGTGCGGCACCACGACATGCCCCTGGCCATAGACGATATTGATCACCCCCGGCGGAAAGGCGCTGCGGAAGGCTTCCAGCATCGGGTAGTAGAGCAGCACGCCGAAGCGCGGCGGCTTGAAGAGCACCACGTTGCCCATGATCAGCGCCGGAATGAGAGTGCTGAAGGTTTCGTTCATGGGGTAGTTGTAGGGCCCCATGCACAGGGCGATGCCCACCGGGGAACGGCGGATCTGGGCGATGGTGCCGTCCACGATCTCGAAACGCGAGTTGCTGTTGTCGAGCCGCTTGAGCTCCTCGACCGTGGCGCGGATGTAGTCGATGGTGCGGTCGAACTCCTTTTCGGAATCGGCCAGGCTTTTACCGATTTCCCACATGATCAGATTGACGATCTCGCGGCGGCGGGCGACGATCTGGCTGGTGAAATTGCCGACGCAGGCAATACGATCAGCCACCGAGAGGTTGGGCCACTGGCCGCGACCATGGTCGTAGGCGGCAACGGCGGCGGCCAGCGCGGCATCGGCCTCGCCGATGCCGGTGACCGGAACGCTGCCCAGTTCGACATGGGCCAGCTGGCCGTCGGCGCCCCGCACACAGACCGGCGAATGGACGGCCCGCGTGTCGCCTTTCCAGATGCGCATTTCGCCATTGATCAGGATGGCGCGCTGGTGGATGGGCGCCAGAAGGCGGCAATCGGGAGGAATTTCGTTGTCGCGGGGGAAGAGGCCCGCCAGTTCGAGTAGCGTTTTCATAGCATCCGCATGGAAAAATACAGGCAAGCTCTCCTTGGATACCGCGACAGGGCAAGTAGTTCAGGCCGGTCCACGGACAAGCCTCTGGTGGACATCCTACGCCACCCCACGTAGCATCGCGCGCCCTGCGTTTGGCTTCCCTCCATGACGGCTTTACCTCCCCGCGCCTGCGGCATCGATTTCGGCACCTCCAACTCCACCGTCGGCTGGCGGCGCCCCGGCCTGCCGACCCTGCTGCCCCTGGCGGTAGGCCCGCCGCCCCTGCCTTCGGTGGGGTTCTTCAAGGCCGAGGAGGATAGCATCAGCTTTGGCCGTAGCGGCCTGGAGGAGTATCTGGCCGGCACCGAGGGCCGCCTCATGCGCTCACTGAAAAGCCTGCTCGGCAGCAGCCTGATCAACGGCAAGACCGAGGTGCATGGCCGCGCCGTGGTTTTCCGGGATTTGCTGGTGGCCTTTATCGGCACCCTCAAGCAGCGGGCCGAGCAGGCAAGCGGGCAGCATTTCCGGCACGCCGTTCTCGGACGCCCGGTGTATTTTGTCGACGATGACCCGCAGGCCGACCGGCTTGCCGAGCAGACCCTGGGCGACATTGCCCGAACCATCGGCTTTCAGGAGGTCAGTTTCCAGCTTGAACCCCTGGCCGCCGCCTACCATTACGAGACGCAGATCCACCGGGAAAGAATTGTCCTCGTTGCCGATATCGGCGGCGGCACCTCGGATTTTTCCATCGTCCGCCTTTCCCCGCAGCGCGCCCGCGCCGCAGACCGCCGCAGCGATGTGCTGGCCAATGGCGGCGTGCACATCGGCGGCACCGATTTTGACCGCCAGTTGAGCCTGGCCGGGGTGATGCCGCATCTCGGCTATCGCGGCAAGCTGAAAAATGGCCGCGAAATGCCGGCCAGCATCTACTTCAACCTCGCCACCTGGCACAGCATCAATTTTGCCTACACCCGGCAGGTCTGGGCCGAGCAGCAGCGGCTTTACATCGACGCCCTCGAACCGGAATGCCTGCAACGTCTGCTTTCCCTGATCGAGCGCCGGGCCGGCCACTGGCTGGCGCATCAGGTCGAACAGGCCAAGATTGCCCTGTCTGCCGACCACCAGGCCAGCCTGCCCCTGGAAGCCTTTGCTCCCGGCGAGCAGCATGTTGTGAACCGCCTGGAATTCGAGCTGGCCAGCCGGCAGCTGGTGGAAAAAGTCGAGGCCACGGTCAGCCGCCTGTTGCCGGAAGCCGGCCTGCGGGCCGAGCGCATCGACACCGTCTTGTTCACCGGCGGTTCGAGCGGCATTCCGGCTCTGCGCCAGCGCATTGCGGCGCAACTGCCCGAGGCCGAGGTGGTGGAGGGGGATCTTTTCGGCAGCATCGGAGCCGGGCTGGCAGTGGAGGCTGCCCGGCGTTACGGCTGACGGCAATAGAAAAGGCCGGAGGATCGCTCCCCCGGCCTGGTGCTGATGACTGCTTGCTTGCCCGGCGGCTTACTGAACCTGCTGGATACCGGCCAGGGTCCAGCCGTGGCTGCCGTCACGGGGCTTGGTCATGTTCCAGATTTCATCGAAGGGCTCGACCGGACCGTTCCGTTCTTCGCGGATCATGCCGTGGAAGCGCACGCTGATGATGTAACGGGTGGCTTCCTCGCTGACATCTAGAACTTCGGCATTGAGCTGGACAACGTCGGTTTCCTGCTTGGCGTTGCCGCGCTCGGCCATGCCCATCTTGATTTCGGCAAACATTTCCGGCGTCGTGAATTCGCGGATATCGTCCAGATTGCCGGCATCATTGGAGGCCTGCAAACGGATGAAATTCACCTTGGCGTGGCGAACGAAGCCTTCGACATCGAAGTCTGCCGGAATGGAGCCGGCCGGGGCGGCAGCCGCTACCGGAGCAGCCCCGCCAGCCGGGGTGAAATCAGCCGCAGGCGGAGCATTGCGGCCATAATCGGCACCGGCGCCAGCGTATTGCAAACCGTCCGTTTGCTGGGCTGCGGCCTTTTTGCGCATGAAAAAGCCGATGACCATCACCACCGCCATGATCAGCAGGCCGATCATCATCATGTTGGCCAGGCCTTCACCGAAGCCGAAATGGGAAGCCAGGGCAGCCAGACCGATACCGGCAGCCAGACCGGCCAGAGGGCCCATCCACGAGCGTTTGGGTTGGGCGGCGGGGGCAGCCGGAGCGGCCGCCGGAGCAGCGGGGGAAGCTTGCGTCGGCTGCTTGGCGGCATCCGGCGCCTTGCTCGGGGCGACCGACTGGCGCTGCATTCCGGACGAACTACCACCGCCCAGACGCTTGGCTTCGGCATCGCCAATGCTGAGGGTAAAGCCGAGCACCAGGGCTGCGGCCATCAGGGCAAAATTCTTCATCTATGTCTCCGTGTAAAAAGTTTACAACCCACCTAGTGTAACCGAGGGCAACGCCACAAAAAACGATATTAAATCGCACGAACCGTTCGTAAAAACCGAAGAGTCAGACCCCACCGAGTAATGCTGCCGCAACAAGCGGGTTGGCTGGGAAATAGAAATGCACGTAGGAGGCGGTCAGCCGCTTGATCCGGTAAATCGCCTCGCCGCTTCGCCCGTCCGCAGTATGGGCCTGGACAAGGGGCGGCAAGCTTGTTTCACTTTTGGAGTAGTGAAAGGTGTGGCCGGCCAGGCGGCCTTCCGGCAAGTCGGCAAACTGGGTTCCGAGAGCCGCCAGGCGCTTTTGCATCACCGCACGCCCCGGCAGCAGGCCGGCGAAGGCATGGCTTTGTCCCGCCTTGTCGACCACCTGCTCGAACAGGCTCATCATGCCGCCGCATTCGGCGAGCAGGGGTTTGCCTGCGTCCACATGGGCGTGCAGGGCAGCCCAGTATTGCTGCCGCCCGGCCAGCACTTCGGCATGGAGCTCCGGATAGCCGCCGGGCAGCCAGACGGCATCGCACGGCGGCAGATCATCGCCAGCCAGCGGGGAGAAAAAGACCGGTTCCGCCCCCAGGTCGCGCACGGTATCAACATTGGCCGGATAAATGAATCCATAGGCTGCATCGCGGGCAATGGCAATGCGCTTGCCGGCGAGCAAGGGCGGCAGTTCAGGGCGGTCGGCCGGCGGAAAAGTCACGGCCGGCGGCAGTTCCCCGGCCCCGGTGGCGGCCAGGTGATCAGCGGCCCGGTCGAGGCGGGCGGTCAGGTCGGAGATTTCGGCGGCTTGCAGGATCCCCAGATGCCGCTCCGGCAGGGACGCCTCCGGATCGCGGGGAACCGCCCCGTACCAGCGCTGGCCGGCGGGCAGGCTGTCCCGCAGCATTTCCGCGTGGCGTGGGCTGCCGACATGGTTGGCCAGCACACCGGAAAAGGGCAGTCCGGGCTGGTAGGTGGCCAGGCCATGGGCAATGGCGCCAAAGGTTTGGGCCACGGCGCGGGCGTCGATCACCGCCATGACCGGAATGCCGAACAGGCGGGCGATGTCGGCACCGGAAGGCGATCCGTCATAAAGCCCCATCACCCCTTCCACCAGGATGAGATCGGCGGAGGCCGCCGCTTCGGCCAGCCGCCAGCGGGCGTCGGCCTCGCCGCACATGCCGAGGTCGAGGTTGTAGCACGGGTGGCCGCTGGCAACGGCGTGAATCTGCGGATCGAGAAAGTCCGGGCCGCACTTGAAGACCCGCACCCGCCGCCCCTGCCGGGCATGCAGGCGGGCCAGGGCGGCGGTGACGGTGGTCTTGCCCTGGCCGGAGGCGGGAGCGGCGATAAAGAGAGCGGGACAATCCGGCATCACCACTCCAGACCCGGCATGGCCTTGATTCCGGACTGGAAGGCATGTTTTTCCATGGTCATGTCACTCACCGTATCGGCGGCATCACGCAGGGCAGGCGGCGCGGCACGACCGGTAATGATGACGTGCTGGCGGGGCGGGCGGGCAGCCAGTACGGCCAGCACGTCATCCAGATCAAGCCAGCCGTATTTGAAGGCGTAGGTCATTTCATCCAGAACAACCAGTCCGATGTCCGGATTCCCCAGGTGCTCACAGGCAACGCTCCAGGCATGCTGCGCCGCCCGGGCATCGCGCTCCTGGTCCTGGGTCTCCCAGGTAAAGCCTTCGCCCCCGACATGCCAGGCGACCCTGGCTTGGTTGCGAAAGAAGGCCTCTTCGCCGGTATCGGAACGGCCCTTGACGAACTGCACGACGCCGACCTTGAAACCATGCCCCAAGGCTCTGGCCACCACCCCGAAAGCGGCGCTGGACTTGCCCTTGCCGTTGCCG